>JAURVK010000068.1 GCA_030655535.1 Methylobacter sp. | reverse complement strand
TGGTATGGTAGTGAGTGTCTGTAGGTTAGAGCGTTCAACTTTTTCAATCAAGTAAGAGACTGTGAAAGTATTCGTATTTAGAAAATAACCACGAAGAACACGGAGAGCACGAAGTTTTTAATGCCTTGAATTAATGCTGTTATTTTCTCCGTGTCCTTCGTGTTCTCTGTGGTAAATAATTTTTTCAGCTCGATTTGGATAATACTTTCACAGTCTCGTAAGCGTTATCACCTATCAAATGAACCTGCTGTTTAACTGAACATTTTATACTAACAAAGTCCCAGGTATTTTTTTAATTCCTAACGGTTTTCTTGGGATCAAGATTTTCTGCTTTTAAGTTGGACTGTGTTGTTGTGGAGCTAAAATTCTGTTTTTTATTCATAACAACCATAAAATTTTTTCCTGCTCGCTAATTGCCTGCATCATTGATGCCCTTAATCGAATAACCCATTTATACCGATTGACGATTAAAGCAGGCTTAAGCACATTGTTGACGCCAAAAAACTGTAGCGTACCTTTTTATTTATAATCCTATTTTTTAAAATATCCAAAACTGAAATAATAATCGTTTTTTGTTCTTGCGGTGTTAGTGCTTCGTTAAGCATCTAACTGTTCCGCAGACTTGGGCGACAGCAGGCCTTTCGGTTGCTGTCAAAGCCATAAATCCTGTTTTATTTACAATGCCAATAACAACTTCGCCTGCTTGACAATTACCTGTTCATCAA
Source organism: Methylobacter sp. (assembly GCA_030655535.1). Classification (GTDB taxonomy): domain Bacteria; phylum Pseudomonadota; class Gammaproteobacteria; order Methylococcales; family Methylomonadaceae; genus Methylobacter_A. The sequence continues at coordinate 72,633 of JAURVK010000068.1, read as the reverse complement.
TGTCCTTAATCGAATAATCCTGCTTGTTGAGCTTATGCGGATTGACGATGGAAGCGGACTTGACCACTTTGTTGATGTCGGTCTGATAAACCCGGCTGACCGGGGTCGGGCCGAAAATGGTGATTGACGGTCGATTTAGCCCCCAGGCCATGTGGGTCGGGCCTGTGTCGTTGCCGATCAGTAAATCGGCCTTGGCTATCAGCGCTTTCAGGCTGTTCAAATCCAGCTTGGGCATGACCTTGATCAGTCCGGATTGCGTCGCCATCCACTCCGCTGCGGCTTTTTCCTGCTCGCCGCCCCAGATGACCAGGCAGTTTTGCTGCAAGGCCTCGGCGATTTCAACAAACTTGGCTGCCGGATAGTTGCGGCTGTCCCAGGTCGAACCAATCACCAGCACGATATTAAGCCGGTCTTTTAACAGGAAATCGTATATTTGCGGATCTTCGTTGCTGAAAAACAAAAACGGCTTTTTGTTCAGGATTTGCTCTTTGGTAATGGCGATCCCTAAAGGGCTGGACAGTATCAACGCATTTCTGTCGATGGTATTGGCATCGTAAGCGCAGGCCACTTTAATGTCATAAAACCATGATGCGGCTTTTTCCCTGATGGAATCGGCATCGAATCCGGCGATGCGTTTTCCGCAACCGGCTTGCGGCATACACACCTTCCCTGGCGATACCAGTTTGGCGGTGATCGCAGATTTAATCAGGCCTTGGGCATCGATAACCAAGTCATAATTATTTTTTGCATAGCTGCGTATTTTTTTAAGCTGCGCAAAAATTCCGGCCTTGTCGGTTTTTAAGGCTTTCAGGTTAACCGTCAAAATGTTATCGATGTCGGGATTATTTTTTAAAACTTCGGCGAAGCGTTGTTCTACGATCCAGTCGATATGAATCTCCGGAGAATGCGCCTTGATAAACTGAAGGGCTACCATCGCATGAACGATGTCTCCCAGGGCCGAGAGTTTTACGATCGCAATTTTCACTGAGGCCCTAGCGTTATATATTCAAGCACCCGATCCGGCGTGATCCCGGTCAGGCAATGGGTATGGCCTAGCGGACACTCGCGCTTGAAGCAGGGCGCGCAGTCCAGATTCAACGAGATAATCTGGGCCTTGGCATTCAACGGCGGCGTAAAACCCGGATCCGATGAGCCGTAAATGGCGATGATTTTTTTGTCCAACGCGGCGGCGACATGCATCAAACCCGAATCATTGCTGACCACGGTATCGGCCAGCGACATCAAATCCACCGCCTCGGCTAGCGATGTCCTGCCGGTGAAATCGGTGCAAAAACCGGAAGTTTCCCGGTTGATTTGTGCCGCATCGGCTTTATCCTTGTCGGAACCGAACAGCCAGACCTGCCAGCCCTGGTCGATTTTATGCCGGGCGACTTCGGCGTAATACTCGGTCGGCCAGCGCTTTGCCGGGCCGTATTCGGCACCGGGACATAAGGCCAGGATTTTTGGTGTGTATGCCGCCGCCGCGACTGGCGTTAACTTGAATTTATCGATGACCGCCTGTTGCCGGTCTTTGCTGATCGTTAACGCAGGCTTTGGGCACACCGGCGGCATAGACGCGTCAGCGGGCAAGCCCAATGCGACAAACCGCTGCACAGTCATGATCAGCAGGTTTTTATCCAGCTTTCTGGCATCGTTAAGCAGACCCCAGCGGCATTCGCCGATGTAACCGGTACGAACCGGAATATTGGCAAAAAACGGCGGGATTGCGGATTTCCATGAATTGGGCAGCAGGATGGCCTGATCGTAGCCTTCAGAGCGCAGACTCAGACCCAGTTTGATTCTATCCATCAAAGCAAACTTGCCGCGCGGCAAAGGCATGGCAATGGCCTCGCTCACTTCGGGCATTCTTTCCAGCAAGGATAATGTCCATGACGGAGCCAGCACGTCTATCCGGCAATCCGGATGGCTGTGTTTCAGCGCTATAAACAGGCTTTGCGCCATGACCATATCGCCGACCCAGGAGGGGCCGACGACTAAGATTTTTTTTGTGCCGTTGGGGGCATTTGCATCTACGCTAGTCATTTCGCCGTCATTCCGGCAGAGATTGCCGGACAAATCGGCAGGATCACCAATTTGCATGGCGTAGCCACCCGACAGGGTGCGGGACAGGGATGTTCCGCATGAATCCAGAACACAAGGATGCGAGAAACAAACCAATAGGGTTTCATGTAGCTAAAAACGGTTAGCGGGATCTGAGGTTGCCATCCCTGGCTACTGGATCCCGGCATTCCCTGCCGGGATGACGTGTTGTTTAGATGTCGATACATTAAAGGATAGGTGGCTCTTTCAAATCCTTAAGCAACGTAAGTCAACCAGTCGGCATGATCGTCCCGGCGTCCATACACATAATCGAAATACAGCGACTGTAACTGCTCGGTGATCGGTCCACGACTGCCGGAACCTATGGCGCGATTATCCAACTCCCTGATCGGCGTCACTTCAGCCGCAGAACCGGTAAAGAACGCTTCATCGGCAATGTAAATCTCATCGCGGGTAATACGTTTTTCAATCACTTCATAGCCTTGTTCTCTGGCAATCGTCATGACCGTATCGCGGGTGATGCCTTCCAATGCGGAAGTGGTTTCCGGCGTGTAAATTTTGCCGTTGCGCACGATAAACAGGTTTTCGGCGCTGCCTTCTGCGGCAAAGCCTTCATGATCCAGCATCAACGCTTCATCGTAACCATTGGACAAGGCTTCCTGTAGCGCCAGAATGGAGTTGATGTAATTGCCGTTGGCTTTGGCTTTGCATAGGGTGCTGTTGTGATGGTTGCGGGTATAAGACGAGGTACGGATGCGAATGCCGTGCTCTATGCTGTCCGCACCCAAATAAGCGCCCCATGACCAAGCTGCAACCATAACATGAACTTTCAGGTTATCGGCTCTTAGCCCCATGCCTTCAGACCCTAAAAAACACATGCTGCGAATATAGGCGCTATCCAGATTATTTTTAGCCACCGCATCGAGCTGAACCTGGTTCAGCTCGTCTTTACCGTACGGCATTTTCATATTCATGATGTGCGCGGAACGAAACAGGCGATCCGTATGTTCCTGCATCCTAAAAATCGCCGTGCCTTTATCCGCGTGATACGCTCTTATGCCTTCAAATACCCCAAGACCATAGTGCAAGGTATGCGTCAATACATGGACTTTAGCTTCGCGCCACTCAACCCACTTTCCATCCAGCCAAATAACGCCGTCTCTATCGTCCATCGTCATCGTTTATTCTCCAATATTAAGTTTATTTATTTTATTGTAGGGGCGATCCGGCAGGTCGCCCTTGTTTAAACGGGCGACCTCGGCAACTGCTCCTGCGTTGCTCTACCTCCTGCATAATCCACAGGGATGTGGTGAATGCAGATATTGCAGGAGCAAATATCTGTCCATGCAGTCGTGCCGGATCGCCCCTACTCCATGTATTTATGCCAAATCTGTTCGACTTGAGCGCTTATTTTGGCCACTTCGGCCTCGGCGATAACCGCCTTATCCCCTTGCAAGACCTGTTTATGACCGAAATCCCGATAGGTGCAGTAAGCATTTTTAAGTGTTTCCGCATCGGCTTGGGACATAAAACCCTGCTGTTGCAAGCCTTCCAGCAGCCTTACATTATCGGTGTAGGTCGTTAACGCTACATTTCTAGCGGCCCGATCTAAAACACCGAATTGTACTATAAACTCAATATCAGCAATACCGCCTTTGCTTTGTTTGAGATCAAACTGGTCTTTATTGGCCGCCGAAGCCTCGCGCATTTTTTCGCGCATCTCGCGGACTTCTTTTTTTAAGCTTTCAGTATCCCGAGGCAAACTCAAAACCCGACTGCGAATAGCCTCATACTGAACTTTCAATTGCGGATCACCGGCAACAAACCGGCCTCTGACCAGCGCCTGTAACTCCCAGGTCCAAGCCTGATTTTTCAAATAATCCTCGTAAGCATTGATATGACCGACCAACAAGCCGGAGTCGCCATTGGGCCGCAAGCGCATATCCACTTCGTAAAGCACGCCGGACAACATTTTGGTATCCAGAATATGCCTAACCCTCAGCCCCAAACGACCATAAAACTGGGCGCAGGAAATCGGCTTTTCGCCTACAGGACGTAGGCGAGGGGCGTGAGCAGGAGCGAAAGCTTTGCCATTGGTCATCGCATTGCCGTCCCGGCAATCGTACAAAAATACCAGATCCAGATCGGAACCGTAGCCCAGCTCGATACCGCCCAGTTTGCCGAAACCGATGACCGCAAAGCCTAAGGAAGTATTATCGGTATCGGGCGGCAAGCCGTGCTTGTCGGTCAGCATCAGCCACGCACGTTCAACAACATGGCTGACGATGCTTTCGGCGATATAGGTCAGATAATCGCTGACCACCATCAGCGGAATTGCGCCCATAATATCGGCGGCGGCCACTCTTAACACATTCAATTGTTTAAACTGGCGCAGCACCACCATCAGCTGTTCCAAATCCTGTACCTCAATTTGAGCCAGCAAAATATCGAGCTGTTGATCAAGATCGGTTTTTTTAAGCGGCTCGTAAAGAGAACGAGTATCGAGCAATTCATCGAATAACACCGGATAATGCGATAAATAAGCGCAAATCCACGGACTGGCCGATGATAATTTTATCAATTGAGACAGGGCATTAGGATTCTCAGACAATAACGATAAATACACATTCCGGCCCGCTACCGCCTCAAACAAGCCAAGTATCCGCAACAAGGTCTCATCCGGGTTATCAACCTGCTGCACGGCTTCTATTAATTGCGGCATCAACCGATCCAGTACGCCCGCACCTTTGGTCGTCATTCTTCTGATGGCGGCGCAATGTTTAAAATCTTTTATTGCAGCCAGTAGGGTGCCGGTATCATCAATGCCGCATTCTTTTAGATAATCCATCAACTCGGAATCATCGGCCACGCAAGCCCAGATTTTTTGGCTGTTCTGATTGGTACTATCCTGTTTTGATAACGAAAAAACCTGGTCGAAGACTTCGTGCACCTGTGCTCTTACCTTATCCAGGTCATGCTTAAAGCCAGCCCAGTCGGAATAATCCAGCGAATACGCCAATATCCGCTGCACTGACGGGTCTGACGGCAAATCGTGGGTTTGCAGATCTTGATATTGCTGGATATGGTTTTCCACCCGGCGCAAAAAGCGGTATGACTGCTTTAATTGATCGGCATCGGCTTGCGGCAGCAACTCCAGCTCGCCTAGCAGTTGCAAGACATCCAGAATGGGACGCGTTTGCAAGGCTTTGTCATTGCCGCCGCGTATCAGCTGAAAAGCTTGGCCGATAAATTCGATTTCGCGGATGCCGCCCGGCCCCAGCTTGATATTTTCCCTGCGGTCTTTGCGCCTTAACTCCTGGGTGATCTGCGCCTTTAACGAACGCAATTCTTCGAACGCGCCGTAATCGAGATAACGGCGGTACACAAAAGGCCTGAACATGACCATCAGTTGTGCGCCCACGGTAAAATCCCCGGCAACTTGGCGCACCTTAATCATCGCATAACGCTCCCATTCCCTGGCCTGGGTCTGGTAATAGTTTTCCATGCCGTCAAAGTTCATGATGATAGGGCCGCTATCGCCATAAGGCCTTAAACGTATATCGGTACGAAATACAAAGCCGTCCACGGTGCTCTCATCCAGAACCTTCACCAGACTGCGGCACAGCTTGGTAAAAAACTCGCCATAGGTGGTTTCTTTCCTGTCCGGCAATACGCCGTCTTCTGCGTAGGCGAAAATCAGGTCGATGTCGGAAGAATAATTCAATTCGTAAGCGCCCAATTTGCCCATGCCCAGCACCACGATCTGCTGAGGTGTGCCGTCGGCTAATAATGGCGTGCCGCGCAGCTCGCAGGCCTCTCGATAGAGAAAATCCAGCGCATATTGAATGCAGGCATCGGCCAGATGCGATAAATCGCTCAGCGTTTCCGATAATTCGGCCCAACCGGCCAAATCCCGCCACGCTATCCTGACCATTTCCCTGCGCCGGAAATGGCGCAGTTTGATCATTAATCCGGCTTGCGAGTCGGCAGGCGATTGCGCTAATTTTTCGACATAACTGTTTTCGCCATAGATAGCCGATAAATCGCCGGAATTGACCAGATCGGCCAGCAACTCAGGCTTGCGGGTGCAGCTCTCGGCAACAAACAGACTGGAACACCAAACCTTGGCAATCGATGCGTTAAACTCAGGCGTTTGAGTAAAATCAAGCTTAAGCGCCTTGACCCGTTCATCCCATTTCGCCAGCGAATCAATGGCCGTTGCTGTTAACCGATCCGGTAGCGCTGCAAATTCGGCTTCGAGGTTGTTAATAAAAGACATGGGCGAAAATCATCAATGAAAACCCCATGATAACGAAAACAGACGCACAACGAATAGCGCTATTTGCAAACATCTTGATATGAACGACGACGAAGAGTAGAACCAGTGCTAATAAAATGATAAAGTTCGAATAACCCTGATTAGACTATTTACGATTTTAAATTTATGAAAACGACCCTATTTACAAAAAAAATCTTTATTGCTGCATTGATCGGCATGACTATCGCATTATCAATGACCGGTTGTTCGGATGATAAAGAAAAAACGCCAGCCGCAAAACCTGCGACCGTTGCCGCAGTACATAATCCCTTCGATCATTCCCATGACACCCCAGTGACCGATATACAAAAACACAAATTTGAGCATGATTTTGCCAAGCAATGCGTACAAAGAGAATTGAAGCATTCAACTAATAAAGAGGCCGATGCGGCGCAATATACTCAGCCTTGCATGTGTATCGCTAAATTTTTGATGAAAGATTTAACCGCAGAAGAAGCCGAAAAATTTATCGGCGAGCATAAAAATGCCCAGTCTTTAGTCATCAAGTATGAAAATGCGGCTTATCATTGCCTGCAACAGAACGCCCATCCTAAAGGACCTAATTTTTCCAGGGCGCCGCAGGTTAATTGATTAGCCCTGTAAACCGGAATAAGCTTGTTCGAGCGACAGCGAAAACAGGCGTTTCCGGCAACACCCACCGACTTATTTCTGCCTACCCAAGTCAGCAACCGTAATAATCGTCTTTTCAGCCAATTCTTTTAGTATCTGCAAGCCGCCAGCGATAATCATTTCAGGATTGGGATGATTCATTTCCTCGGTAACTTGCTTTAGGCAATCTTCAACCAATACCTCGTCATGCTCCTGAATTATTTCCAGCAATCGGTAAGTAATCGGGGTAATTTCTATAAAATTAACCTCGTCATCGGGATCGCGATAAACGACCAAGAACGTGGCTTGTTCCGGCGCCGTTTCAGGCAAAAAATCGGGCGATATTTTTTGGACGGGATATTGATAAGCCAGCGGCCAAGCCAAAGGCGACAACCGGATGCGCTGATAAGGCAGGTTATCCGGATTCTGACGATCGGGTACGGTTTCCTTGGCAATGGATAAAGCCATTTCCACCCATTCGTAATGCGCCAGCTCCAGCATAAACGGAAAATCATTCGAGCCGTCCCGCTCGTTTTGCAGATAATCCAGAAACTCTTCCGGGATTTTTGAAAAATGCGGCGAACGACTGACATGCTTGGCAAAAAAATCCTGCCCCAGCTCAAACCATTGTCGGTCATCCAATATTGCCTGCAACACCGGAAAATTGGCTGACAAAAAACTGTCGATATTATTAAAAAACAGCTCGCGATACATCGCCATGCGCTGCGGCTGAACATCGACAGGCGGCGGATTGTTTTCAGGGTTCCGGATATAGGCTGAAAACTCCAGCTGTTTGGCTTTAAAGTCGACGCTCATCTCGGTCTCAGGCGAATTGTCGTGCATGTTGTGTGCCCCAGGCCTTTTGTATGGCGCTGATGGTGTTAACTTCCTTGATTAACTCATCCATCGCCGGGAGATTAAAATCCCGCTCCAACAGCGTCGGAAACACGCCGTAAAGCTCATAAGCTTTGCCCAGCAATTTCCAGACCGGGTCGATTACATCTGCACCGTGGGTGTCGACCAAAAAATCTTCTGCCTCCACATAATGTCCGGCGATGTGTGCGTAAGCGATACGGTGTGCAGGCATGGCTTTTAAAAAGGCTTCGGCATCGTAGCCGTGGTTAACGCTGTTCACGTAAATATTGTTGATGTCGATCAGCACATCGCAGTCCGCTTCTTCGATAACGGCATTGAAAAAATCGATCTCGGCCATTTCCTGGCCGGGTGCTGCGTAATAGGACACGTTTTCGATGGCTATTTTATGCTCCAGAATATCCTGGACGCGCTTGATCCTTGCTGCAACATGAGTCACCGCTTCCGAGGTAAACGGAATCGGCATCAGATCGTATAAATGCCCGTCCTTGCTGCAATAACTTAGATGTTCGCTGTAAAATTTGATTTGATGTTCGGCCATGAACTGCTTGACTTCACGGACGAATTTTTCATCCAACGGATCGGTACTGCCTATCGACAACGATAATCCATGGCAAATAAAATCAAAGCGTTCGGTCATCGCCCGAAACTGTTTGCCGTATTTTCCGCCGATGGTGATCCAGTTTTCCGGCGCGACTTCGTAAAAGCCGACCTCTTCGGGAGGCGATTCTACAATTTGACTTAAAAAAGACCGCCGTAGACCTAATCCGGCGCCGTGAACGAGATTTTGGCTTGTGTCCATAAGAACACCTTATCTGATTTGATGGGAACGAGAGGACATGATTACCATGCCCTCTGCACTAAATGACGCGATTTAAACTTATTTTCCGGCTGCGTCTTTAGCTTTCATTTTGTCGCCGCAAGCGCCTTCTTTGCCTTTAGACATTTCGCTGCAACCTTTCATATCTTCGCCGCAACCTTTCATCATCGCGCCACAAGCACCTTCTTTGGTTTTTGCTGCATCGCAAGACTTCATGCCTTCGCCGCATTGAGCGCCACATGCGCCTTCCTTGCCTTTAGCCATATCGCCGCAAGCGCCTTCTTTACCTTTCATCATCGCGCCGCAGGCAGCTTCCATACCCGGTTTCATTTTGCCGTCTTTCATCATCGAACCGCATGAACCGTCAGCAGCTTTTGCTTCTTTAGTTTTTTTATTACCGGCACATGCGCCTTCGGCTGTTTTAGGCTTTTCCATGCCGCCCATGGCCGCACCGCAAGCCATTTCAGCCGCTTTATCGGCAGCAGCTACTTGCATGTAACCGGAAGACATTTCAGTTATACCGAAAGGATTAGCTTCCGCATTAACCGCAGTTGCAGCAAAAGTTGATAAAAAAGCAACGCCCATTGCAGCAGCTAAAGGTGTTTTATTAATTTTTTTCATTTTGACTCCAGAGTATTGGTATAAGTTTCAATCCGCTCCCGGCGGTTAGGTCGGGAAATATCTCGATACGTAAAAAATATCAAATGCAGCTTATCATATCAAAATCGACTGAATAAAGAATGAAAAAAGAGGTTCAAGGTTCAAGGTTGGAATCTAGGTTTTTTGCTGGTATTCGCACAAATCTTCAATCACACAGCTCTGGCAACGCGGCTTTCTGGCAATACAGGTGTAACGACCATGCAGAATCAGCAAATGATGCGCATCTTTTTTATGCTGTTTAGGCACCCATTTATCCAGCTTGCGTTCCACTTCCCGCACATTTTTACCGGGCGCAATGCCGGTACGGTTGGCAACCCTGAAGATATGCGTATCCACCGCAATCGTATGTCGGCCAAAAGCTGTATTGAGTATCACATTGGCGGTCTTTCTGCCGACTCCCGCCAGCGCTTCCAACTGTTCCCGCGTTTCCGGCACCTGACCTTCATGCTTATCGAGCAATTGCCGACAAAGCGTGATGATATGAGCCGCCTTGCTGTTAAATAAGCCGATGGTCTTGATGTATTCTTTCAAGCCCGTCTCGCCCAGCGCCAAAATGTCGCGGGGCGTGTTGGCGACGGGAAATAATTTAGCGGTCGCTTTATTAACGCCCTTATCGGTCGCCTGAGCCGATAAAACCACCGCAATTAATAACTCAAAGTGACTGGTGGAATGCAGTTCCGTAGTCGGTTCGGGTATGGCTACAGCCAGTCGATCGAAAATTTCCAGGCGTTTTTTTAGGTTCATGTTGTTATTGGGTTGCACTCCTGATGTGCCGCTATTTTCAACATAATCAAAGAATCGGGCAAGGGGAATGAGGGTGCTGATGCGTAACAATATCTCATTGATCCTTTATCCAGCTTATAACTTGTTTTTATTACCATGAAGGAAGTAAATACAGTAAATTCTTCGAGCCCTTCATGCTCTTCATGGTAAAAACAAATGACACCCCCTGAAATCAACATCCGCGAATGAAACAGTGCCCGCGTTTTATATTGCCATTTAATTTTTTTCAGCAGCACCTGCCAACAATTTCTTTCTGATAAAAAAAGCCGCACCGATTGCGCATAGAGCGGGTATCTGATAAACCAAAAAAGCGCCTGTGGGATTTTTAGCAACCATTCCCATTAAACCCGGAACCACTGCCAGCTTAACCACCCACCAGGTGATCCAATAACCAATCAATCCGGTGATAGCCCAGTTAATAGGCGACTCTCCTTTTTCCTTTGCGGTCATATAAAACCATACAAGAACTGCAATCGCAGCAAATCTAGCCAAATGCAACATTTTTACACCTCGTTTTTAATTATAATAAGCAGACAGTGATTTAGACTCTACCCAATTAGCGTTTAACTGGCAACAGCTGTTATAAGTAGACATTCATATTCCATAATTGATTGTCATTACATTTTTACGTAAGGAGAGTATTGTGGGAAACCCGTTTAAAATTATCTTATCGACAATAGCTACACTGGTTTTACTGCTGATTGCCGCCGCCTGCATCCTGCCTTTCGTTATCGATCCTAATGACTTTAAGCCTGAAATTGCCGCCGCAGTTAAAGATAAGACCGGCCGTGACCTGATACTGGATGGCGAATTAAAACTTTCGCTATTTCCCTGGATCGGTATTTCAACCGGAAAAATGGAGCTGAGCAATGCGCCGGGATTTGAAGATCCAGCTTTTGCAACCCTAGAACAAAGCAATGTAAAAGTACGGTTACTGCCGCTGTTATCAAAAAAAATAGAAGTCAACCGCATAGTCTTAAAAGGCCTGGTTTTAAACCTTGCCAAAAACGAACAAGGCATCGGCAACTGGGACGATCTAAGCGGATCGGGGAAGATACCGCCCGCCCCAACCGGGGACATAGGCAAACAGGATGAACAGCCAATACCCACCGTAGCGCTGGCGACTTTTGCCATCGGCGGCATGGCCATTGAAAATGCCCGGATTAACTGGAACGACCGGCAAACCGGAAAGCACATCGAAATAACAGATCTTAACCTGAATGCCGATAAATTCACCTTCGATAAACCGGCAGGCTTAGCCGTTTCCCTGATCGCTGTAGACAGCCAATCCCAAATAACCCAGGCCGTCAAACTCAACACCGAATTAAGCGTTAATCAACAACTCGATATTTTTGCGTTACGCGGTACCGACCTGCAAGTCACTACCTCAGGTGAAAGCGTTCCCGGCAAAGCGTTAACCACCGCATTAACTGTCGCCGATATAGCTCTGGATTTGACAAAACAAACGGCTAAAATTTCCGGGTTGCAGCTCCAATCGGGCGATGTGACGCTGTTAGCCGAATTAACCGGCACCGCCATTAAGGATAAACCCTCTTTTCAAGGCCCGGTCAGCATTGCAGCATTCAGTCCCGCCAAAGTGATGCAGCAATTGGCCATCGCGTTGCCTGCGAGGCAGGATGCCAATGCCCTAAGCAAGCTGGCCATTAATTTTGACTTGACCGCCACGGCTGAATCGGCAGATCTGCAAAATCTGCTATTGTCGCTGGACGATACCCAAGTGAACGGTTCCGTCGGCATTCAAGACTTTGCATTACCCGCTATCGTATTTGATTTACATACTGATGCTCTTGATCTCGACCGTTATTTACCTCCTGCCGATAAAGCATCCAAACCGATTGCAAATCCGGCCATCGTTTTAGCGGTCGGCGCAAACGCTCTGCCTGTTGAAACCTTGAGAAAACTTAATGCCGCAGGCACTGTGTCTATGGGAAAACTTAAAGCCAACGGCTTGCTTATGCAGGATATTCATCTCAAACTAAACGCAAAAAACGGCATTATTAACACCCAACAATCGGTTAATCGGTTTTACCGGGGAAGCTATTCCGGCAATCTCACCATGAATACCCACGACGACAAGCCGACACTGGCTGTAAACGAAAAAATCGATCATGTACAACTCGAACCTTTGCTGAAAGACTACCTGGGTGAAGCTCGAATGAGCGGCATCGTAAACGCATCCACCCAACTGCAAGGACAGGGCAATAAGACTAATGAACTTAAATCCTCACTCAATGGCCGCTTGAGTTTCCTGGTTAAAGATTCCGTTATTAAAGGTTTTAATCTGCAACAAATAATCGATAGCGGCAAGGCGCTGATTAAAGGTTCTGCTTTGCCCACAGACCCTAAAAACGACCAGACATTATTTTCAGATATGAGCGGTACGGCGACCATCACTAACGGCATCATCCAAAACAACGACCTTGTCGCCAAATCCTCCAAATTACAGGTCGATGGCAAGGGCAGCGTCAATCTAAATTCTGAAGCCCTGGACTATAAAATCGATGCCAAGTTACTCAATGCCGACGCGACTGCCGGTGAACCGGAACAAATTAAAGGTGCAGCAGCCATCCATATTGCCGGAACGTTCAGCAAGCCGTCCTATTCCATAGATATAGCATCATTATTGACCGATAAAAACAAAGCCAAAATTGATAAGTTAATCAATAAAATCGACAAAAAATTAGGCCCTGGTGTCGGTGATTTGTTAAAAAACTTTTTAAAGAGAGAGAGCAGGTGAAAAAAGCAGTCCACAAGCCATCCAAATTCTTCGCCTTTCGCCTTTCGCCTTGAACCTTGCCCCCTATGAGTCCATCCGCTTTTCAACAAAATATTCTCGCCTGGTTCGATCAATACGGCCGTAAAGACCTGCCCTGGCAACGAGACCTTACGCCTTACCGCGTTTGGCTCTCCGAAACCATGTTGCAGCAAACCCAGGTTGCTACCGTTATCCCTTACTTCAATACTTTTATAGAAAAGTTTCCCGATGTAGCGAGTTTGGCAAACGCCCCTGTCGATGAGGTTCTGCATCTATGGTCCGGCTTGGGCTACTACGCCCGCGCCCGTAACCTGCACAAAACGGCGCAGCTTATTGCCGAACAAAATCGCTTCCCCGATACCCTGGATGAACTGCTCGCATTACCCGGCATAGGCCGGTCAACCGCAGGAGCCATATTGAGCATTGCGTTTAATAAAAGCCAACCGATACTTGACGGCAATGTCAAACGGGTACTGACCCGGTTTAAAGCCGTTGACGGCTGGCCCGGCAACAGCGCCGTCAACAAAGAACTCTGGGCAATCAGCGCCAAGTTAACTCCGATAAATCGGGTCGCGGATTACACCCAGGCTATCATGGACTTGGGCGCAACGCTCTGTACCCGCAACAAACCCGCTTGTGAGGCCTGCCCGCTTAATGCCGGTTGTTTGGCCAGACGTGCCGATAATATTTCGGCGTTTCCAACCAGGAAACCTGCCAAGATCCAAGCTGTTAAACAAGTCACTTTTTTAATGCTGAGCAATGCCGACAACCGAATATTGCTGGAAAAAAGACCGCCAACCGGCATCTGGGGCGGCTTGTGGAGTCTGCCGGAATTCGACAGCATTACCGCTGCAAACGACTGGTGCTTGACCCATAATATTCCTATTGCCGATCAGCGGATACTGGCAACCAAACGTCATACCTTTTCCCATTATCATTTGGACTACACGCCGCTACTGGTTCAATGCTCCGATAACCCTATTAATTTTGTGATGGAAGCCAATCAAACTGTCTGGTATAAAGTCGAGCAGCTTAATAAGCTAGGCTTAGCCGCACCGATTAAGCTGCTGTTACAATCACACACGAGAATAAAATGACTAGACTGGTTAACTGCGTAAAATTGGGAATAGAAACCGAAGGCTTGGATACACCGCCATTTCCGGGGCCAAAAGGTCAGGAAATATTTGAAAAAATCTCCAAACAAGCCTGGAAAGAATGGTTAGCCAAGCAAACCATACTGATTAACGAAGGGAAATTGGCCAGTTTCGACCCGAAAGCCCGGGAATTTTTGGCAGAAGAACGAACCAAGTTTCTGTTTGAAGATAACAACGAAATGCCGGAAGGCTATGTGCCGCCAAAAGGCTGAGCGCTTTGACAAGCCGATTTGTTCGCTCACCCTGCGTCAGCCAAGGCACGCTGGCTGGGTGATGCGCTGCATTTCAACAATACGGGCAAAAAAATCACCCGGGCTATCGGGTAGCTCAAAAATGCGATATTGGATCTGCCGCCATAAAACATCATTTGGCGTTTGTTGACGCACTGCGCCGGAAACGGCTTCAAAGCGGTTGCGGCCCATCCAGACTTCGCCGTCCATCGCTACGCATTAGTGCAGCCGGAGTGCAAGCTTTGCTTGCGCTTGCAGGCGAAGCCTGCACTCCAGCTATCCACAACTGCCTTAAAAAACCTTTACGCCGGTTCCTTGTCCGGCGTTCGGCAATCAGCGGAACCTAGCTATAACGATGAGCGCTCGGCTACCGTCTTATCTTGTACTTAAGGGGTTTATGGATGATGCAGAAACACTACCGCTTCATCGAATCAAAAAATTCGGCATTGGTTTTAAAATCTTTAAGCTTGCCGATCAAAAATTCTGAAGCCGCCGTTTCGTCCATGGGCTGAAGAATCTTGCGCAAGATCCAGGTTTTTTGCAGGGTATCGGGATCAATCAGATACTCTTCGCGACGCGTACCGGAACGATTAATGTTAATCGCCGGGTAAATTCTTTTCTCGGCAATCTTGCGATCCAGATGCAATTCCATGTTGCCGGTGCCCTTGAATTCCTCATAGATAACCTCGTCCATTCTTGATCCGGTATCAACCAGCGCCGTGGCAATAATCGTCAGGCTGCCGCCTTCTTCAATATTTCGCGCCGCACCGAAGAAACGTTTCGGTTTTTCCAACGCATTGGCGTCGACACCGCCGGTCAATATCTTGCCCGATGAAGGCACAACAGTGTTATAAGCTCGGGCCAGACGCGTAATCGAGTCTAACAAAATGACTACATCGTGTTTATGTTCGACCAATCGACGCGCCTTTTCGATGACCATTTCTGCAACCTGTACGTGCCGAGTTGCCGGTTCGTCAAAGGTGCTGGAAATGACTTCGCCGCGAACGCAGCGCTCCATTTCGGTGACTTCTTCGGGACGTTCGTCGATTAACAAGACAATCAGATAACACTCGGGATTTTGTTCTGCAATCGCCTGGGCCAGGCTTTGCAGGATCATGGTTTTACCGGCTTTAGGCGGCGATACGATCAAACCGCGTTGACCTTTTCCGATGGGGGCGATCAAATCGATCATCCGTCCGGTCAAATCTTCGCTGGTGCCGTTGCCCTGTTCAAGGACGAATCTTTGTTTGGCAAATAAGGGAGTCAGGTTTGAGAAGGTGATTTTGTTTTTGGTATTTTCCGGAGGTTCAAAATTGATCTGGTCAACCTTGAGCATCGCGAAATAACGTTCGTTATCTTTGGGCGGTCTGATCTTTCCGCTAATCGTATCGCCTGTCTTTAAAGAAAATCGTCTGATTTGACTGGGCGAAACATAAATATCGTCTGGACCCGCTAAATAAGAACAGCCCGGCGTACGCAAAAAACCAAAACCATCCTGTAAAATTTCCAGCACACCATCGCCTGATATATCGTCGCCGGCTTTCGCCTGTTTTTTCAGGATGGCGAAAATCAAATCCTGCTTTCGCGATCTGGCTACATTTTCAAGCCCAAGGGACTCGGCGATTTCAATAACTTCACTTATTTGTTTTAGTTTTAACTCAGTTAGATTCATAAAAGGACAACTCAAGGAAAAGTAACTACGGTGTTAAACCGCAACGACTAGGACAGGATTATAATTCAGGGGTGTAGTTTATCGGACGATATGATTGGGTGCGCGTGATTAGCACACCGCATAAGTGTAACTCAAGTACTCAGCCCCGTCCAATATTTTATGACGGGCTGAGTAGGGGGCAGTGATTGCTCCCGGCAATCATTCTGCATTCGCTCCATAACCCACAGGGATGCGGGGAAAGCTTCCGCTCCTCGGCAACTGCTCCTGCGTTGCTCTACCTCCTGCATCCTTGCAGTCGTGCTCACGCCCCTTACCTACATCCTGTAGGCAATGCAGATATTGCATAACGCCATGAATGGCGTGTAGTAGGGTAATGCAGGAGCAAATATCTGTCCGTGGAGGTCATGTTTTATATGTTGCTGTCAAGAAAGGCGGCAAGTTGCGATTTTGACAATGCGCCCACTTTAGTCGCTTCCACTTCGCCGTCTTTGAACAGCATCAATGTTGGAATGCCGCGTACACCGTAGTGTTGAGGAGTTTCCGGATTTTCGTCTATGTTTAATTTTACAACGGTCAGTTTGCCCGTATATTCTTTGGCAATATCATCCAGAATCGGTGCAATCATTTTGCACGGTCCGCACCATTCAGCCCAATAATCAACCAGTACTGGCCCCGCCGCTTTAATAACAGCTTCGTTAAATTCACTATCGCTTACATGAAGGACTGAATCGCTCACACTATTTCTCCAAAAAATTACGACTGCACGGATGCAGGAAGTAGGGCAACGCAGGGAGCGGTTGCCGGAAACCAAAACTATAGGAGGGATGAAGCTGGGAGTCAATCAATTTCAGCTGATTTGATTTTTACGTTATGCTATGCACTATGAATAATACACATTTAACCCAAACCCGCTTCAGCAATCTTGAATTGTCTGATTCCGTCCTGCGCAGCTTAAAAGATGCCGGCTTTGATCACTGCACCCCGATCCAAAAAAAGGCCCTACCCTTATCCTTACGAGGCAAGGATGTTGCGGGGCAAGCCCAAACCGGAACCGGCAAAACCGCCGCTTTTTTGCTGGCTACTTTTCAGTATTTAATTAATGATGACGCCGACGATTCAGAGCTTGAAACCGTCGACATCGATGCCGAAGCACCTGCGGTCAAAGTCGTTGCCAAAAGCAACAAAGGCAACAATCCCAGAGCTATTATTCTCGCACCAACCCGCGAGCTAGCCATTCAGATCCACAAGGATGCCTTGCAACTGGGCAAGCATCTTAATCTTAAACTGGCGCTGATTTACGGCGGCACCGACTACCAAAAACAATTGGACAGCCTAAAGTCCAATGTCGACATTATCATCGGCACACCCGGCCGCATCATCGACTTTTACCGGCAAAATGCGTTCACCTTGGATAATGTGCAAGTCACGGTAATGGATGAAGCCGACCGCATGTTCGATTTGGGTTTTATTAAAGACATCCGTTTTTTATTGCGCCGTATGCCGTCGCCGGATCAGCGCTTGAATATGCTGTTCTCGGCGACTTTATCCTACAAAGTCACCGAGCTGGCTTATGAGCACATGAACAATCCGGTGTTGATTCGCATCGAAACCGAAGAAGTCACCTCTAAAGCCATACAACAAAGCGCATTTTGTCCTTCGAATGAGCAAAAAATCCCTTTATTGGTCGGCATATTGAATCAGCATCAGCCGCAGCGCAGCATTATTTTCGTTAACACCAAGCGCTGTGCCGAACGGCTCGATGACACCCTCAACGCTAACGGCTACAAAACTGCCGCGCTCAGCGGTGATGTCCCGCAAGACAAACGCCAGCGCTTGTTAAGCGATTTTCAGGAAAACAAAATCGCCCTGTTGATTGCCACCGATGTTGCGGCCAGGGGCCTGCATATTGCCGATGTTTCTCATGTGTTTAATTACGATCTGCCGCAGGATGTCGAAGATTATGTACACAGAATCGGTCGCACGGCGCGTTTTGGCGCCAGCGGTGTCGCGATCAGTTTTATCTGTGAACAATACGCCTATTCAATGCCGGATATCGAGGAATACATTGGCCAGAAAATTCCGGTGCTACCCATTACAGCCGACCTGTTGGCCGAAATTGTAAAGCCGGAAAAAAGACCTGAAAGAATCAAAAGCGAATATCAGGGGAAGCGTCCTCATCACAACAAAAACGCGTAAATCAAATTACGACTGTATGGGTGCAGGAGCAATTGCTTAGATACGAAGTTTTTACTTTGCTTTACAACCATCAAATACAATGGAACGCTGAATAGTTAAGCTTCTTCTTCGTGAACTTCGTGTTGACATTAAAGTCAATGTCTGTAAACCAACCTACAGACCAGCCATCAACTCCCGGAAATCCTCAATGGCAGGATAAGCGGTTATTTCTTTTTTAGGCTGCCGGGTGTCGGGCCTGCTCACCGAAATTAAATGCGCTATACCGAACCGCTTGGCGGAATTGAGTACCGCCAGACTATCATCGATCAACACTGCGGTTTGCTTTTCAAACGGGACACGCTGTTGCAACAACCGCCAAAACTCGGCATGTTCCTTCGGATAGCCCAGATCATGGGAACTGATGATGCCGTCGAAAAACGCCTGCAAGCAGGTTTTTTCCATTTTAAGTCCCAGACTGCCCCGATGCGCATTGGTGACTAAATACACTTTTTTGGGCGATTGATGGGCTTTTTCCAGAAACTCCATGACATGCGGCAATACGGCAATCAACCCGGAAATTTCCGCTTTCAATCCGGCAATGTCCAGCGCTAAAACCTCGCTCCAGTAATCCAGACAATACCATTCCAGCTTGCCTTCCATACTTTTAAAGCGCGGCTCCAACTGCCGCTTTGCGGCTTCTATCGACAAGCCCTGTTTTTCGGCAAACTTAAGCGGTACAAACTCCTTCCAGAAATGATTATCAAAATTCAAATCCAGCAGCGTGCCATCCATATCCAGCAACACAGTGTCAACCTTGTTCCAATCCATCTTCCAATCAATCATCATAGTGCGTTATATTTACAAAAAAATATTTCATAAAATAACACAATGAGCCAAAAACCGATCATCCTTAACAAAACCACCATCGCCACCAGCCGGTTATTTCGCATCGAATCGCTGGATATTGAATTCAGCAATGGCGAACTGCGCAACTACGAACGCCTGGCTCGTGGTAATCCCGGTGGCGGTGCCGTACTGATTGTGCCGATGCTGGATGCGGAAACGGTATTGTTAATCAGGGAATATTCCGCCGGCGTGCATCGTTATGAATTGGGCTTACCCAAGGGTAAAACCGATGCAGGGGAATCTTTTCTGGATGCCGCAAACCGGGAACTGAAAGAAGAAGTCGGCTTTGGCGCCAGAAGCCTGCATCATTTAAGCTCTTTTTCGATCGCACCGTCCTATCTGGAACACATGACCGAGATTGTGCTTGCCCAGGATTTATATGCCGAAAAACTGGAAGGCGACGAACCGGAAGAGCTGGAAGTGATTCCCTGGAAATTGAACAATATCAATGCATTATTATCTACCGGCGAATGTACCGAAGCCCGTTCAATTGCCGCGCTGTTTATGGCGCTGGAATATTTTAAGGCATTGTAATTCGCCGAAAATGCTGGACCTGCACCTATTAAATTGCAAAGCAAGCTTTGCACTCCTGCATTTGTGATGGTTGGAGTCCAAAGCCGGCTTTGGTCGTTCTAATCACAAACGATAAAGCTGTTCCAATTTATCATCGTCCGCAACCGCTATTTTTTCTCTGGCTTTATTTTCAACAAATGCCTGAAACAGTTTTTTCCCCTGCCACTGATCTGCGCCCTTGCCATATAAAACCCGGTTCAAATGCAGGATCTCATCCCTTAACCGGGCATCGCTTTCTGCGGCGATTGCACCCAGGCTGGCGGCATACACACCATCCCTATACTTTTGTCGTCCCCATGCCAGCAAGGCATCTTTGGCCGCTACGGCATTATTATCGGCACAGGCTTTTTTCAGATTTTTTACGCTAGCTTCCAAACCTATTTCCAGCTCGTTTTTTTCCACTACCGGTTTTTTAGCCGGACGCTTGATCAAAAAATAAGCCAATGTCGCCAACCAACCGGCCGCCAAAAATGCCGCAATCCATAGCCAAATGTTTTGTTGTTGGGGCTGAGTCATCGGCACCGTTTCGATTTTTTGCGGCGGCAATACGGTCGGAGCAGTCGGCACCGCCGGAGCTGGCTGGACTTTCGTCGTGCCAAGCGCCGTAATCGTGGTTTCCGGGATTTTGGCGACTTCGATCTTTTGACTTTGACTGTTAAACCAGGGAATTTCTATCGCCGGTAATTTATAGAATCCCGCTTTAGATGGAATGACGGCAATTTTTTCTTCCCTGAAAGCAATCAACCCATCCGGTTTCTTCTGCTCTCGCAATACCGGCTGATCGGGATAGGTTTTCAACTGATCGTCAATTTTCCCAACATTTAGCTCGGGCAATTGGCCGACTGTCGTGCCTTTTGCCAACAGCGTCAAGGTTCGAGTCAACGGTTCGCCGACTTTCATTTGCTGGTTATCGCCCGACCATTCTTCTTTTAACACCAGTTGTTCCGCCGAAAGCCAATGCTGTCCGGTAAAAGTTGCCGGAACCGGTTTCACCTCCAGCGTCACCGATCTGGATAAAATCTTTTTGGTTCGAGTCGTCTGGGAGTTAAAAAAGCCGTTAAAATTCGGACGGCTATTAGCCACAACCTCTGCGGTTAATACCAGCGGCTTGATGGTCACAGAACCGCTTTTTTGCGGAAAAATCGCATACTTGCGCTCGGTAACCAGGTAATTCACCCCGTTGATCCGGGTATTGTAATTACTGTCATCGCCCAGCTTTTCAATCACTGCTTCGCCCAGTTCCGGCTCATTCAAAGCGGCCTGAGTGATTTCCACTCTTCTATATAAGCGCACGCTAAACAGAACCTGGGATTGCACATAGGGGCTTTGAGGGTTCGCCTCAACCTCCAGAAACAAATCGTCGTCGGTATCGACGGCTTTATTGGCCGTCGCCTCAGTAACCAGAATGGTTGCCGACTGACTGACATCATCGCCAAACTTCAGCTCCGGAACAATCAGACTGCCGGAATGTTTGGCCATCACGTTAAGCGTCCACTGTATGGTTCTGCTGGACTGTCCGTTAATCCATGACGAATTGCTACTCTGGCTTTGACCGAGTATCTCGAAATCCTGTTCCAGCGGGGTGAAATCGGGGTCTTTATCCGGCGTGTCATTGGCCGTAAAAATGATCTGGAAGGATTCATTAACACTAACCGGGTTACGATCGAACGACACGCTGATTTGCGCTGCAAGTACGTTGGCAGGCACAAAACTCAACAGTAACAGAAGAAAGAATATTTTTTTTATAGCGTTCATGTTCATCAAATTTCTTCGCTGGTCTGAATCCTCCCCCTTCAGGGGGATTATTTGAATTTGACAACGATGCACCGGCATCATTATCCTTTTTTGGTAACCTCCTCGTTCACGGGGAGAAACAATCCACCGACCTCTATCCGTCGGCGGTTGTCACTCGACGGATGAGGTCGGGTGTGGATTGAAACATCATTTAGATTAATCAACCGATATTTTAAGAAAACCGCCTACCAACCGTCGGCATCGCCCGTTGTTTGACGACCTCGCTGCCCGTATTGGTATTTAAATTTACGTTTTAACAAGCCGGCAGGATCGTCGGGAATTCTTTTGAGCCATTGTTCGTTGGCTTGCTGTTGTTCATCCGATGGCTCGGCGTTAACAGGCGCTTGTTGTTTGGCTTGCTCCTTCTTGGCTTCGTCTTTGCCCTGCTCGGCTTGCTGGGGCTTTTCGGCTTCCGGCTTTTTTTGCTCGGCTTTATCTTGCTGCTGCTTTTCTTCAGACTGTTGTTTGTCCGATTGCTTCTGCTCCGGCTTTTGTTCGGGCTTTTCCTCGGTTTTATTTTGATCCGGTTTCTGTTCGTCGGATTTTTCCGATTGTTCGCCCTCCTTGTTTTGCTGGGAATCGCCCTTGGATTGTTGTTTATTATCCTTTTTTTGCTGATCTTGTTTCTTTTGCTCTTCTTTTTGTTTTTCCAGTGCTTTTTCTACGATGTCCTTATTAGCTTTAGCATCTTCGATAAGCTGTCGGTCAGTAGCCCTTTTCAAAGCTTCATCATAAGCCTTTATAGCTTCTTCATATCTGTTGGAATTAGCCAACACATTGCCTTGATTATAAAAACCAACCGCTGTTTTTGGAGTCTTCAATTCACCTAACTCTTGTTGCCCAGCTTTAAATTCTGCAGCCGCCTTCCAATCCGGGTTTTCAAATTGCTCCGCCGCCTTGGCAAAATCCTGCTTTTTATAAGCCTGTTGCGCCTGTTGGTCCTTGGTCTGCCATAAATCCCGCCAGCCCAACGCATAACTGTTTTTAGGCAAGGGCAAGATCAGCAATAAGGCAAAACATAACAGGCCTTTTCTGAACGTCAACGCGGCCAGCGGCAAAACCAGCAATAATAACCAGGGGCCTTTATCCGCCCATTGATCCAATAATAAGTTGTTGTTTTCGTTGCCAGACTGCTTTACCGGTCTATCCAGGGTCGCCTGTATGGTTTGAATGTCGGTGTCATCTGTCGTTATGGTTTGATAAATGCCGTTGCCTGCCTGCGCCAGCTTCGATAACTCATGGGAATTTAATTTGGGCACCACTATAGTACCTTCCCCATCTTTAAGAAATCCGCCTTCAGGCAGCGCTACCGGTGCGCCGTCATCGGTTCCGACGCCCAATATCGACAAGCGGTATTTATCCGATAATTTTACTGCGGGCAAGGTTTTATCCACATCAACACCATCGGTAACCAACAAGATCCGGCCTTTTTGCAGGCCGGCCTGCTTGAACAATTCAACGGCTTTGTCCAATGCCGACGTAACATTACTGCCCTGACTGGGCATAATGTCGGTATTTAATGCCGACAACTGGCTGTCTATGGTCTGGGTATCATCGGTCAGCGGCGTAACGGTAAACGCGTCGCCGGCATAAACCAGCAATGCGGTCTGGCCGTCTTTGCGCTGCTTTAGCATATCGGCGATTTTGTAACGCGCCATAATCAAACGACTGGGTTTAATATCGGCAGCATCCATGGAACGGGATAAATCCAGCGCAATGACCAGCGCCGAATCGTTTCTAAATACCGGCGACGGCAATCGTTCCCAGGTTGGCCCGGCCAGCGCAATAATCGCCAACAGGGCGGCGATGGCTCCGGCTGTTAACGGCCAACGGCTTTGCTTGCCCGGCTTTTCCTGCAACAGATACGGCAATAATGCGGCGTCGCATACTGCCGACCAGTTGCCCTGACTTAGCTTGTTTCTGAGCATTAACACCAATATCGCCAGAAAAGGTAAGCCGGCCAATAGCCAGTACGGCCTGATAAAATGAAACTCGGCTATATTCATCGCAATCGCACCTTCGACAAAGCAATGACCGCCGCCAGACCCAATGCCAGCGACAACGGCCAGAAATACAATTCGCTACGGGGCCTGAAATATTGTTTATCTTTTTCAACCGGTTCCAGCTCGTCCAGCCTCATGTAGATATTATTCAGCTCATCGGTATTTCTGGCCCGATAATATTGGCCGCCGGTACTTTCGGCAATCTTGATCAAGGTTTTCTCGTCCAGATCGACAGAGGGGTTAACCTTGCGGTTGCCAAAAAAACTGCGCACGATCATTTCATCTGCGCCTATGCCGATCGTGTAAATTTTCAAATGATTAGCGGCGGCCAATTCGGCGGCCTTTAACGGTGATACTTCACCGGCGGTATTGGCGCCGTCAGTCATCAATATCAATACCCGGCTATTGGTGTACTCACCTTTAAGACGCTTGACCGCCAAGCCGATCGCGTCGCCTATCGCGGTATTGTCTCCTGCCAAGCCGATGACAGACTCGTTTAATAAGGTCATCACGGTTTTTCGGTCGAAGGTTAACGGCGTTTGCAAATAGGCCTGGGTTCCGAACAGGATCAAGCCCACCCTGTCGCCGACACGCCGGTTGATAAAATCTCCGGCAACGCCTTTGGCAGCTGTCAGCCGGTCGACAGCCCGCTTGTTAATCACAAAATCCTGTTCTTCCATACTGCCGGACAAATCCACCGCCAACATTAAATCCCGACCGCTGACCGCCTGCTCAATCGGCTCGCCCAGCCATTGCGGGCGGGTACAGGCGATGACCAGTAACAACCAGGCAAGCGCCGCCAGCAATAACGGCCATGCTTGAGTTTGGGCAACAGACCGGGTTTCGACATCGGAAAAATCGTCTAAAAACGGAACTTTTAATGCCGCCTGTTCAACAGGTTTGTTTGCAGGAAACAACCAGCGGATTAATAAGGGCAAGGGTAAAGCGGTCAATAACCAAGGCCATTCAAAGTGAATCATGTTTTTACCTGGGCTTTAAGCCAGTCTTCGCATAGGTCGATCAGTTGGGAAATTTCCAGTTCTGTCGGCGGCGTTTTTCGATAGGGCGCATCCGCCAGAAGTTGACCGATACCCTCGGTGAACGGCGCAGCTTTTACCGAATCGTCAAGAAATGCCAGCCATTGGCGTCCGGTTAAACCGGCGGCCTTTACCCGAGGCGACACACTGATAGCTACCCGCCTGAGCAGTACCGAAACAGCGCATAATTTTTGAAGGTTATCCCGCGTAGTGTCATGTTTGATCTGAGTCAATATTTTTCCGGCCGTTTTAAGCGCAGTCTTGCGGGTCAGCCTTTTATATAGCCAGATAAAAAAAATAATCAGCAACAGAGTTAATACCGCCAAGATCCACCAGCCGATAGCCGGAGGCCACCAGCCTATGACTTCGGGTTCGTGGATGTCTTTTAAATCAAGGAGAGTAGGATTCATTTATCTTAAACGTTGTATCGGATTGTCTGTGGTACTGCATTGAATAAACGCCAGACCCAATTTTTTTGCTATCTGCTCCAGCTGATACCGCCGCTGGGTAAAATGTTGCTGATATTTTAATAACCGCTGAAGGTCGCCGGTATCAATCACCACATCACGTTTCCCGTCGGTAAAGCGATATCGGCCTTTTTCCGGCAAATGACTTTCCAGCGGATCGTAGACAAAAATCAACACCACCTCGCAATGTCGCGACAGCTTTGCCAGATAGTTTTCAACCTGATCATTAATGCCACGAAAATCGCTGATCATATAAACCCGACTGCCGGGACGGACATGGAACATAAGCCTTGCCAACGCCTGTTCCAAGGTAACGGTGGGGGCGGCTGTAGGAGCGACTTCAGTCGCCCGGCGGCTAAAGTCGCTCCCGCAAACAATAGCATTTAAAAACCGCAATACCGCATGCCTGCCGTTTTGCGGTTTTAATTCCCGGCACACATCTGCCGTAAATATCTGCCCGCCAATCCTGTCGCCGTGATGCTGAGCCGCCCATGCCAGCAAACCGGCTAGTTTGGCAGCCAGTACCGATTTAAAAACACCGCGTGTCGCAAAATGCATCGCAACGCGGTTATCCACAGAAATAAACACCGGCCTTTCGCGTTCCTCGCGAAACACCTTGGTATGGGTTTTTCCGGTGCGCGCGGTGACCCGCCAATCGATGCTGCGTATGTCATCGCCCGGTTGGTAAATCCTGGCTTCTTCAAACTCCATGCCGCGACCTTTAAAACGCGACACATAACCGCCGCTCTGTCCGGCACGTATGGCTGAATGTTTCAGATTTAATCCCGCTGCCGGTCTGGCCAAATCGATCAGCGTTTTTAACGACACGGAAACCAATTCACTGGCTGAGGCCTTGGCTAGGCCTGCTTGTTTAGCAAAAAACATTAAGGTACAGCAACTCGGGCAATCAGTTCGTTAATAACATGATCCGTGGTAATGCCTTCCGCCTCGGCCTC
Organism: Methylobacter sp.; assembly: GCA_030655535.1. GTDB lineage: Bacteria > Pseudomonadota > Gammaproteobacteria > Methylococcales > Methylomonadaceae > Methylobacter_A. Next base: position 46,766 of record JAURVK010000068.1, on the reverse strand, counting down.
GTATGACAATATCAAGCGATGCCGTAACACGTCAAAAGCCATGTCCTGAATATCTTCCGGGCTGACAAAATCGCGTTGCGCCAACCAGGCTTTAGCTCTGGAACAGCGATCCAGCGCTATGCTGGCTCTAGGGCTTGCGCCATATTGCAACCAGGCCGCCAGATCCTGTCCATAAGCCGCAGGATTGCGGGTAGCCAGAATAATTTGCAGCAAATAGTGTTCAAGGCTTTCTGCCATATGCAAATCCAGCACCTCATTACGCGCCGCAAACAAAGTCTTTTGCTCAAGCGGCTCGAACTGCTCGCCATTTCTTACCGAACCGGAACGCGCTTCCGTTCTGGCCAAATGCAAAATATTTTTTTCATGTTCCGCTTTTGGATAATCAATTTTTATATGTAGCAAAAAACGATCCAGCTGCGCTTCCGGGAGCGGATAAGTGCCTTCCTGCTCAATAGGGTTTTGCGTTGCCATCACCATAAACAATTTCGGCAGCGGATAAGTCGCCTGACCTACGGTTATTTGCCGCTCGGCCATCGCCTCCAATAACGCCGCCTGCACTTTCGCCGGTGATCGGTTGATTTCATCAGCCAATATCAAATTATGAAACAGAGGCCCTTTTTGAAATTCAAAGGTGCCTTGCTGGGGACGGTAAATTTCAGTGCCGGTTAAATCGGCAGGCAATAAATCGGGGGTGAACTGTACCCGATGAAAATCGCCTTGTATGCCTTTGCTTAATACATTGATCGCCCGGGTCTTGGCAAGACCCGGAGCGCCTTCAACCAGAATGTGACCGTCGGACAACAGGCCGATCAACATCCGTTCGACCAGCACATCCTGTCCGATAATCTCTTGATTAATATAATTTTTCAACCGCATTAATGCCGGTTGAACCGTATCTTTATTGCCGTTTTTTTCTAACATAATTGTTCTGACATGATGAGGTTATTAATCGTAAACACAGTACGCAAGCCTTATACATTAAGCACCAGGCAGGTTTTAACCGACCCATTTATTGTCGGTTAATCATCTTTTCAACGAAAACTTGCCTATTTTATACAGTTATTGAGCAAGACAACATAGAGTAAATCTGTTAAAAAACTCTTAATAAGTTGTGGATGAGATTGTGGATAACCTTAATCCCTTAGTTACCCACAATCAATCCACAGCATCTGGATAATCTTAAACGCACCTTACCATCTATTACAACAAGCTGATTTTTTTGATAAAAAATGACTTATCAACAAGATCATGCTTACTTAATAATAATAATAAATTTTAAATACTTTTAATTTGTTATTATTAATTTGAACAAATTATCGTTATCAGCGGGGCTACTGTACTCAATGGTTTATTTTATTGTAAAATCAATAACTTATTATTTAATAGCGCTTATTGGAACATCTTAGGCACTTGATTTAAAAATCAATTATTATTTTAATCCGCTTGTCTTTATCACCTATATTCTTGCGAACTGTTACTTATGAAAGAGCAATCGAGGAAAAAATGAGAACTACACTGCTTATTTTAGGAAGTCTTTTTTCTAGCTGTGCTTTTGCAGGAATTTACAAATGTACGGACGTTACCGGAAAAATAAATTACCAATCAAAGCCTTGCGATCAGGCGCAAAAAACTGAACAAATTAATGTTAAAACAGGCGGTTCTAGTGATCCGGAGCAAGGAAAACAAGTTTTAGAGCAAAAAGAACAAGATGATAAACTTCAGCAAGAGCTGTTACTGAGAAAAGAAACCCAGTTAAAACAAGAAGCAGCGAATGAAAGTGCAAAAAATCAGTTTCTGATTAAAAATAACCCCGAGAAATTTTCAGCATTTTCTATTCCCCCTTATGTTCACGATCAATTACCGGATGTCGTCAAAAATTATCAGAACAGACTTCCCGAAATTGAGCGATTAAGGAGGCAGGCAGCAGAAAAAGCATTGGCTACAGGGTTATGTATCCGTGTTGAATCATCTGAATTGCATAGTCAAAGCACCAAAAAAGCATTGGTTTTTTTAGTCAGTTGCAGCAACGGAAAAACCTTTTATTTTAGCGAGCAGGAATTAGTTAAGTAATTCGACCGGCTCATCACAATTAATTGTCTTAATGATCCCATCTAAAACAATATTAATCACCGGTTGCTCTACCGGCATTGGTTACACTACCGCTGTAGCATTAAAAAAACGCGGTCACCATGTTATTGCTACCGCAAGGAAACAGGGCGATGTCTCCCGTTTACAACAGCAAGGTTTTACCGCAATACAACTGGATTTGGCTAACAGCAACAGCATTCAACAAGCGGTTAATTTGGCAGTTCAATTAACCGGTGGAAAAATTGATGCCTTATTTAACAATGCTGCTTTTGGTCAGCCAGGTGCCGTTGAGGATTTAACGCGCGATGTACTCAGGTTTCAGTTTGAAACCAATCTGTTCGGCACCCATGAACTGACCAATCTGATCATCCCCTTGATGCGCCAACAGGGGCATGGACGCATTATTTATAACAGTTCCATTTTGGGACTTGTCGCGATGCCCTATAGGGGAGCTTATAATGCCAGCAAGTTTGCTCTGGAAGGTTTGGCTGATACCCTGCGCCTGGAGCTTTACGGCACTAATATTCATATTTCGCTGGTTGAACCCGGGCCGATCCTAAGCGACTTTAGAAAAAATACCTTCGCCCTGTACAAAAAAAATATAGACCCGACCCACAGCTACCACAATCAAACCTATAAAATCATGGAAGTGCGCTTGCAAAAACAAGGAGCGGCAGCGCCTTTTACTTTGCCGGCTGTTGCCGTTACCGAAAAAGTTATCCACGCACTGGAAGCGAAGCGTCCTAAAACACGTTATTACGTGACTTTTCCGACTTATTTATTTGCTTTTCTTAAACGCATTCTGCCCATGTCCTGGCTGGACGCTTTGCTCAAAAAGGTTCAATAATGCACGATCCCGATGAAATTATTATCGTTTGCCCGTATTGCGGCGAATCCCTGGATGTATTGGTAGACACCAGTTCCGGGCCGCAGCAATATTACCAAGACTGTTCGGTTTGCTGTGCGCCGATTTTATTTATTGTGTCCGAAAATGATGCAGGAGAAATAATCATTGATGTTAAGCGGGATGATGAATAATTCTCATTAACCTCGAATTCACTTTTTTATGTGCTAGAATGGCTTGCGGTATTAGCCATTCATTAATGTTGAATTTTTGCTTTTTCGCATAAATTTGCATTTTAATAGTTATGCTGAATACATTAAATATCAATAATATAGGTTTATATAATCAATGAAAGCATTTAAAAAAATCGTAGTTTCTCTTGTTATGGCAATGTCTATGGCTGCAATTTCATCTTCTGCTTTTGCTGCGCCTGAAGGCGAAGCGGCAGTTAAAGAAGCCATTGAAAAAACCCTTGCAGGAATAGCAACTGCTCAAGCCGCAATTAAAAGTGGCGACTTATCAAGCGCTTCAAAAGATATTCTTAAAGCTGCCCATGATTCAAAAGAATTCCGTTTTGAACTTACCGAACGTCAACGTCAAAAAGCGACCAGTCTATTAAAAACCGCTCGTAAGTCTATTGATACTGGTAATGTTGAAGCTGGAGAAGCTGACTTAGCGTCATCTTTAGCATTATTTACAGAAATGAAAGCTAAATACGATTTAACTCATTAATAATTATAGAAACCTGATCTGATTAAGCGGCATAACAAACGCATGATGACCTTGATTGGCAGACAGGTCTATGTAGCTTAATTAACGAAGGCATATATATGCTATAAAGCCAGATTCAATCATCTTATCAATGTGATTGGATCTGATTTTAAAATTCAAAACTCACTATAAATCACTCTTTCATGGCTGGTTGAAAAGATTCAAAATGTGTTAGAATTGGCTTTGGCACATAGCTATTTTTTAAAATAGTTGTAATGCTTAACTCCAATATAACAATACTTGAGGACTGGCTAATATGAAAATCTTAAAAAAAATCTTACTATCTTTATTAATTGCAGCTTCTATGGGTGCAGTTTCAACTTCAGTATTGGCTGAAACTGATGCTGGTAGAATTACATATGCTCCTGCTGAGGCAATTGATATAGTAACCGGTAAGATTAAAGTAGCGCTGGATGCTGTGACTAGTGGTTCGGAAGGGGAACAAGTTGCCGAACTTATTAAAGACGCATCGGATGCAAGCAAAGAAATCAATGCTAATGATAAAGTTGATATTGCTCGCTCAAAAGCTAATAACATACTAAAGTTGGCCAGAAAACATGCTAAAGAAGCAGCGTTACAAGAAGCTGAACAAGAATTAAGAAATGCGCTAAAAGCATTCAATGACTTGAAAAGTTTGATCTAAAACCGACCTGAAACCATATCAGGATACCATCCGGTTTTCTGATATGGTATAAGACTTTTCCCCGCTTATACTCCTGCATTGTTTTACCTTCTGCATCGGCGTTGTTGAGTAAATCAAACTTTAGCCAAAATCAACCAATCTCTAGCGTTAGCTGGATTTTTATGGACACCGGCATGCTCATTGTCATTCTATTGAGTGCAAACACAATGATCCGTGCTTACGTTTTTTGCTGCCATGCGATTCGCCATTGTTGCGCAATAATTTGAATATGTTGGTCTCGCTGTGTGTCGCCAAGGTTTGAAACGTGTGGCGGTGGATAATTACTCGCGCATCAGGTTGCTTATCTAAAACAACTTGAGAAACTAGAGTTCGCCATCGTAGGTAAACTGATTTATTCAACAACACCTAAAATAACGTAACCATATTCCTTAAGCCAACCGATAAATAGTTATTCCCTAAAATCCTTAATTTCGTTGCGATACCTTAGATTGGTGCATTGATGTTAATGAGTATAATTTTTAGTTTAATGTGTTGAGTAGAAGAGTTTAAAAATAGCTTCAAATTGATTACGAACTTTATCAATGATGTTACTCAAATCGTTTGCCGGTATATTATTGTAAACAATATTTGGAAAGGGGTGCTTTGCGTCAATTTTACACAGATAATTAGCGGTTCTTATAATTGATGCTGCATCTGCAAACACGCCGGTATAATCAGGATTATCATGTTGAGCGATGGTTTCAATGATGATTTCAGGTAGTCTCCATAACCGGGCTAATTCGGCACCTGTCTGATAATGATTAAAACCAAGTATATTGTTTTCTGCTTCAATTTCATCAACATCGTTCAACTCAATTAAAAGACCGATTTGACGTGCTAATTCAGGAATTCTGCGGTAGAAAACCAGTTGGCCAATATCGTGCAGTAATCCGCAAATAAACATTGAGTCAAGGTCGTTCTTGTTGTTGTGATAAATGCAGAGTTCTTTGCTAATGAGTGCGCAACGTAAACTTCTGGCCCAGAAGTCTTGCATGGACAGGAGACCTCCGGGCATTGATGAAAACTTGTCAATAACTACAGTAGCCAGTACCAGATTTTGTAATTTCTGGACACCAATAATGGTTATAGCGTACTTAATCGATGCGATTTGTCCAGGAAGACCAAAAAAAGCACTGTTAACTATTTTAAGCGTCCGGATCGATAATGCAAGATCTTGTTCAATGATAAAACCGATATCCGTAATTGATTTATCAGGGTTTTCAATGGTTTGTTTCAGTTCAAAATAGATGTTCGGCGGTGAAGTTAATTGCAAATCACCCCTGAACAGATCTGAAATTTTTAAATTAGAAGAAATGGCGGCTAACATAGGAAATTAAATTTTATTGTCTATACTTTATCCGATGGAGTTCACATAATGAACCATTGTCATAAAGACTAGTTAGGATTTGAAGGAATTCAAGAAAAATAAATTATTAGAGCTAGTGTCAATTTAGACAGTTTGAGTTTCGTAAGCAATAAAAATATAAAGAGGACTTCTAAAAATAGATTACGCTCGCGTTTAACGAGGTTTTTAGAAGTTCCCTAAAATCTGATTATTATGCCTGACAATTCTGTTTGGAGATTAGTGTGTTATTTGATTCGCGGAAACAAGAAGTTATTATTATTGCTGAAACTAATGAGTCTTCAGTAGCAAGGATCACCGAGGAATTACAGAACAAGGGTTTTTATAATTTTAAATTTGCCGTTAATGGCACTGAAATTTATAAGATTTCCAGGGAATATTACGAAAATCCGGAAGCGATAGGCCTAATTATTATCAGTGATGACTTACCCGGTTGTCAGATTAAAGATTTGTACAAATCTTTTTCCGATGGGGACGGTGGCGTATTTATTCCTATTATTGTTTTAAAAAAAACCTTATATTCAGATTTTGATTGGACTTTAGGTGATCGGTATCTTGTTCATCATCTAAAAGAGCACTATAGCTCGGTTGAGTTGCAAATGGCTGTTAATTTTTTCATTTGTTTAAAAAATGAAAAATATCTGCGCTATAAACAGGAAGAAAGGCTATTAACGGAATTATCTGAACGTAAACTTGTCGATGCAAGGCTCAGGTACCTGGTTGTACATGACGAACTCACCGGTCTGCTTAACAGGAGCAGTTTAGAACAGCATATTCAGCTGACATTGAACCGGAATAGCAGTAGAAACTTTTCTCAGGACAGTGTGCTGTTGTTTATCGACCTTGACCGGTTCAGTTTGTTTAATGAACTGGAAGGTTTTGATGTTGGAGATCGTTTGCTAGTAGAAGTCATCGGTTTGATAAGAAACGCGTTAAATAATGTTGGACTGTTTGCCCGGATCGACTCCGATAAATTCGGTCTTTATCTGGATAACTGCACAATTATTCAGGCTGAAATCTGGTCGAAAAAAATCAAAACATCTATAGATAATTTTCGTTTTATAATAGAAAAAATTGCTTACAATATCACTGTTTCTATAGGATTAAGTTCGTTAAATTCTGCAAAATCAATACTACACCCCCGAGAACTCATTTTTCAGGCCCATCAGGCTTGTTGTATGGCCAAGACTTATGGAGGAAATACAGTATGGAAATATGACAGCGAAGATGCTGCCATTAGAGAAAGGCATCGTGATATTTATTGGGTTCCAATCATAAGAGAGGCTTTAATAAGCAAACGTTTTTTTCTGGTATTTCAGCCAGTTGTGAAACTCATTAATGGTGAGGTTTCTCATTATGAAGTCTTAATTCGATTAAGGGACGAAGATGGTGTAATGATTGATCCAGGTGAGTTTATTCCAGCAGCTGAAAGAATGGGGTTGATTCATGGTATTGATTTATGGGTAGTCGAAAGTGCCATTGATTATCTTGCTGCGCTGCCCGTCGAGCAGTTGCATATTTCTTTGGCTGTCAACCTGTCCAGTGTTGCTTTTCAGGATCTATCTTTATTGCCAATGATTAAACAAAAACTTGAAATGACCGGTGTCAGAGCCGAACGTCTTACCTTTGAAATTACTGAAACAGCGGCGGTAGAGAATTATAAACAAACAAGGTCGATGATTAATCACATTCGCGCATTGGGCTGTCATTTTGCGTTGGATGATTTTGGTGCCGGTTTTTGCTCTTTTAACTATTTGAAAACGTTTCCTGTTGATTATGTGAAAATTGATGGTCAGTTTATTACGAATTTGTTGAATGATGAAACAGATCAGATGTTGGTGCGATCAATGCATCAGATTGCAAAAAAAATGGGTAAAAAAACCATAGCTGAATTTGTTGAATGTCCAAAAACGATTCATTTTTTAAGAGAAATGGGTATCGATTATGGGCAGGGTTATATTTTTGGTAAACCGAGTGAACAGTTACTGGAGCGATATGCTTTTCATGATTTAGTGAATTCCTCTGTTCAGGCAGAGATCTTTGCCAAATTTAAGATAAAGCCCTGTTCACGCTACAGCTGAATGCCCCGGCCCCAATCCTTAGTCGGGGATGCTCGCACCTGAGCACTGTTGCGAGCTGATACATCACTGCAATAAAATATAGTAAGCGTCTGATTTTATTTAGGAAATATGGACTACACCGGAACGTGTCGGACTGGCTGCTATTTTCCAATACAGAAACTGGAAAATATTTTTCCCAGTAAATCATCCGAGGTGAATTTTCCGGTAATTTCTGCAAGACTGTTTTGAGCTTGTCTTAAGTCTTCCGCGACCAGTTCTCCGGCCTGACTGCCTCTTAACTGGTTTAAGGCGCTATCAACAAACTCATGGCCTTTGTTTAAGGCTTCTATGTGCCGTCTTCGAGCAATAAAAACATTGTCCGTAGCCTCGTTAAAACCGACGCTCTGTTTGAGGTGCTGTTTTAACAGCTCCATGCCGTTGCCGGTTTTAATGGATAAGTAGATTTGAGGGCCTGATTCTGTTTGTTTGATTTCCGGCTCTATGCCAAGCAGGTCTATTTTGTTGTAGACTTTGGTGATGTTGCCGCCGGGAGGCAAGGTTTTTAAGATTGATTCTATTTCCGGTTCTCTGGCATCGATCAGCAATAAAATTTTATCGGCGTTGTTGATTTCTTGGTGGGCTCTGCGGATACCTTCTTGTTCTATCGAGTTTTCGCTTTCGCGCAAGCCCGCGGTATCGATGATATGCAAGGGCATGCCGTCCAGCTGGATGCGTTCTTTTAACACGTCTCTCGTGGTTCCGGCGATGTCGGTGACTATCGCGGCTTCATGCCCGGCCAACGCATTGAGCAGGCTGGATTTTCCTGCGTTCGGTTTGCCGGCTAATACTACAGTCATGCCGTCGCGCAGCAAACGGCCTTGTTGTGCGGTTTTTTGGATTTGTTCTATGCGCTGCTGTAATTTGACTAGCCGGTTTTCGACCACGCCGTCGGTCAGAAAATCGATTTCTTCATCGACAAAATCGATGGCCGCTTCGACGTAAATTCGGAGTTCGGTCAGTTCTTCGACCAGTTCATTGATCTGTACTGAAAAAACGCCCTGCATCGATTTTTGTGCCGACCGCACCGATTGTTCGGTGCTGCTTTCTATTAAGTCGGCGACGGCTTCCGCCTGGGCTAAATCAAGTTTGTTATTAAGAAAGGCGCGTTCGGTAAATTCGCCGGGATTGGCTAATCTAGCGCCTAGCGATAAAACCCGTCGCAGCAACATGTCTAGTACAATCGAGCCGCCGTGACCTTGAAGTTCAAGTATGTGTTCGCCGGTATACGAGGCCGGAGCCGAAAAATAAAGGGTGATGCCGGAATCGATCACTGAGCCGTCGTCATCGTAAAAAGATGAATACAAGGCCAGTCGGGGAGTTAATGCTCGGTGAATCAGTTGCTTGGCGATTTCGGGAACTAATGTCCCCGAAATGCGGATAATACCGACACCGCCATTCCCTGGCGGTGTTGCAATGGCTGCAATGGTATCTAGGTTTTCAATATCCATTTTAGCCCACGTTATGGCATTTTAGCTATTTGCCGGGTGATATACGACTGTTGAATAATAGACAGGGTATTGTTGACCACCCAATATAAAACCAAACCGGCCGGAAAAAACAGGAAGAAGATGGTAAAGACAATCGGGAACATCTTCATGACTTTAGCCTGTATCGGATCAATTGGTGCAGGATTTAAGCCCTGCTGAATTTTCATGGTGATGCCCATGATAACCGGCAATACATAAAACGGATCCTGTATTGATAAATCCTGTATCCATAACATGAAAGGCGCTTGACGAAACTCAACGGTTTCGCTCAATACCCAATATAAACACATAAACACCGGAATCTGTACCAAAATAGGTAGACAGCCGCCCAAAGGATTAACCTTTTCTTTTTTATACAGGGCCATCATTTCGGTATTGAAACGCGGTCTGTCATCGGCAAAACGTTCTTGCAGTTCTTTAAGACGCGGCTGAATTTTACGCATTTTAGCCATTGATTTATAACTGGCTTGCGATAAAGGGAAAAACAGTAATTTAATACATAATGTTACGCCAATAATGGCTACGCCCCAATTACCGACTGCATCATGAATCTGATTCAATACCCAATAAATCGGTTTGCCGATAAAGGTTAAAAAACTGTAATCAACGGTAAGCTCAAGACCGTGCGCGGTTTCTTCCATCATCGGCTGGATTTTAGGCCCTGCGAATAATTGAGCCGTAAATTGAACATTTGAATTTGCGTTAACGGTGACTAATGGAGAATAAGTTCCGATCACATAACGTCCGTCATTCAGCGTTTTGGTATAGAAGTGGTTTTCTTGATCCGCAGGCGGAACCCATGCTGAGGCAAAATAATGCTGAATTATTGCTGTCCAACCACCCGTGGTCGCAACATCAAGATTTTCATCATCCATATCGTCGAAGCTTATTTTTTGGTATTTTTCTTTTTCGGTGTAAATAACGCCGCCGGCATAAGCTCTCATACCGCCGGTCAGCATTCCGCCGGCACTGCTTGAGGTATCAGGAACTCTGAGTAGCTGGCTGTATTGTCTGCCGGACCAATCCTTTTCAGAATCATTTTTAACTTTTTGTTCCAGTGTTATTCGGTAACTGCCGCGCTTAAAGGTAAATAATTTGGTAATGGTCAGGCCATTATTATCGGTCCATGTTAAGGGTACCGTTAAACTATCCTCGCCAAGTTTTAGTTCATAATGTTCTTGTTCATTTTTAAATACCGTATGATGATTCGGCGCCGTCGCAAAACCACTGTCGGCAATTAAACCACTTTGAGCGACAAATAACTTTTCTTGGTTGCTGTTAAATAAACGTACGGGGGCGGTGTTTTTTTCTGCGGCCGGTAAACCAATCAATGCGCGCATACTATTTACCACACTATTGGCTTTTTCTTCCGGGTAGGTTATTAAATCCAGATTTTGGATTGTGCCTCCTTTGGTATCAATTTCGAGGGCAAGCACATCGGTTTTAACGGTAATGATGTTGGCAGATGACAATGTTGCCAATGGAACGGCTGTAATATCTTGATCTGCCGTTTCTGTGTGGGCTGAAGCACCTGCGGCAGAGGGTAAATCTTCTTTGGTATTGGTCGCTACGGTATCTACAACAGCAGCAATTTCAGGTTTCGGGCCATAATCCTGTTGCCAAGCTTGTTGCAGCATAAAAACAAGCATTGCAAAAGTAACGATCAGTACAAATCTTATATTATCCATTCTTATTACCAAATTTTTCTGGAACGGGATCAATGCCACCTTCATGGAACGGATGGCATCTTAATAATCTTTTGAGGGTGAGATAGGAGCCGATAATGGCTCCATGGAGCTGAAGCGCTTCCAGAGAATAACTTGAACAACTTGGATAGAAGCGACAGCGGCTTCCAAGCAGAGGGCTAATAAAGTACCTGTAGAACCTTATAATCGCTATGAGCATGAATCGCATCGGGATACCAATTTAAGCCAATGCCTTTCCAAGGATTTTCTTAACAAATCCAATGGAGCATCCACGGCTTCTCTACGAGCCAAAACAACAATATCAATATTCCCTAAACCATGTTGTTTTATTCTAAAGTTTTCCCGGACAGTTCGTTTAATCACATTCCTTTGTACTGCCTTTCTTATATTTTTTTTAGCAATTGCCAAGCCCAGCCTCGGATGATCAAAATCATTCCGTATAGCTAACAGGGTAAAATATTGGTCGCTTGATTTTACAGGCTTAGCAAAAACCTTTTTATATTCAGCCGGTTTTTTTAACCGTAACTGCGGGGGGAAACTAAAAACTTCTTCAGCCACACAACCATCAACTAAACGGTTAACTGGGCGCGTCCTTTTGCTCTACGAGCATTGATAACTCTACGGCCACCGACTGTTGCCATTCTTGCACGAAAACCGTGGGTTCTTGCGCGTTTAATTTTACTAGGTTGATATGTTCTTTTCATTGTATTTAAGGCCTGATCAGATGAATGTTAACAAAAACAGATAAAAAAGACAGCGGATGATAAAATAAACAGCTAGGCCTGTCAATTCTGTAGAGCAATGTTTTATTACTGTATAGTGATAAAACGCAAAATTACTTCATTACACTAATCAACTTTTTTACTATTTCAATGAGCTCAATTTGGAACAACTGTCTTGCTAAACTTGAAAATGAAATTTCAGGTTCCGACTTCAGTACATGGATAAGACCCCTTCAGGCCATAGAAAGCGATGGACACATAAAATTATTAGCCCCAAACCGGTTTGTACTGGACTGGGTTAAAGAGCATCATTTTGCAAAAATTGAAGAAACGATTTATGAGTTTACCAATGGAACATTACATTTAAGTCTTGAAATTGGTTCCAAAAATTCATCCGTTACACCTGCTGCAAAAATAGCAAAGCCTGCCGGTACTCAAAAAACCAGTCCAAACTTTCTCAATAAGGCATTTACCTTCGACAATTTTGTTGAGGGTAAGTCCAATCAGTTGGCCAGGGCGGCTTCCATGCAGGTTTCTGAAAATATCGGTAAAGCTTATAACCCTTTACTTATTTACGGCAGTTCAGGTTTGGGTAAAACCCATATGATGCATGCGATAGGCAATGCTGTTTTACAAAAAAATCCCTCGGCAACTGTCGTTTATCTGCACTCTGAAAAATTCGTTCAGGATATGGTTAGGGCATTACAGCAAAATTCCATTAATGCATTTAAAGAATTTTATCGTGGCGTTGATGTGCTGTTAATCGACGATATTCAATTTTTTGCCGGCAAGGAGCGCTCTCAAGAAGAGTTTTTCCATACTTTCAATACCTTACTGGAAAAAAAGCATCAAGTCATCTTAACCTGCGACAAATATCCAAAGGAAATTATAGGTCTTGAAGATCGTTTAAAATCACGGTTTGGTTGGGGACTTCCTGTTTTAATCGAGCCTCCCGATATGGAAACCAGGGCCGCTATTTTAATGAAGAAAGCTGCTTTAGTTAATATTGAATTAGCTCAGGATGTGGCTTTTTTTATCGCCAAACGGATTCCTTCCAACGTCCGAGATCTGGAAGGCGCTTTGCGGCGAGTCATTGCCAACGCACAGTTTACCGGACGTGACATCACCATCGACTTTACCAAGGAAGCGCTGCATGATTTAATTTCTTTGCAGGATAAACTCGTTAATATCGACAATATTCAGAAAACAGTGGCCGAATATTTTAAAATTCGAGTTGCCGATTTGTCTTCTAAAAACAGAAAACAATCCATTACCCGACCGCGACAAATGGCTATGTGCTTAGCCAGAGAATTAACATCGCACAGTTTTCCTGAAATTGGCGATGCTTTTGGCGGTCGTGACCATACTACTGTAATGAATGCCTGTAAACGGATTGCCGAGTTAAAAGAAGCAGATAATAAAATTGCGGAAGATTACTCCAACCTGTTGAGAACCCTGTCACATTAACCGGGTGCAAGCTGTGGATAACATGTATTTTTGCTAACAACCTTTATTTAACCACAAGTCATACACTTTAAAATGCATCGTTAACCACATTGTTTTTAACAATATAGCTAATTGATTTTTAAGGATAAAAAGCTGTTTTCCACAGTTTCCTTTTAAGCTAATAGTAATAATAGAAAAATATTCTTTTATGAAATTTATTATTAATAGAGAAGAAATCCTGATTCCTTTGCAGCAAATAGTCAGCGTAATAGAAAAGAGGCAAACCATGCCTATTCTTTCCAATGTACTGATTGTTATTAAGGAAGACCAGCTGATTTTAACGGGTACGGATCTGGAAATTCAGATTATTGCTAAAATCAATATCGCAACGGCCACGCCAGGAATGATTACCGTACCGGCCAGAAAATTCCTGGACATTTGCAGGCTGCTACCTAGCGGAGCTGAAATCAAATTCGAGTTGCAGGACGATAAGGTGAAAATAGCCTCAAGTCGCAGTCGTTTTTCGCTGAGTTGTTTACCCGCCGATAATTATCCTGAATTTGCCGAATCCGAGTTAGAGAATCATTTATTCATCACTGCCGGTAAATTTAAAAAAGCGCTTGATAAGACGGTCTTCTGCATGGCTAATCAGGATGTTCGTTATTACCTGAACGGCTTGTTGTTTCATGTATCCAACAGTAAATTTAAACTGGTTGCCTCTGATGGACATCGCTTGTCTATTTACGAAGATAATCTGGATCAGGCTACCGGTTTTGAAGCCAGAATTATTCTTCCCAGAAAAGGTGTGCTTGAATTGAGTCGATTGCTCGATGATCCTGAAGCCGAACTGAAAGTTGAATTTTCCAGCAACAATATTCGGGTTTTCATAAAGAACCTGATTTTCTCGGCAAAATTGGTCGATTCAAAATATCCCGATTTCGGTAAAGTTTTTCAGCAAGAATTTTTCAATCAGATTCATATTCAAAAACAAGTTTTAAAAGACGCATTGACTCGTGTTGCCATCTTGTCGAATGAAAAATTCAAGGGAGTGACTTTCGATATTACTCCTGACAGGCTAAAAATCAGTACGCATAATCCGGAACATGATGAAGCCGAGGAAGAATTGATTATTGAATATATCGGCGAACCCTTAACAATCGCTTTTAATGCCCAGTATTTATTGGATGCTGTTTCAAATCTGGATTCCGAGCTGGCGGTTTTGACCATTGCGAGTAATGCCAGCAGTTGTTTTATAGATGAACCGGGTGATTGCGGGTATAAATTTATTGTTATGCCGATGAGACTGTAAAAATTGCAGTAATGAGTTTGTTGAAACTGGATATTTACTCAGTCAGAAATATCCAAAAAGAATCGATAATCCCCTCTCCAACAATCAATTTGGTTGTTGGAGAAAATGCCAGTGGAAAAAGCGCTCTACTTGAAGCTATTTTTATTTTAGGACGAGCTAAATCTTATCGTTGTTCAGCTATCAAGTCCGTTATCAATTTCACCAAAGATCGCTTAGTCGTTTCAGCGCAAACCTTGCAGGAAAATGGAAGTCAGTTACAGTTAGGCATACAGCTTGATGGCAAAAACAGTGAAATCCATATCAATCAGCAATCGAAACAAAAACGCTCGGATTTAGCCTATGCATTGCCGTTGCAACTTATTCATCCAAAAAGTTACGAATTACTTGATGCCGGTTCACAGCTAAGGAGAGAGTTTTTAGATTGGGGCGTTTTCAATAATGACCAAAACTTTTTACCTGCCTGGCGTAAGTTTAAAAAATCCTTATCTCAACGCAATGCCCTGTTAAAAACAAAGCGTCTTGAACAAATTAATGTTTGGGATAAAGAACTCGTTTATTACGGTACAATAGTGGATAGTTTCCGTCAGCAATATTTAGAAAAATTCAAACCTGTTTTTATCGAAATTATCGGCAGATTTCTCACCCTTGATGGTATCGATCTGAAGCTTGTGTCCGGTTGGGATACTGCCAAGGAATTTAATCGGGTTTTAATTGATGATCGGGATAAAGACCTGCGTTATGGATTTACCCATAGCGGGCCTCATCGTGGCGATTTTCAGTTATTGGTTAATAACCGCTTGGCAAAGGATTTTGTTTCACGCGGGCAATTAAAATTATTAGTCATGAGTTTGAAATTGGCACAGGTTCAATTGCTTGCCAATGAACAGAGCCAAACAGGCTGTATTTTGATTGATGATTTCGCAGCAGAACTCGATGTGATTAACCGGGCTAAATTATTAAACTATTTATCAGAAATGGCTTGTCAGGTATTTATTACAGCAACCGAAAAAAATGATTTTGGCGATTTAAGTCAAATTAAAAATTACAAAATGTTCCACGTGGAACATGGCACCATAAAATCCGTGTAATGTTCCATGTGGAACATTCGCAACCATTAGGAAAAAACAATCATGAGTAACTCCAGTGATCAAGTTGTCGAAACGTCAAGCCAAACAGTCGAAATAAAAACGGCCGCGCCTGAATACGACAGCACCAATATTCAAGTATTAAAAGGTCTGGACGCAGTAAGAAAGAGGCCGGGCATGTATATCGGCGATACGGATGATGGTTCCGGTTTACATCACATGGTTTTTGAAGTGGTTGATAACTCGATTGACGAAGCTTTGGCGGGGTATTGCAAAGAAGTGAGAGTCATTATTCACAGCAATGGCTCGGTTTCTGTTTCCGACGACGGGCGCGGTATTCCTGTCGATATTCATAAGGAAGAGGGGGTGTCGGCGGCGGAAGTGATTATGACGGTGTTACATGCCGGCGGTAAGTTCGATGATAACGCCTATAAAGTTTCCGGCGGGTTACACGGCGTAGGCGTCTCGGTGGTCAATGCCTTATCCGAAGAGTTGAATCTTGAGGTGCGCAAGAATGGTCAGCTTTACAAACAGCAGTACCGTATGGGTAATCCAGTTGCGCCATTGGCCGCAGCAGGTTCTTGCGATGGCTCAGGCACCCTGATAAATTTCAAGCCCAGTACCGAAACATTTACCGATGTCGAATTTCACTACGACATTCTGGCAAAAAGACTTAGGGAATTATCCTTCCTGAATTCAGGCGTACGCATCAGCCTGGAAGACGAGCGCACGGATAGACAGGATGTATTCGAATTTGAAGGCGGCATAGGCGCTTTTGTCGTACATCTTAATAAAAACAAAACACCGCTGTTCCCGGAAGTCTTTCACTTTATAGCCGAAAAGGAAGGTGTTGTTGTCGAAGTGGCGATGCAGTGGAATGATTCCTATCAGGAGAATGTGTTTTGCTACACCAACAATATTCCCCAACGCGACGGCGGCAGCCATTTGGCCGGTTTCAGGGGCGCATTAACAAGAACCATCAACCAATACATCGAGTCCAGCGGCTTGGCCAAAAAAGAAAAAGTACAGACGACCGGCGATGATGCACGGGAAGGTTTGACGGCAGTGCTGTCGGTTAAAGTGCCTGACCCCAAGTTTTCCTCGCAAACCAAAGACAAGCTGGTTTCTTCGGAGGTTAAACCGCTGGTCGAATCAACCATGAACGAGAAGCTACAGGAATTTTTGCTGGAAAAGCCGCAAATAGCCAAAGCCATTGTCGGCAAGATTGTCGATGCCGCCCGTGCCAGGGAAGCAGCCCGTAAAGCGCGTGAAATGACGCGTCGTAAAACCACGCTGGATATCGCCGGATTACCGGGCAAACTGGCGGATTGCCAGGAAAAAGACCCCGCCTTATCCGAACTGTTCCTGGTGGAAGGGGATTCTGCGGGCGGCTCGGCCAAGCAGGGCAGGGATAGGCGCACCCAAGCCATCCTGCCGTTGAAGGGAAAAATCCTTAACGTGGAGAAAGCCCGTTTCGACAAAATGATTTCATCGGAAGAAGTCGGAACCTTAATTACCGCGTTAGGTTGCGGCATAGGCAAGGACGAGTACAATCTGGACAAGCTGCGTTACCACCGCATTATCATCATGACCGATGCGGATGTCGACGGATCGCACATCAGAACCTTGTTGCTGACGTTCTTTTACCGCCAATTACCCGATATCGTCGAAAAAGGTTATATCTATATTGCCCAGCCGCCCTTGTATAAAGTTAAAAAAGGCAAACAAGAGCATTACGTTAAAGACGATGCCCAGTTGAATGAATACCTGATTCAGCTCGCCTTGGATAAAGCCCAACTTTTTACCGATGCGTCAGCGCCACCCATTCAAGGGCAGGGCCTGGAAAAACTGGCTAAATTGTTTACGGAAATAGCCGGTATCAATAATCGCTTGTCCAGACGTTACGATGAGATTTTTCTGGAGCAGTTTGCCTATATGGACGTGATTAATGATGAACACAAGAACGACCAGAAAAAGCTTGCTGCCTGGTTCGCCGATATGGAGCAAAAGCTGACAGATTGCGACAGTAAGGCGATATACACCGTTGAACTGGACTACAAAACGGCTAATGACTTTTCTGTCGTGATTAATAAACGCCTGCATGCAATAACCAAAACCTTTGTTTTGCCGTCGACTTTTTTCAACGGCAAGGATTATCACAAAATAGCGCAATATGCAGCAGATACTGCGGGCATGTTTAATGAAGGCTCATTCATGCAAATGGGCGAAAGACAGCAGCCGGTCAGCAACTTTAAACAGGCTTTTGAGTGGATGATGAAGGAAATCAAAAAAGGCCAGCATATCCAGCGTTACAAAGGTTTGGGTGAAATGAATCCGGAACAGCTATGGGAAACCACGCTGGATGCCAATAACCGCCGCTTGCTGCAAGTCAGGATCGAAGACGTGATTGCCGCCGATGAGATTTTTACCACGTTGATGGGCGATGTGGTTGAGCCGCGTAGGGATTTCATCGTCAAAAATGCCTTGGATGTCACTAATCTGGACGTGTAATCTTGTCGAATGACACTATTAATGAAAAAAATGACAAGTTAGTGAAAAAGTAGTGACACAGATAGTGAAAAAATCCGGCAGGCATTATTTTGGAGTTCACCCAAATTTAAGCAGGATTGAGAAAACTGGGCGAGCCTTATGGTTTGCTTAGTTGTTTGGATACAGGCTGTGTAGCACCGGCTTTTTGATGGGCTTTACTCATTAAGTAAGGTTGAGCTATGAAAGATTTGATATGCCTGTATTTAGAATGGCTACATGATGTATGGAATGGATGCTTTGTAATTGCCGATTGACGCGATTAGAAGCTATCGGCCAATAGAGTGCATTTGAATTGTTTGAACCTTTGGCTATTATCTTGCGAATTCTCGAAGGCAGGAATCCGGTAAAGAAGATTGAGATACCTCTGGAGACTTTATACCAGTATATGAGCGATCCACAGCTCGAGATTAACCTGGAAATCGTCAGCCGAAAAAATGGCAACATGGTATCGCCTGCCACAATTGAAACCATCTTTACCGATCGAAAAGTAGTGGTTGATCAACAACCAGGCAATGTCCATTGAGGTAAAATATTGAATATTCCTGATATGAGGTGAAATTTAGACTTCCACAGGATCGGTCTTGAATACCCCGCATTGCTTTTGATGCAAACAATCAGATCAAGATTATGCCTCATAAAAATAAATGTTTACGGTATGGCAAAGCCGCCCCGCCGGAATCACCGGTTTTGCTGGGTACAAAAAGCGAAAATCAGAGGAGTTTTCGGTATGGGTTTTACCCAACGATATTAGACCCTCGGCAATGCCGGTCAGGTGGCTTCCTCTGGCGCCGGAGCCAAAGCTTCATGCAGCACGGCTTCAAGCAGGCTGCGGCTGTCGGTCTCTGTAGTGATGAGCTGGGCTTCCAGTTGGTCGCATAGCGCCATTAGTTCATCGACTTTGGCGACGATGCGATGTTGCTCGGTTATGGGTGGGATCGGAAAAGGAATATTTCTGAGCAATGACAAAGAGACAAAGGGCTGAGCACCGCCTACGGCCTCGTTTTGTAAGCCAATTGTCACTGTCTTAAGAAACAGGTTCAGGTACTCCGGCAGCGGTTCTTTCTTCGTGTAGTACTTGAACAAGGCTACGTTCTTGATACTGAATTCACGGTCAGTATCAACGAAAACCTGATTTCCGATATTGCCTCCGATCATGGAATAGAGAATGTCGCCTCTATCTACACCTGAACGCTTCTTAATGGAATTGTGGTCACTCAGCGAAATAAGTTTAGCGTCATCGAACGATATTTTTCCGTTTACAAAATTTCGGCTGGTTATTAGTGGGATTCCGTCATCCTCGACGTATTTCGGAGTGTCATGGGTTCCATCGCGCACATCAAAAGCTGCCTGCATGCGCACCCACTCCCATCCCCTCGGCAGTACAAACAGCTTCTCAACTTCTGAAATCTGTGGCAGCGGTTTGTCCTTCTTGATCTTCCCCTCCTTCACCAACTGCGCTTTCTCTGCCTGTATTCGCTTGAGTAATTCCGCCGCTGGTTCGTCGTTGGGGTCTTGAGGGACGAGTTTGCCACGCACAGCGAGGTTAAGGATGGTCTTGCGCAGTTGTTTGATGTGTGCCGGGCGGGTGGTCAGACGCGGAAGGTTTTGAAGAAAAACAGACTCACGCCAAGGCGCTAAGGCGCCAAGATTTTCCTGTTCTGCCTTTTCGTCTCTCTTGGCGTCTTGGCGCCTTGGCGTGAAACCATTAGAATCCTGCAACTGGTGAAAGCTGGCCGCCACCAGTTGGTCGCGGCTTTGTTCGCGCTCAGTTTGCGCCGCCTGCAACTGGTCACACAGCGCCATCAATTCATCCACCTTGGCGACGATGCGGTGTTGTTCGGCGAGGGGTGGGATAGGTAGTCTTAGTCGCTCCCACTTGCCTTTATTCAAGATGGCGATAGTTGTCCGCGCTGATGCTGTCCACGCAGATTTCTGGAAAAAGTCAGAAAGACATGCTGCCAATAAATAGTTTGAGGCCAAGCTATCGTATGGTGTAAGAGCGTTGATTTGCTGATTAAACGAGCAGTCTCGATTCACGAGCTGGCATTTCCCGATAGTTCCAATACACACCATCAAGAGTGACCCTGCTGATGCAATTCTCCCGGAATCTTTCAGGCCATCCTCACTGAGACCTTCGTTAGAGTAATCGACACCGTTAGGATAAAGATCGCCCGGTTTTATGAACGGAATGTGCTTTCCGAAATTATCCCCGAGATTCTTTGAGGGTGTTGTGCCCGTCTGCGTTAGACCCAGCTCTCCCAAACTGATCCATGCCCAAGCCCTAGGAATTCTAAAAGGCATCTCACGCCAAGCCGCCAAGTCGCCAAGCGTTTCTTGATCGGCTTTTTCGCTTTTCTTGGCGCCTTTGCGCCTTGGCGTGAGTCCCAGCCCGTCCTTTTCCGCCTGAATCCGCTTCAACAACTCCATTGCCGGTTCATCGTTAGGGTCTTGTTCAACCAATTTGCCGCGCACCGCCAAATCCAGAATAAAGCGCCGCAAACGCGGGATGGCATCCGGCGCTTCACTGAGGCGTTCGAAGTGTTGCAGCAGGAGTTCGGCGTTCATCGCAGCAACGCCTTAGCCAGAATAGACTTGAGCTGATCGCGCAGACTGGCGGCTTTCTGTTCGTCTTTTTCCAACTTGGCCAGCAGCTCTTGCGGGTCACCATGGTCATCGGCCACGGTATGCGGATTCTTGAAGTCGAGGTTGTAGTTACGAGCTTTGATCTCATCTAAGTTAACTTTCCAAGCGACTTCGGTTTGCTGCCGGTCTCGGCGTTCCGGCCCGCCCCACCAGTCCACGCAACCTTGCAGATGCTCGATGCGAATGGGTCTGGTCATCGAATAGGCCTTCTGGCCTTCCGGCACACGGTGTTCGTAGAACCAGATGTCTTTGGTCGGCTCGCCCTTCTCGAAGAACAGCAGGTTGGTGCCGATGCTTGCGTAGGGTTTGAACACGCTGTTGGGCAGGCGCACGATGGTGTGCAGGTTGCACTCCTCCAGCAGGTGTTCCTTGAGGCGGGTTTTGACACCTTCGCCAAACAATGAGCCGTCGGGCAACACGATGGCGGCGCGACCACCGGGCTTTAATAGGCGGATGAACAATGCCAGAAAAAGGTCGGCAGTTTCCTTGGTGCGGAAGTGCGGGGGAAAGTTGGAATCAATGCCGTCTTCTTCCTTTCCGCCAAACGGCGGATTGGTAAGAATGATGTCTACCCGGTCGGCCTGGCCATAGCTGATATAAGGCCGTGCCAAGGTGTTGTCATGGCGCACGAAGCTGGGGTCTTCAATACCGTGCAGCAGCATATTGGTAACGCAGAGCATGTGCGGAAGCTGTTTCTTCTCCACGGCGCGCAGGCTGGCCTGCATAGCCTGTTCGTCTTCGACCTTTTTGACATAGCGGTCGCGCATGTGGCGAATGGAACAGGTGAGAAAGCCGCCCGTGCCACAGGAGGGGTCGAACAGGATTTCTCCCGGCTTGGGGTCGATACGATCCACCATGAACGCAGTGACAGCACGGGGGGTGTAATACTCACCCGCATTGCCCGCACTTTGCAGGTCGTTGAGCAGCTGTTCGTAAATGTCGCCGAAGTGCTTGCGTTCCGATAAGTCGTTGAAGTCCACGCCGCTGATTTTGTTGATGACCTGGCGCAGCAGTTGGCCGGATTTCATATAGTTGTAGGCATCTTCAAACACGCTGCGCACCACGCGGCTGCGATTGGCGTTCTGGCCTGTTGTTGGCAGTTCCTTGAGCTTTGGAAATAGCTCGGTGTTGATGAAGGTTAGCAGTGAATCGCCAGTGATACCTTCCGGGTCGGCTGCCCACGTCCGCCACTGCAAGGCCTCTGGAATCGGCGAACGGTAGTTGTCCTGCATCACCTCCAATTGCTGATCCTGATCGTCGATGATTTTCAGAAAGAACATCCAGCACAGCTGGGAAAGACGCTGAGCGTCGCCATCGACGCCGACATCCTGCCGCATGATGTCTTGAATGGATTTAACGGTATTTCTGGCTGACATAACTGGACGACTCACGCCAAGGCGCCAAGGCGCCAAGAAAAGTTAAAATAAAAAAATCGATTCATTGCTGAAATGGATTTAACGGTGTTTCTTGCTGACATAACTGGGTGACTCACGCCAAGGCACCAAGAGAAGATAAAGTAAAAAAATTGATTCGTCGCTGGCATGGATTGCCGGTTGCGCTCCGAAGCCAAAAAGAAAGCCTCACGCCAAGCCGCCAAGACACAAAGGAAAACGCTTTTCTTGGCGTCTTTGCGCCTTGGCGTGAGTCACCCTTTCATGTCATCCGGTTGTTAATGATGCGGTGAATGCCGGTCTTCATTAGTTCTTCACCAAAATTGATTAACAGACCGAGATGTAGGCCGGTTAGCCGCAGGTAGGTTAACACCTGCTTCTTGTGTACTGGAAGAAGTTTTTCTATTGACTTGAGTTCAATGATCAACAACTTATTGACAAGCAAATCAGCACGGAAGCCTTCCTCAAAAGTCATTCCGCAATAGGTGATCGGTATGGAAACCTGCCGGGCTACTTGGCACCCCCTTTGTTCGAGCTCGTGAGCGAGAATCCGTTCATACACGCTTTCAAGTAGTCCGGGACCCAGCGACTTGTGAATTTTTACGCAGGCATCGACGACTAGGGTTGCAAGTCGGTCAACTTCCTCGCTGGGCTCTTGGCGTCTTGGCGCCTTGGCGTGAAATTCTTCAATCATGCAATCTCCTGATTATATTTGGTGGCTCACGCCAAGGCGCCAAGGAGCCAAGAAAAGCCAAAGTAAAAATGTTGAATTTGTATCTTGGCGTCTTTGCGCCTTGGCGTGAGACCTGTTCTTCTTTCCTGGTGTGAAACGCTTCAGTCATGCAATGTCCTGATAGAGGGCGGCTTGCAGTTCATGGACAGCATTTTCAAAGCTGGCTCGGGTGCCGAATTCCTTGATAAGCTGAATGGGGGTTCCCATCGTGTTGAATGGGGGGATTTCCAGAATCTTGACGTTGTCGAGACCGGTGACGATGCCTTCGTCCTGATATTTGGCGAGCAAAGCTTCAAGCACTGCACGGGCTTGCAAGCCATATTTGTTGAAAACATCGCGTTTTTTGACATTGTTGACACGTTCGCGCCGGGTCAAGGGCGGCTGATCGAAGGCAATGTGGCAAATCAGATCGAAGGGATCGAGGTCTTTGCCGACTTCTTCCAATAACGGCTCCAGAAGCAAGCCCTCTTCCGCCAATTCTTCAATAATGGCTTCTTTGCGCTCGGTTGATTTCCAGCGGCGCAGGAATTGATCAAGGCTGGCAAAGTGCTGGCGGATAGCCTTGCGGCTATAGTCGCGCAGGGATTCAGTCACCAGCTTGCCGTTTTCGTCGAGATATTCCACCCGCTCGGTGAGAACAGAGACAGGCTTGCCTTTGACGTAGTACTTGGCGGGAGGCTCGTTCGTCCCAGGCGGTAAGGTAATGTCGGGCGGCTCGTCCACCACGGTTTCATCTTCGCCGGGATGAGTCGGAATGGGCTCTTCGTCTCCTGACGGCGGCACATTATCCGGCGGAGTAACCGGATCATTTTCACCCGGTTCGTAAATCTGCACCGGTTCGCCGTCGAATTCAGGATCGGCAAAGTGATGGGTGGCTTTGCGGAAGTCAATCAGGGTGAAGTAATACTTCTTGGTGTCTTCGTGAACACGGGTGCCGCGTCCGACAATCTGCTTGAACTCGGTCATGGAGCCGATTTCACGATCGAGCACAATCAACCGGCAGGTTTGCGCATCAACCCCGGTGGAAAGCAGGCGTGAGGTGGTGACGATGACCGGGTATTTGGCTTCCGGGTCAATAAAGTTACCGATCTGATCTGTCCCCTCCTTATCGTTGCCGGTAATACGCATGACGTAGCGGGCGTTCTGTTGGACGAGGTCCTGGTTCTCATTGATGAAGGCTAGTCGCATCCGGGCGGCGTGTTCGGTATCCACGCAGAAGACAATGGTCTTCTGGAACCGGTCGCCACTTTGTTTGAGATAGTCTGACACCCATTTAGCGACGCGCTGGGTGCGTTCGTCGATCACAAGGTTCCGGTCAAAATCCTTTTGGTTGTAGATGCGGTCTTCGATTTCGTGACCATACTGGTCGGTTTCCCCTGACTGAGGACGGTAGCCTTCTACATCCACATCGAGATGCACCTTGATGACTTTGTAGGGGGCAAGGAAGCCGTCACGAATGCCCTGCTTGAGCGAGTAGGTGTAAACCGGTTCGCCGAAGTAATGGATATTGGAAACATACTCGGTTTCTTTGGGCGTGGCGGTGAGGCCGATTTGCGTGGCATCGGAAAAGTATTCGAGGATTTCCCGCCAAGCGGAATCTTCGGCGGCGCTGCCCCGATGACACTCGTCGATGACGATGAGATCGAAGAAGCCGGGCGAAAATTCGCGGAACAGCTTTTGTCGCTCTTCCGGGCCGGTGATCGCTTGATACAGTCCGAGATAGATTTCATAGGCGGTGTCGATGCGGCGGACTTTATTATCGATGGCTGTCGTAATGACCTCCACGCTGCCGTCAGCCCGTTCGATGGTTTTGGCTCCGGTGCTGAGTTTGGCCATGGCCGCGCCGAAGGGGCGGAAGTCGTTGACCATGGTCTGGTCGATCAGCACGTTGCGGTCAGCCAAAAACAGGATGCGTTTCTTCTGCCCCGCCTTCCAAAGCCGCCAGATAATCTGAAAAGCAGTGTAGGTCTTGCCGGTGCCGGTTGCCATGACCAGCAAAATGCGGTTTTGACCCTTGGAGATGGCTTCGACAGTGGCGTTGATGGCATTGCGCTGGTAGTAGCGCGGTTCCTTGCCGCTGCCGTCGTCGTAATAAGGTTGCAGGACAATCTTCTCCTGCTCGGGGGCCAGCCCCTTCCAGGTGCAGTATTGCGCCCACAACGTGGCTGGGTTTGGAAATGCGTTTAAGACCAGCGTGGTTTCGATTTGTGCGCTCAGGCCGGTGCGATCGTGAAACACGAAGCCGTCGCCGTTGGATGCGAATACAAAGGGAATATCCAGCGTGACGGCGTAATCCAGCGCCTGCTGCATCCCGTCGCCCACGGCGCAGTTGTTGTCCTTGGCCTCGATCAGGGCAATCGGAAAGTGCTGGTAATACAGGACGTAATCAGCCCGCTTGGCCTTGCCCCGCGTAACCAGCTTGCCACGGACGATGATGCGCCCTTTAGTGAAAAATACTTCGCGACGAATCTGAAGTGCATCATTCCATCCGGCCTGAATGACGGCTGGCGTGATGTACTTAGCGCAAATATCGGATTCGCTCAGGGTTTTTTTGCTCATAATTCCTTCTTCAGCATGACTCTTGGTTGGTCAAGTACCCTGCTATAAGCGCGTGGCGGCTCTCATTCCGAAGTTCACCCCCGAAATCTCTACAGTACAAACCCCTTATTGTCGTCTATTTTCTGATTTTCATTTGCAATTAATTGCCGCCAAGGCTTCTTTTTCGCTCACAACGGGGAGTCGTTCACTCGGCACTGGATTGACGGCCTGCCAATCGGTTTCACCTATTGCTCGAAATTTGGTAATGGCTTGTTCAATCGCTGTGCGGTCGATTACGTTTACATCGAGAACGATGTACAGTCCGACACCATAAGCATAACTACGATCAAGACGGAAAAACTCATGGATGGTCGGCGGGGCTTCGCGGACGATCTCGGATTCCAGCTTTTCCCATTGCTCGAAGAAAGTCAGTCCGCCAAATTTCTCGTATTGCATCTTCTTCCGCTCAATCAGTCGGTAGCTCAAGACTTTGCCGGTATTGGAAAATTCCGCGGGCTCGAATTCCATATTGGACTCAGCCGAATGCTCTTCCGGCGTCAACATTGCAGCCGTGCGTTGGTAAGCAAGTTCATGGGCCGCATCCCAAAATGCCTTGCGTGCAGTCACGAAAGCCGCATTCCAGATCGTAAACCGATCCAGGCCTGGGAAATAGAAATCAAACCACTGACTGTACAAGTCCGGCCGGCCAGGTTCATCGAGAACCAAGTGGCTTGTGAACATTCCGCCATATTCGTCAGAGTCGCGCTTCATTCGTCCTTTGAGGCGGATGACCTCATCGCTACGTTTGTGCCGAGGCAGCGTAATGAATGGGGGGCGCTTTTTTTCGAATCGACGGGTCATGAATATCCTGGATGGTTATTTACATAGTTAGGTGCGCTTAGTATTCGTTAAACAAATCCACATGCCTACCCGATGCTCAGAAAGAGGCATTGGTCTAATTTTACCTTTTCGAGGGGTTGAAATCGAATTATACCGGACGTTTTCTTACTGTTTGGCTTCAACCCCGCAACCAAGAACTGCTATAGGCAATCCAACAAATGATTGTTTGATGACCTGTTTTCATTTGCAGTTATTCTGAGCAGGAAACTGCATTAAATGCGAGCACGGCGATCTTCAAACGCAAACCGTTACACATACCGAATTTAATTTTAGATGGGAATAAGGATTTAAAATTTAACTAGTTAGCTAGCCAGTTCCCGATAGATCTACTCTAAATGGTCAAAACTCATCAAGCCTCAACAATCCAAATCAGTTAAACTTAAATCAGAGACTTCTCTATTTAAATAGCAGGTTAGGAGATGGATTTTTTCACTATTAGTGTCGAAAATTCCGAAATTTTTCATTATTTGTGTCAAAATGGCACGCATTGGTTGACATAAATAATGAAAAAAGTGTTATTTATCAATACCCATTTTTTCACTAATTATTTCACACGACAATTATGCTGAATTTCCCACAAATCGACCCTATTGCCTTTAGCTTAGGCCCGATAAAAATTCACTGGTACGGATTGATGTACCTGATCGGTTTTGCCGCCGTCTGGTTTATAGGGCAAAAACGCGCTGAACAGTCCTGGTCGCCGATTAAACCTGAAGCCATAGAAGATCTGGTGACTTACGGTGCACTCGGCGTGATCCTGGGCGGCAGAATCGGCTACATCCTGTTTTATAATTTTGGTGAATTTCTGAGCAATCCGCTTGTCCTGTTTAAAATATGGCAAGGCGGCATGTCTTTTCATGGCGGCATGTTGGGTGTTTTTATCGCCATGTGGTTGTTTGCAAAAAAACAGCAATGCACGATGATGCAACTAACCGACATTATCGCGCCGCTGGCGCCTATAGGTTTGGGCGCCGGTCGTATCGGCAACTTTATCAATTCCGAATTATGGGGCAGGCCCACCGACGTACCCTGGGCCATGGTCTTTCCTACCGGCGGCCCGTTAGCCCGTCACCCTTCGCAATTGTACGAAGCCTTTTTAGAAGGCTTCGTCTTGTTTGTCATCCTCTGGGTGTATTCCAGCAAACCCAGGCCGGTTATGGCCACGACCGGCATGGCGCTGTTTTTTTACGGATGCTTCCGGTTTTTTGTCGAGTTTTTCAGAGTGCCGGACGCGCAATTAGGTTATTTGGCTTTGGACTGGGTGACTATGGGGCAGATTCTGTCAACGCCGATGATCTTGATTGGCGCTGGGTTATTTTATTTTGCGCATAAGACAAGTATTCCAAATAAGTAACTATTAAGCGTGTTTCAAAACGACGGCTTTATCCGCTATAGAGAACACGGTAAGGCCTATGTTCCTGGAGTCAAACGCCAAGTGGTGGAGATGGCGATCAATGGCGGCGGCATTCGTGATACGGGACGAGTGTTGGGGATTAACAAAAACACCGTCATCAGCACGCTAAAAAAAGCAAGCCATGCTTACACAGGTAAACCCTATAGTTAATACGTTGGCTGCGTCAGGCGGTATGGAAGTTAGGCTGGAAGCCTTCCGTGAAGCCGAAAATGAGTCGACATACAGCGTTTTCAATTTAAATTAGTTACTAACCATTAAAAGGCTATGTCGTTATCATGGTCGCTGGAGTGCAGGCTTCGCCTGCGCTGGCAAGCAAAGCTTGCATTCCCGCACGCTATAGTTTCAATAAGCATCGTAGATATTTTAGTAATTAACTGAATTTGAAAACGCTGTAAGTGAATAATTAATGTCGATATAACTGACAATGCCCGTAAATTTTGTTAAAAAACCATATAGTCATGAAAAAATCGCATGAAGCAATATTTAGAATTACTCGATAAAATTATCACCGAAGGCAGCCTGAAAGGCGACAGAACCGGCAGCGGCACCTTGTCCATTTTCGGTCATCAGATGCGCTTTCCGCTGGAGGAAGGTTTTCCACTGGTTACAACCAAGAAAACACATTTAAAATCAATAATATATGAATTGCTGTGGTTTTTGAAAGGAGAGACTAATTTGGCGTATCTGCATGAGCATAACGTCAGTATCTGGAACGAATGGGCGGATAAAAACGGCGATTTAGGCCCGGTGTACGGCCATCAGTGGCGCTCATGGCCCACACCCGACGGTCGGCATATCGACCAGATTCAGCAAGTCATCGAACAACTTAAAAACACGCCGAACAGCCGCCGGATTATCGTTTCCGCCTGGAATGTCGCGGATTTGCCGGATGAAAGCATCAGCCCCCAGCAAAATGTGGCGTTGGGCAAAATGGCTCTATCTCCCTGTCATGCGTTTTTCCAGTTCTATGTGGCCGACGGCAAACTGTCTTGTCAGCTCTATCAGCGCAGCTGCGACACGTTTTTGGGTTTGCCGTTCAATATAGCCAGTTATGCCTTATTGACGCATATGGTCGCTCAGCAGTGCGATTTGGCAGTGGGTGATTTTGTCTGGACCGGCGGCGACGTGCATCTTTACCTGAATCATCAGCAGCAGGCTAACTTGCAATTGACCCGCAAGCCTTACGCATTGCCGACATTAAAAATAAAACGCAGGCCGGAATCGATATTCGATTATCACTATGAAGATTTTGAAATCGTCGATTACCAGACGCACGACCCTATCAAGGCGCCGATTTCCGTTTAATGAGACACGGATGCCAAAAATAGGCGATACGGATTTGTAGGCGCAAGGTTTTTTTGCCTTTTGCCTTTTGCCTTTTGCCTTTTTTATCGGTTTAATCTGCAGTATCTATATTCCATTTTTTAATAACCGGCTATTTTCTAAGGAAAATTAACTATCATCTATGAATATACAATACAAAGCACACCCTTGGCACGGCATCAGTCCGGGCGACCATGCGCCGGACATCGTTACGGCTTTCATCGAAATCGTCCCGTCGGATACCGTCAAATACGAAATCGATAAAGAAACCGGCTATCTTAAAATCGACCGACCGCAAAAGTTTTCCAATACCGTTCCTACGTTGTACGGATTTATTCCGCAAACTTATTGCGCAGGCAGAGTTGCCGAATATGCCGCAATAAAATCGGGAAAAACCGTTATCAAAGGCGATGGAGACCCGCTGGATATTTGCGTTTTAAGTGAGCGCAATGTGACGCATGGCGATATTCTTTTACAAGCGATACCGATCGGCGGTTTCCGTTTGCTGGATGGAGGAGAAGCCGACGACAAGATTATTGCGGTGATGAAAGGCGACGAGTTTTATCGGCAATGGAATGACGTATCAGACTGCCCGGAGTCTTATATCAATCGCCTGAAACATTACTTCCTGACCTATAAACACCTGCCGAGCGAAAAGAACTCCTGCGAAATAACCAATGTTTACGGACGGGAAGAAGCGCATGAGGTGATTAGACGAGCTATGGAAGATTATCAGAATCACTTTATTGCTGAGTAAGGTATTACTGTTTTAGGAGAGATGTTCACCGGCAATATCTTCGATCATAAAATCCATTATTTCCCGCTTATCATTAAAATTGCCGTAAGCCAGCAGCAGTTTTACATAAGCGGCTTCAATCGACATATTCCAGATTATTTCAGCGCCTTGCTCAATCAAAGTTTGTGTACTTTGATAGGCATCGGCTGATTTAATCGCCGGAGCCAGATAAACGCTGACATCTTGTTTTTTGCAGCGCTTTATAAATTCTACTAACGAATAGTTTTCGCCCCATTGCAAGGATGCGCAGGCGGTGCCGGAGTGATATAAATCATGCAAAACAGCATCGACATTTTCCAGGTTGAATCTGGTGTAATCCAGTCCGGGATAGGGTTTTATCATTAAAATACGCTCGGAAAAATCGGCTTTTAACGGGATACGCCGGGTCGACGTTTGTTGGGCAGCTGAATTTAATAATGAAAACTGCCGGTTTTCAAATTGCAGATAACTCTTACCCTGAACGCTAAAAAAATCGCCGCCTAACTGTAAGGAACAGGTCAGGCGAGTGCCTCTATGAAGTTGGGTCGTTTGCTGTTGGTTTCGATAGGGAACAAAAATCCCGGGGCGGTTTATTTGCAGGATAAATTCGACAGCACAGATAAAGTTTTCAATACCGTTGGCTTTAGGATGATTCAAAGGATAATCGCTGGCAACCAGCAGCAGCGGAATCTGGGCGGCATGGAAATAAAAGCTCAACGCGCAAGCTGTATAAGCCAAGGTATCGGTGCCGTGAGTCATGATGATGCCGTCGTATTGCCCGGGCTGACTGGCTTCTATGGCTGCAATGATGGTTTTCCAGGCACGGGGAGCCAGGTTCTCGCTTAAAATCTGTAGGGGCTGGATGGTGTCGAAATGGATTTGACGGTGATTTTCGTCATGCTGTTGAAACAGTTGAATCAATTTGAATGATGCGCTGCCAGCTGTATTGATGGTGCCGTCAGTTGCAACAGAACCGATAGTTCCGCCGGTAAATACAACCAGTATATTTTTCATAGTATGATGCTTGAGTAAAATTCAATGGCTAAAGAATACTGCATTAAAATGAAAATATCACTTATCGTTGCGATGGCGAGCAATCGGGTTATCGGCCTGAACAATCAAATGCCCTGGCATTTGTCCGCCGACCTTAAAAGATTTAAAAAAATAACCATGGGGGCGCCCATTTTGATGGGCAGAAAAACTTATGAATCGATAGGCAGGCCGTTGCCGGGGCGCACCAATATCATTATCAGCAGGAATCCGTCATACAGCCAACCGGGCTGTCTGGTGTTTAACGACATTGACCAGGCGCTGGCAAGTTGCGGCGACAGCGATGAGATTTTTGTTATCGGCGGTTCGGATTTTTACAAGTCGATGCTGCCTGTTGCCGATACGCTCTACCTGACGCAAATACATCAGGAATTCCCCGGCGATACGTTTTTTCCCGAGATGGATGCTGATCAATGGCTTGAGGTGGAGAGGGAAGATATAGACGACGATCCCGATGTATCGTTCAGCTACAGTTTTTTGAAGCTGGAAAAACGAAAAGGCTAGCACTCAGTCAACTTTATTCTGACGGTTAAGCAACTGGATGTGGGGGCGACTTCAGTCGCCACTGGGCGGCTAAAGCCGCTCCTACATGGGTTAATAGGTTAACCTGCTACAGCCGGATAATTTTTATTGGGCTTTTTAGATTCCGGGCAATCAATGCTGAAACGCTGCACCGGTTCACCCAGTTTTAAAGCGGTGAGTCGGCCGCCCCAAAGGCAGCCGGTATCGATGGCGTAACAGTTTTGCCCCTCGTAATAGCCTAAGGTGGACCAGTGACCGAAGATAATGCGCATGTCTGCGTTTTTACGTTTAGGCACCGTAAACCACGGAACAAGACTTTTGGGTTGAGAGCCGATAGGCCCGCTATGGACAAAATCCAGTCGGCCATCATCATCGCAATAACGCATACGGGTAAAGCAATTGATGATAAAACGCAGCTTTTCGACGCCTTTTAAGTTGGATGACCAAATATTGGGCTTGTTGCCGTACATTTGTTTTAAAAACGCCTGATAATCAGGGCTTCTTAGAGCCTGTTCCGCCAGCAAGGCCATTTTTTGGGTTTTTTTAAAATCCCATTGTGGCGGAAGACCGGCATGAAGCAGGCAGAAATCATCGTTAAAATGGAAAAATGGACGATGTCTTAGCCAATCGATTAACTCGTCCCTGTCCGGCGCTTCAAGTATCGGTAACAGCGAGTCTTTTTTATTGGCTATTTTGGGCGCGCAGGACGCAGCCAGTAAATGCAAATCATGGTTGCCGAGCACCGCGATTGCAGAATCTTCCAGCGATTTGACAAAACGGAGGGTTTCTAAAGATTTAGGGCCGCGATTGACCAGATCACCGGCAAACCACAGTTGATCGGTATGCTCATTAAAACAAATGGTATCGAGGAGTCTTAATAATTCATCAAAACAGCCTTGAATATCACCGATAGCATAAATAGACATTGTTAATGCAGGGTTCTTGGGATGGACAAGGTAAACCGGGGTACGTCTGCCCTGAAATTATCGCCATCATCCGAATGCATCGTATAGTCGCCCTGCATGGTGCCGACGGGTGTTTCTATCATCGCGCCGCTGGTGTAACGAAAAGACTCGCCGGGTTTAAGATAAGGATGTTCGCCTATGACCCCATCGCCCCTGACTTCCTGGATCTTGCCATTGGAATCGGTAATCAGCCAATGACGCTGGAGCAGTTTTGCCGGTATTTCTCCGGCATTGGTAATAGTGATAGTGTAGGCAAAGACATAGCGATCCTCATCGGGAGAAGATTGCGCTTCTATAAAAAGAGGTGTGGCCTCAACTATTATTTTGTTTTTTTCGTTCATTATTAGATCATATGGGTTATATATTGATTATTTCATCGTAACTTTTCATTAAACGCAAGTAACTATTCAGTATGAAATACAAAGACTGCTTTTTAATCCTATTATTAGTCTTGTCCACAGCGACGCATGCAGAAGATGGTCAAGATTTATTTGCGGCGGCAATGATGGGCAAGATTGATAGAGCAGAAGCTTTGCTGGCGCAAGGGATAGATGTTAACAGTAAAACATCCGGCGGTCGCACCGCTTTAATGGCCGCTAGCTTTAACGGCAATGTACGCATTGTTAAATTACTGTTAGCGTACGGAGCCGATATAAACCTCGCCGATAATTTAGGCGTAACAGCGTTAATGGATGCGCTGGTTTTCGGCAATGAAGATATTGTCAATTTATTGATTGCAGCCGGAGCCGATGTTAATGCCCTGGATAAACAAAATGTGACTGTTATGGGCAGAGCCCAAAAAATTGCCCATAAAAAAGTTATTGAGATACTGGAGAAAGCCGGGGCAAAAGAAGAGGCGGAAGTGCCGATAGAAGAAGCGACAAGCAAAGACGGCGCAGATGGAAAACCGGGAGATAAGCCCGACACAAAACCGCTAGGCAAAAAATAATTTCAACTCAGGATAAGACATTGCATATTCACATCTTAGGTATTTGCGGCACATTTATGGGCGGGCTGGCCGTCATTGCGCGGCAGCTGGGGCATCAGGTCAGCGGTTCCGATCAAAACGTTTATCCGCCGATGAGCACACAGCTCGAACAGCAAGGCATCGTGTTAATGGAAGGCTATCGGGCTGAAAATCTGGACGGAAAACCCGATCTGGTGATTATCGGCAATGCCTTGTCGCGCGGCAACCCGGAAGTCGAAGCGGTGCTTAACAGGGGGCTCAGATACGTGTCCGGTCCGCAATGGCTGGCAGAGCATGTGTTGCAGGGCAAATGGGTGCTGGGCGTTGCCGGAACCCACGGTAAAACCACCACCACCGGCATGCTCAGCTGGATATTGGAACATCAGGGTTTTAATCCGGGTTTTTTGATCGGCGGCATCCCGTTAAATTTCGGTATTTCGGCGCGGCTGGGAGAATCCGACTTTTTTGTGATCGAGGCCGATGAATACGATTCCGCGTTTTTCGACAAGCGCTCAAAGTTTGTCCACTACCGCCCCAGAACAGTCATCCTGAATAATCTGGAATACGACCATGCCGATATTTTTCCCGATCTGGAGGCAATCAAAAAACAATTTCACCATCTGGTCAGGACGGTGCCCGGCGAGGGCCTGATAATCAGCCCTGAATGCGATGCCAATATCAATGAGGTATTGGCGATGGGTTGCTGGACGCCGGTTGCGAAGACTTCGATCAACTCGGACGCGCAATGGAACGCCCGGCTAATCAACGGCGACGGCAGTCAATTCGAGGTAGTCATGGATAACCAAGCCCAAGGCTGTGTCGAGTGGTCGTTAACCGGCGAGCATAATGTCTACAACGCGTTGTCGGCGATAGTTGCCGCAAGACATGTCGGCATTTTACCCAAGGATGCGATAACCGCGCTGGGTCAGTTTAAAAATGTAAAACGCCGTATGGAAGTGATCGCCAACATCAACGGCGTGACCTTATACGACGACTTTGCCCATCATCCGACCGCGATACAAACGACGCTGGACGGCTTGCGCAAGCAGGTGGGACAGGAGCGCATCATCGCGATAGTCGAGCCGCGCTCGAATACCATGCGGTTAGGCGTGCATACCAAAACGTTGGCGGAATCTTTGGGTCATGCCGATCTGGCGATCATCTACCAACCGGAAGCGCTGGGCTGGAATTTAGGCGAGCTGAAAAAGTACGCCGGCAACATTGAAATCTACCCATCGCTGGATGAAGTTATCGCCAAGCTTAAATCTGAAGCGCGTTACGGCGGACATTATGTGTTGATGAGCAACGGCAGTTTCGGCGGCATTTATCAGCGCTTGCAGGATGAGTTGAACGGCTGACTTTATAATGGAACGCAGATGACGCTGATAATTATGATGAGCACAGATAAGTCAAAAAATCTTATTTAATCATATTCATCAGCGTCATCTGCGTTCTATTTTCAATTTCCAAATACAAAATATACATCTGAATGCATATACAACAAGCCTTGCAAGTTCTGCTGAACAAACAAAACCTTAGCTCCGATGAAATGCGCGAGGTGATGCGACAAATCATGAGCGGCAATGCGACCGATGCGCAAATCGGCGGCTTCTTAATCGCGCTGCGCTGTAAAGGCGAAAGCATCGACGAAATTGCCGCCGCTGCCGAAGTGATGCGCGAACTGGCCGGAAAAGTGATGGTAACAGGCGACCATGTTATAGACACCTGCGGCACCGGCGGCGATGGCGCGAATACCTTTAATATATCCACCACCTGCGCATTTGTTGTCGCCGCAGCCGGCGGGCAGGTCGCCAAGCACGGCAACCGTTCCGTTTCCAGCAGTTGCGGCAGCGCCGATGTGCTGGAAGCCGCCGGAGTAAACCTGGATTTAACCGCCGAACAAGTCGCACACTGCGTTAATGAAATCGGCGTCGGCTTTTTATTTGCCCCCAAACATCACGGCGCTATGAAATACACCCGCAATGCCCGTAAAGAAATGGGCGTCAGAACCCTGTTCAACCTGTTGGGCCCGTTATCGAATCCCGCAGGTGCGCCGAACCAGTTGATCGGCGTATTTGCCAAGGAGTGGGTAGAGCCGCTGGCGCACGTTCTAAAAAAACTCGGCAGCCGGCATGTGCTGGTGGTCAATGCCGACGACGGGCTCGATGAAATCAGTATTGCCTCGCCGTCAACCATTGCCGAACTTAAAGACGGAGTGGTCGCCAGTTACACGATTACGCCGGAACAATTCGGCTTTAAACGCGCCAGTCTGGCCGAATTGGCCGTTGATGGTGCGGCTTCCAGCCTGGTGATGGTAAAATCGGTGCTGGACAATCAAGCCGGAGCGGCCAGAGATATAGTGGCGCTCAATTCCGGGGCCGCAATCTATGCAGCCAATATCACCGATTCTTTAAGCGCGGGCATAGCAAAAGCCCAAGAGCTTATCGCCAGCGGTGCGGCAAAAGCCAAATTCGATGCATTGATCGCCTATTCAAAAACTTCATAAAACGACCAGAAACCATGACCGATACCCCAGATATTTTAAAAAAAATCCTCGCTAAAAAAGCCGAAGAGGTAGCCAGACGCAGAACAGGCATGACCATCGCCAACCTGGAAGAAATTGCCGCAGGCGTGGAAAGTCCGCGCGGATTTTATAATGCCCTGCACAGCAAAGTCTTGGCAAAAAAACCGGCCATCATTGCGGAAATCAAAAAAGCCTCGCCCAGCAAAGGCGTGATCAGGGAAGATTTTAATCCGATCGCGATAGGGCAGGATTACGCGATGAACGGTGCGACCTGTTTGTCGGTATTAACCGATAAGGAGTTTTTTCAGGGTTCGGAAGTTTACCTGCAAATGGTCAGAGAACGCTGCCCGCTGCCGGTGCTCCGAAAAGATTTCATGATCGATCCCTATCAAATCTTTGAGGCCCGCGCCTTGGGCGCCGACTGTATATTGCTGATTGTCGCCGCGTTGGCAGACAGTCAAATGCACGAACTGTCGGACGCCGCAACCAAACTGGGCATGGATGTATTGGTGGAAGTTCACAATGCGGAAGAACTGCAAAGGGCGCTAACGCTGGACACCAAGCTGATCGGCATCAACAACCGCAACCTGCGCACCTTTGAAACATCATTGCAGACCACCTTGGATTTAAAAGCCGATATTCCCGCAGACCGTTTAATCATCACCGAAAGCGGCATTCATAGCCACGAAGACGTGCAGTTGATGCTGGATAATGACATCTACAGCTTCCTGGTCGGCGAAGTGTTTATGCGGGCGAAAAGTCCCGGGAAGAAGATGAGGGAGTTGTTTGTTTTGTGAGGTAAGTTCCTGTTTTTTTATGTTACAAATGCTTAGATAGGTTCCTATTTTGGCTGATACCGTTTGAATTCCTTTGCGAGGATGTATGATGAAGTTTGGCCAATTCAACTGTTCTTTAAACCCGGGCTCTCGCGCATGACATTCCGGATGGTCATTTGCGTGATCGCATGTCTCATGGCGTGGCCCTGCCTGGCCGATATGCTTGAGCTTGCCGGACGCTGGTATCAGGCCCCGACGGACTGGGTCTATCAGGGACAAACCGATCTTGCCGCTGCCGGATTCAAACCGGTAACTCAAGTCGCGTTGACCGGCGGCCATTTTTGGCAGCAGGCAGACTTCGAAATTAACACCCCCGGCCGCCATGTGCTGGACCTCAAAAACACCAGCACTATCGGGTATTTTCGCCATATCATTGTCAATACGCAACGACAGCCGGTTGCCGATCTGCGCGGCGGCATCCGCAATTATAGCGAGATAAACCCTTTTTTTCTGCGTCACGGCCGCGAAATCGATCTTCCCGTCGGCCATTATCGCCTGCTGACCGAACTGAAATCCCCGTTTTTTTTGGCCATGCCGCAGCCCTATCTGAGCACGTTGGCTACCTACCGACAAGCAATCAAGCCGGGAAATACACTGACGCTGCTGTGTCTGGGCATGTTTTTGGGCTTGATGCTCTACTATGCGACACTGGCGATAGTGCGTCGGCGCCTATCGGAGGCTATGTACTCGCTCTTCATCCTCGGCAATCTGCTGTTTAACGGCACCTCGCTGTTGGTATTTCCTGACCTGTTCGGGATGCACTGGATTTATCTGGTCAGCTTTCCCATCCTGTTTTCCAATTGCGCTTATATTCTGTTCGTGATGGCCTTGCTGAAAATCCGGTGCGACATTTACCCGCGCCTGTATATGACCGGCTTGGTGTTGCTGTCGCTGCTGGGCGGCCTGATAGTGCTGGCGTTGATCATGCCGCACTGGTCATTGGAAAACGCTCGTTATGGTGTCGGCCTATTTCTGACTTACGGCTTGGTTGCCGGTATTGTGCGGATGCGTGAGGGTAGTGTTACCGCACGGCTTTACCTGTGCGCCATTGGCGCATTTTTTGTGCTGGGAATCATAACGATTTCAGCCAACAGTAGCGGCTTTGATACACTGACCATCGAACACATGGGCCTGTTTTCGGTGTCGGTTGAGGTCATGCTGCTGGCGCTGGTGTTATCTTACCAGTTTGCGCAGCTCCACCGCGAAAAGGAATACGCGCTGGAACGCATGGCACACAGTAACAGCATTGCCCGCACCGATGCCCTGACCGGGCTGCCCAATCGCATGGCGCTGGAGCAGGCGCTGGAAACCTTGCCGCCGCATGGCAGTCTGACTTTTATCGATATGGATGGCCTTAAATATTACAACGACCGTTTCGGGCATGAGCGCGGCGACGGCTTGTTGCGTTCGTTTGCCCGGCACCTGAGCGAGCGTTTGGGCGACAGGGCGCAGGCGCACCGTCTGGGCGGCGACGAGTTTGCCATTACCTGCGAACAAGGCGATGTGCCGTGGGTCGAGACGATGCTGATACAGGCTGTCGAAGATATGCGTGCCAGCGGGTTTGAATCTGCCGGTGCCAGTTCCGGCACTGCGTACGTCCACGAAGCCTCGGGGCAAGAAAAGCTCAAACATCTGGCCGATAGCCGAATGTACGCAAACAAGCGCCTTCGCAAGCGGAGCCGCCATGACGATCAGGTAAATCAACTCTAACAACCAACGAGGAGAAAAATGATGCAACGTGTCTGTGGTCTGGTCTGGCCGATCGTGTTGTCGATCGTATTGCCGTTAGCGGCGGCGTGGATTGCTTATCCCGAAACCCATTTTCCGCCCGGCTTCGGCGTATTTCCGTCGCTGTTCGTAGCAGGTGCTCCCGGTTTTAATTTGGCAATCTTCATTGTGCTGGCGCTGGTGGAAGCCGCCATCGTACTCTTCCTGCTGTTCCCGCAACGGTTCGGTTTTGCCATCCCGACCCCGCCGCCTAAGCCCGCCCCGGCACGCTTTCCGGTGTGGTTCTGGCTAGGTGCGGCATTGACGTCATTTTTCTGGTGGCTGATGTGGACGCGGATTACGCCTTTCGGCGATTTGGTCTATTACGCCTTCACGCCGTTGTGGTGGGGTTTCATTCTAACGTTGGACGGACTGGCCTATCGTCGCAGCGGCGGTTATTCGCTGTTAGCGGCGCGTCCTAAAACCCTGTTCATCAGCGCCCTGGTCTCGCTGGTCGGTTGGTTCTATTTCGAGTATTTCGACTATTTCGCGTTAGGCAACTGGTATTATCCCAACAGCACAATGCCGGAACTTAGCCATGTCACTGTCGTGCTGCTGTATTTGACCGCCTATACCACGGTCTGGCCTGCCATTTTCGAATGGTATACCCTGCTTAACACCTTTCCCGGTTTGACCGGCCGTTATAGTAACGGCCCCAAAATAACGTTACCGGGCGGACGGCTGTTGTGGGGCGGCTTCTTACTGATCTTCGCGGTGGTGTTTTTTCCCTATCCGCTGTTCTGGGTAATGTGGATCGGGCCGCTGGCGATTTTCTCCGGACAGCTGATCAGGAAAGGTATATGGAACCCGTTCACCGCAATGGCACAAGGCAATTGGGGGCCTGCCTTGCTGATGGCGTTCAGCGCCTTGTGCAACGGATTTTTCTGGGAATTGTGGAACTGGGGCAGCGCCCATCCGGCACAACCGGTAACCAACCCCAATTACTGGATTTACGATATTCCCTACGTCAATGTCATTCACATTTTTGCCGAAATGCCGCTGTTGGGATACATGGGCTACATGCCTTTCGGCATTTTGGCATGGGCGGTGTTCATCTGGCTGGGGGCGCTGTTCGGTTTTGATACCGGCTTGCTCAAGAATGACGCTACCAGCGGCGGCTCAACATGACATGCAGGAACAGCGCCCAGCGTGATGTGGTGTTCCAGAATTCCCGCCAGCAACGGACTTGACCGCATCGGCCCAGTTGATCCAATTGAGTTTGAACGATAACAGCCAGGCATCGGCGGGCTTGAATGCCGCGCCCAGCGCAACTTCGCGGGGCAGGGCCAAATCGGTCAAGCTGGCTCGCTATACCTGACTATGCCCAGCCCCATCCCGGAATAATTGGCTTTCAACTCACTGCCGGTCAGCGGCAACTCGGTTTTTTCCGTATAAGCCGCCGCCGAAGTCAGCGACGGATTGACGCGATATTGCATGCCCAGCTTGAACCCCATCTTGAGCGCAGAGGCATCGTCGAGCGAATATCCGGCAAACGGGGCAGCGGCGACCGAGGTATCGGGGAAAAATTTCTGCTCCAGGCTGGCATAAGTAATCGACAGACTGGCCCCATCGACCAGTTATCATTGATGCGACAGCCCAATCCCGACGGTACACGGCACCGAATCGAGCGACACGGCATAACCGCCGCCGCCCCGAGGCAAAGCTGTCGAATGTCTGCCCCTGGATTTGTGTCAATCCCGCCGGATTGGTATTCAGTGCGCTGGTATCCCGCGCCACTGCAATATCGGCGCCTCCCATCAATGTCGATTCGGTTCCGAAGCCGATCAGGTCAATGCCGTCGGACTGGCCAGCGCCAGCATCAGGATTAAGCGGCTGTGATTTTTTTATATAAGAACATGATAATATTATGAGTTTTTATTATAGGTATTAATGCTGATTGTACATTCAATTTAAATGACGTAGTGTGCAAAAATTTGGTTTGATGGCACAGGGGAAAGATAATGACGATAGAAATGCTGCGTGGATTTTTAGGGTGGGCCACCCTGATCAATTTAGGCTTCGTGTGTTACTGGTTTTTCTTTATCATGTTTGCGCATGACTGGGCGTACAGGCTTCACAGCCGGTGGTTTAAGTTGTCGGTTGAGCGCTTCGATTCAATTCATTATGCGGGCATGGCTTTATATAAAATGGGCACACTTATGTTTAATCTGGTGCCTTATTTGGCCTTGCTGATTATCAGTTGAATAAAACAACTATTCATATTGAGGCGTATTAGGGATAACATCCCTTGAAGATATGTCATCCCTAACCCCCATCTTAAAATTAGTGTCCTGAGTTGACAAATAAAGGTTTCAAAAAATGAAAGCCGCAAATCCCATCGGTGTTTTCGATTCAGGCGTTGGCGGATTATCCGTTCTGCAAGAGATTCGCAGAGCGCTGCCGGGCGAACATCTATTGTATGTAGCCGATTCCGCCCATGCACCGTATGGCGATAAATCCCAGCAATTCATCGAAGCCCGGTCGATTGCGATTAGCGAATTTTTAGCGAGGCGACAGGTCAAGGCTATCGTGGTTGCCTGTAATACCGCAACCGGCGCGGCAGTCACAACATTGCGCTCAAGATTCGCTGTGCCGATTATCGCAATGGAACCTGCGGTAAAACCGGCGACTGCGAATACCCAATCAGGGGTAATCGGCGTTTTGGCGACCCGTCGAACCTTGGCTAGCGATAATTTTGTGCGATTGTTTGCGCGTTACGGTAATGATGTTGAGATATTGGGGCAGGCCTGTCCCGGGCTGGTTGAGCAGGTGGAAGCGGGCGATTTGTCCGGCGATAAAACCCGGCTGTTGCTGGAACGCTATGTGCTGCCATTGCTGGAACAGAAAGCCGACACGATAGTGCTGGGCTGTACGCATTATCCGTTCTTGACACCGTTGATACAGGAGATAGCGGGGGCTGGGGTGGTCGTGATAGATTCCGCCGCCGCCGTTGCGCGGCAACTTCAGCGTCGTCTGGAAGTGGCGAATTTGTTGGCGGATGCGGCGAGAGTGGGTACCGAATATTTTTGGACTAGCGGTGCTCTGGATAAAGCGCAGCCGCTGGTTGCTCAATTATGGCAGGCGGACGTTGAGGTTTGCGCTCTGCCAATATACGCGGCCGACGTAGGCCGGCATAAGACCATTCAAGCGTAGCGCGTGGTGGCTTTTCCCGGGTGTGTGCCGGAAATGCCGGTTTTCGCTTTCACTCAAACAGACTTATTGGTCTACGCGGATTTGATCAAAACTATTCACCTGCCGGTGTTCGGCTTGCGGGTCGGGCGCGCTGTCCCGGGTTAGCCAGATAGTTTGGAAACCTGCGGCTTTGGCGGCATCCAGTTCTTCTTTAATATCCGATAAAAATAACAGCCGGTTCGCCGGTATGGCCAGCTGTGCGGCTATGTTGCGATACGATTGTTGTTCTTTCTTGCCGCCGATATGGGTATCGAAGTAGCCGGAAAATAGCGGCGTCAGGTCGCCGTATTCGGTATGCGCGAACAGCAGTTTTTGCGCGTAAACCGAGCCGGAAGAATAGATGTATAAATCCAGGCCGTTAGCTTTCCATTCTTTGAGTTTTTCAGCGGCATCGGCATACAGATGGCCTTTGAAATCGCCCTGCCGGTAACCGGCTTCCCAGATCAGGCCTTGCAGGGACTTTAACGGCGTGACTTTTTTATCTTCATCCAGCCACAAGATCAGCTGGGCGATGATTTGCTGGGTAGATAATTCAGAGCCGACTTCTTTGCCGACATCTTCCAGCAGGGTTTTAACCTGCGGCTCATTTTCATGGCTGCGGATAAAGCCCGCCAGATTGGCTCGGGCATACGGAAACAACACATCCTTTACAAATAAAATCGATGAGGTCGTGCCTTCGATATCGGTGACGATGGCTTTTATCATGACAGTTCGGCAACGTATTGTTCAAGCGTAGGGAAGGATTTGGCAATGTCGCTGCCGGTAAAGTCGGCTATCCAGCCGTCCGGCGTGGTAAACAGGCGTATGCATTTAAACCGGGGATTCTCGCCCATATCGAACCAGTGCGTGGTGTCGGCCGGGACGCTGATTAAATCGCCTTGCTCGCACAGCACGGCATAGACTTTATCGTCGACATGCAGATAAAACAGGCCGCGACCTTCGATAAAAAAGCGCACTTCAAAATCGGCATGGATATGTTCAGCCAGAAACTTCTGCCGAAACGCGGCTTTGTCGGGATGATCCGGGTTTAAACTGATCACGTCAACGGATTGAAAACTGTATTGCTGTTTCAGGCGGTCGATGGAATCGCTGTAGGCGGCCAGCACGGTGTCCTGATCGGCATCGGCGGCCAATTCACAGTTGGCCGTCCAGCGTTCAAACTGTACGCCGATGGTATTCAGCCGGTTTTGGATGGCGCTAAACTCGGTGAATATTTCGCCAAGTTTAGGCTGATTATCAGGGTAAACGGTTAATGCGCTCATGGTTTTTAACTCCTTATAGTCGTAGGTAATCTCGTAAAGGCGAATGAATTAGGCCCAGCTGTATTTTTTATGTGGGGGCGACTTTAGTCGCCCTGGGCGAATGAATTCGCCCCTACAAACGCTACCTCCTGCATCCATGCAGTCGTCGGTAATTGCTCCTGCATGACTCTACCTCCTGCATCCATGCAGTCGCAATTCACAATCGAATAAAAATTCCAGCGCCTCAAGATGACGCAATGTTTCCTGTACCGAACTGCCCCAGGTATAAAGCCCGTGTCCGGCAATTATATAGGCATAGATGGCGCCGTGTTTGTCGATGTATTGTTCCACTTGCCCGGCCAAACGAGGGATATTCTGGTTGTTGGCAAAAATCGGTATCACTACCCGGCTTTCGTGGCTATCAATACCGGCCAGGGCTTTTAACAGCTCATAATCTTCCAAAGCGATTTCGGATTTGAACAGCCGTGAACACAGCGTGGCATTAATCGAATGCGGATGCAGTACCGACCGGACTTCCGGAAAACGTTTATATAACGAGGTATGCAGCACTGTTTCCGCCGACGGTTTTTTACCGTCCAGGGAGTTGGCGTCGCTATCGATCAGCATAATATCGTCCAGCTGTAACCGGCCTTTGTGTTTGCCGGAAACGGTAATGGCAATAGTGCCGTCAGGCAGGCGTGCGGAAAAATTGCCGCTGGTTGCAGGCACCCAGCCCTTGCTGTCGATAAATCGACCGGCATCGATTAACTGATGGGCCAGGATAAGAAAGTCTTCGCTGTAGGTCATGTCGGTTGATGATTGTGGTAGTTAAACGTTACGAACGGGGTTGCAAACCCCGCCCAGTACAAGGCGACGCTGATAAATATGATAAACGCGGATAACTCAAAAAATCTTATTTGATTTTAATTATCAGCGTCATCTGCGTTCTATTATATTGGTAGCTGAGTAGATGCGATTTATTATTGGCAATCACCTTAAGCCGTTGCTGATGGATGTGGTTTTTCCCACTCCGCCGGTACTTGCCATTCTTTTACCCAATCGGCAAGATCGGAGGCCGGCATAGGTTTGGCAATACCGTAGCCTTGTGCGTGGTAGCAGCCCATTTGCAAAAGGGCGATGCCGTGTTCAATCGATTCCACACCCTCGGCGATAACCTGCCTTCGGAACGATTCGGCCAAGCCGGTAACGCCTTGTACGATGGCTAAATCATCCTCGTCTTCCAGCATATCGCGGACAAAAGACTGGTCGATTTTTAGCGTCTCCACCGGCAGATGTTTGAGGTAACTGAGCGAGGAATAGCCTGTGCCGAAATCATCCAGGGCAAACTGTACGCCTAATGCCTGGCAGTCTTTAATAACCTGGGAGGTCAGCGACAAATTGATTATCGCTTGGGTTTCCAGTATTTCCATCTCGAAATGAGCCGGTTTTACAGAGGGATAGCGTTCGAATGCGTAATAGAGTTGTATGACGAAATCTTCAGATTGCAACGATTTGGCGGTGATATTGACACTGATTTGGAGTTGCAATCCCTGATGTTGCCAATGTGCCATGTGCTGCAATGCGGTGTCGATAACCCAGGCATCGAGTTTGATTGCAATAACGTGACTTTCAAGCAGCGGCAGAAAATCACCCGGCATGAGCAGGCCGCGTTCAGGATGCCGCCAGCGTATCAAGGCTTCTGCGCCGAATACGTTACCTTGTTGCAT
This sequence comes from Methylobacter sp., assembly GCA_030655535.1. Taxonomy (GTDB): domain Bacteria; phylum Pseudomonadota; class Gammaproteobacteria; order Methylococcales; family Methylomonadaceae; genus Methylobacter_A. Next base: position 2,085 of record JAURVK010000068.1, on the reverse strand, counting down.
ATCGACTTTGGGTTGGAAAAAAAGTTCGAATTCTTCGTTTTCAAACGCCTGTTCAATGCGGTTTAATGCTTCGCGGTGCGCATGAAGTTGACGATCCAGCTCCAGGTTATAAATATGAAAGCAATTTTTTCCTTCCAGTTTTGCCTTATACATGGCCTGATCGGCATGTCGTAACAGCGTATCCGGGTCGGTGTTATCTTCGGTAGACGCTACTGCATCCGTGCAGTCTCCCGGAAAAATACTGATACCGATACTGGCAGATACCGAGACGGCCTGGCTGCCTATGGCAACAGGTTCGCTAATGACTTGTAGCAGGCGATGCAAGGTGATCTCGCAGTCTTCAACCTTTTCCAGTCCCAGCAACAAAAACACAAACTCATCGCCGCCTAAACGGGCGATGGTATCGCCTTCGCGCAGGGCATTTTTAATGCGCAGGGCAACTTCGATCAGCAGCTGGTCGCCCGCTTCATGCCCCAGTGTATCGTTAACCGGTTTAAAGCCGTCCAGGTCAAGATAACCCACCGCCATTAAGCAGTTGTCACGCTTGGTTTGGGCAAGCGCCAGATGCATGCGGTCCGCTAATAGAATCCGGTTCGGCACTCCGGTGAGCGGGTCGTAGTGAGCAATGAGTTGAAGTTTTCGTTCTTGCTCTTTAAGCTGTGTAATATCGGAAGACGTGCCTATGTAGTGCGTTATTTTGCCTTGCTTATCGGCAACCGCAGAAATGGTGAGCCATTCGGTAAATATTTCGCCGCTTTTTTTGCGGTTCCAAATCTCGCCGCGCCAATAGCCTTGCCGGTTGATGGCTTGCCACATAGCCTCATAGTAGCGATCGTCGTGAAGTCCGGATTTGAGCAGGCTTGGCGTTTTACCCAGAACCTCGTCCCGCGAATAACCCGTTATGCGGGTGAACGCCGGATTCAAATCGATAATAGTGCGCCGGGCATCGGTAATCAGGATGCCTTCCTGAATGCTGGAAAAAACGTTGGCGGCCATACGCTGCGCTTCTTCAACCTGTTTTCGTGTACTGATTTCGCGTTGTAAACGCATATTCCAGCCGACAATAATAACAAGTAGCAATACGGCCGCCGCTGCATAAAGAAGAAGAGTTTTGGTTTTTAAACCAGGTTCATATTTCAAACTCATCCAACGATTCTGGATGGTTTCCTTTTCAGATAAGGGAATGTTGGCCAGTACTTTGACAAGTAGGGCTATCAGTTCAGGATTAACCTTGGTAGCGGCCATTCGGTGCCATTTTTTGTAACCGGTATCACCGGAAAAGCTGAGATTAAGCTCGTAGGGACTGACTATGCCGGAATCCTTTAAGGTAAGGTATACCAGTGGGCTATGCTGAAAAATGGAGGCCAAAACCACCACCGGTTTGCCGTTAAGACATTGTTCCAGCAGGCTGGTATCGGCTACGCCGTATTGATATTCATTTTTTAGAACCTGTTCAATGTTACTGATTCCGGGAATACGCTCACGAATAGTGACATCCGGATTTTCTTCAGCGTAAAAGCCTTTTTCTTTTGCCGCGTAGTAGCCGGCAAACTGGAAAGGATGCAACCATTTGAGCTGTAAAGAGACTTGTTCGGCAGATTCGGCCAATAAGGGTGATGAACTAAGTGCCAGACACAATAAAGTGATCAGCCGGAAAAAAGGCATAAGCATCAGGATGTGAAAATTTGTGATTCTAGCATTTCGGTATATTACGCTTACAAAATGTAACCCCTGAAATCAGCGAAAACTATAGTGCTGTTCAGATTATCATTATCAGCTTTAAATTAAATACACGGTAAAACAGCTTTCAATATCGACCGTTTACAGAGTAAGTACGTAGGATGTGCCGAACAACGTGAAGCGCATCTTTCGCGAGTGATGCGCTTCGTACCTCAGCACATCCTACGCACTGTTCAGATTATAATTATCAGCTTTAAATTAAATACGTTGTAAAACAGTTTTCAATATCGACCGTTTACAGAGTAAGTACGTAGGATGTGCCGAACAACGTGAAGCGCATCTTTCGCGAGTGATGCGCTTCGTACCTCAGCACATCCTACGCACTGTTCAGATTATAATTATCAG
>JAURVK010000167.1 GCA_030655535.1 Methylobacter sp. | reverse complement strand
AGCCAGCAGCTTTTCTTGATCGTAATTCCTGATCGGAAAGAAATTTTGAACATCCTCCATTGAAATTTTTTCGGCAACATAACTGCATGCTGTCTTGTTTTTTAAAGCCATTTCGTTTGGCGGATGAGAAATAGGCTTAGGTGTTTTTAAGCCTGAAGCAGGAATATCAGCCTTTTTTGCTGGTGAAGACCTATTATCAAGTATCGGTTTAGACTTAGGATCCGTGTCATTGCCTGATGGTTGAGCCGGTTTTTTTTTAAACAAATTCCACGACATAATAGTTTTTAAACTCCAGCGGATTTACATAATAAGTGCAACGCGTCTTAAATAGAATTAGCTGCTAAGTTTCCATCAGCCAAAATAAAAAAGTGTTCCGTCAGAACATTCAACTCTCTAGTAATGAAGGGCAAAGATACCATAAGTTAATCCGCAAGGCATATCTTACCTTGGTGTTAATAAGTGCAACCGATGATTTTGACAGACAGCATGTATCGGGCAATTTCGCAAACAGGCGAGTGGTTTTTGTCTTGAAATAAACACAGATTGATTATAGAGGAGTTGTGCCGGAAACGTCTGTTCTCGCTGCCGATCGAACTAGCTAATCCGCTCTCCTGTTACTCCTTCATCTTCCTTTCCAGCTCTTCCTGGGTCAAATGCCGCACATCTTCGCCTTTGACCATATAAACTAAATGTTCGCAGACATTACAGGCATGATCGCCGATTCTTTCCAATGAACGGGCAATCCAGAGCACATCCAACATCCGGGTAATATTTCTCGGGTCTTCCATCATTCGGGTAATCAGCTGCCGAATGATACTGCCGTATTCGCGATCGACATTTTCATCCAAACCGGTAATCGTGGTGACGTCTTCTATGTTCATTCTGGCAAATACATCCAGCGCGCCGTGCAGCATTTCCTGAACCAATTCGGCCATGTGTTCCAGCTCATAATATTGGTCATGTTTGTTGTTGTTGTCGATCCCCGCCAATTGTATTGCCATCTCGGCTATGCGTTCGGCCATGTCGCCGACGCGTTCAAGCTCATTAACAACCTTGATCACGGTGATTAACAATCTTAAATCGAATGCCGCAGGTTGTCTCAGCGCTAAGATCTGCATACATTCCTGATCGATAGCCATTTCCAACGCATCGACCTGATTATCCTGTTTGATGACCAGTTCGGCCATTTCCATATCGCCGGTCGAAAAAGCGGTTACGGCCAGCTCTATTTGCTGTTCAACCAGTCCGCCCATGGTTAAAACCTTGTTACGCACATCTTCCAGTTCTTTATTGAACTGTCCTGATATGTGGTGTCCTATTTTACTGTTATCCATTGCTTGCTCCCGTTAGCCGTACCGACCGGTAATATAATCTTCGGTTTGTTTCTTTTGAGGATTGGTAAACAACTCGCTGGTCATGCCCATCTCTATCAATTCACCCAAATACATAAATGCGGTGTAATCCGAAACCCGCGCGGCCTGCTGCATATTGTGCGTGACGATAACTATAGTATATTTTTCTTTAAGCTCGTTGATCAGTTCTTCAATTTTTAAGGTTGAAATAGGGTCCAGCGCCGATGCCGGTTCATCCAGCAACAGGACTTCAGGTTCTATCGCAATCGCCCTGGCAATAACCAGTCTTTGCTGTTGACCGCCGGAAATGCCCAAGGCGTTGTCATTTAAGCGATCTTTCATTTCATCCCACAGCGCCGAGCCACGCAATGCGTTTTCAACCGTTTCTTCCAAAACCCGTTTATCGTTAATACCCTGAATTCTAAGGCCGTAAGCTACATTTTCGAAAATAGACTTGGGGAAAGGATTGGGTTTTTGAAACACCATGCCGACGCGTCTGCGTAAAGCGGCCACATTGACCGATTTATCGTAAATATTTTCATTATCCAATATAATTTTACCATCAATTTTTGCGCTATCTACCAGATCATTCATCCGGTTGATGCAACGCAGCAGTGTCGATTTACCGCAACCGCTGGGGCCGATATAAGCGGTTACCTTTTTCTTGAGTATTTCCATGTTGATGTTATGTAACGCCTGTTTTTCGCCGTAAAACAGGTTTAAATTTTCTACTTTGATACAGGTCTCATTCGGTTCGTCGGTTTTTTTCTGATCGCGTAAAACAGAACTCATATCAATGGTATGTGTACGTACGTGTTGTGCTGTCATTTCTTTATCCTTCCAGTTCCCGGTATTTTTCTCGCAAATTATTTCTGATGATGATTGCAGTTAGATTAAGTCCTACAATGACCAAAACCAATAATAATGCTGTCGCGTAAACCAAGGGTCTCGCCGCCTCAACATTAGGGCTTTGAAAACCGACATCATAGATATGAAACCCTAAGTGCATAAATTTTCTGTCTAAATGTAAAAACGGGTAATTGCCGTCCAGAGGCAACGTGGGCGCCATTTTAACTACACCCACCAGCATTAACGGAGCCACTTCGCCGGCCGCCCGCGCCACGGCCAGAATTAAGCCGGTCATCATCGCCGGGCTTGCCATCGGCAATACCGTCAGCCACAAGGTCTCCAGTTTGGTAGCGCCCAACGCCAGACTGCCTTCGCGCATAGAACTGGGAATACGCGCCAAGCCTTCTTCGGTTGACACGATAACCACCGGCAAGGTCAACAAAGCCAGGGTAATTGAAGCCCACAGTAAACCCGGCGTACCGTAAACCGGCGCCGGCGACGCTTCAGGATAAAACAACCGGTCAATATTGCCGCCCAGAATGTAGACGAAAAATCCCAAGCCGAATACGCCGTAAACAATGGAGGGTACGCCTGCAAGATTGTTGACCGCTACCCTGATCAAGCGGGTGATAAATCCCTGTTTGGCATATTCGCGCAAATACACCGCCGCAATAACGCCGAACGGGGTCACGATAATCGACATCATGATCACCATCATCACTGTACCGAAAATAGCCGGAAAAATCCCGCCTTCGGTATTAGCCTCACGCGGGTCATCGGCCAAAAACTCAACCAGTTTAGCGCCATAATGCCAGATTTTATCGAACAGGCTCATGGTGTTCGGCTGAAAAACCCTGACTACTTTGGCCAAGGGTATTTCAATTTCCTTGCCGCCTTCGGTTTTTGCGATCAAGCTATCCCGTCTTATTTGTCGATACAGCTCGCTTAACTGAGTTTGATATTTTTTATAATCAATTTCCAGGTCGGCCTTTTCAGCAGCCACCCGTTGCTCGGCTTCAGCATCCCAGCGATTTTTCAATTGCAGTTTCTTTTGTTCAAGCCTTAACTGTTCCAGACTGTAGTTGATTGCACCGACTTCCTTTTTTTCCAAATGGGCGATTTCCTTAAAAACCGTTAAAGCTTCATCTATTCGGGTTTGAACAACAGGCCAAGCTCGTGCGCCTTCAGCGATAATGTTGCCGTTTTCCTTGACTGCAAGCAATTGACCGTAAAAATCACCCCATTCGCGCCGCTCCACTACCATCAGTTCGGCAGGAGACTGTTGCTGTTTGATATTGCGCTCCAATATCCAACGAAAATCAGTGCCGGTAATATCCCTGTTGCCGGTTTTAATCAGGTATTGTACCAGCGTATCTTCATCATCGGCCATGATATGGCCGGTTGATTTTGCCATCGCGGCTGGCGTAATACTGCTATCGATATGCTCGCCGATAATGGTTTGGACTGTCCCGTCCGGTTCCTGATAACTGAACTGTATGACTTGGGCAGGCCAGAAGTGACCGACTCCGCGCACGACAATTAAGCCCAGCACACCGACTACCATAATAAGGCAGGCACTGACTGCCGCCGCATTGAGCCATACCCAGGGAGTACCGCTTTTAAACCATGCTTTAATCATAATAGACCCATCATAATGAACTGTATTTTTCACGTAAGCGCTGACGAATGACTTCGGCCAGCGTATTAAAAACAAAAGTAAACATAAACAACACCAGAGCCGCTAGAAACAACACCCGGTAATGTGTGCCGTCAACTTCCGATTCCGGCATTTCCACAGCGATATTGGCAGCCAGGGTACGCATGCCCTGAAAAACGCTTAAATCCATGACCGGTGTATTTCCGGTTGCCATTAACACAATCATGGTTTCCCCGACGGCCCGGCCGAAACCGATCATCACCGCAGAAAAAATTCCCGGACTTGCGGTTAACAGCACCACCCTGATCATGGTTTGCCAAGGCGTCGCTCCCAGTGCCAGTGAACCTACGGTCAAATGTTTGGGCACACTAAAAATGGCATCTTCGGCGATGGAAAAAATGGTCGGAATAACCGCAAAGCCCATCGCCACACCGACCACCAAGGAATTACGCTGGTCGTAGCCTATGCCCATTTCAGCCTTCAACCAATCCTGTAAGGTGCCGTGAAACAAATAAGTTTCCAACGGCACACTGACCTTAAAGGCAAGCCAGCCGCTGAGTAAAATAACCGGGATCAATATTGCAGCGTCCCAGCCTTCAGAGATATTTTTGGCAATAGCCTTGGGTAGAAATTGCCATGCGAAGGCAAACAGCATCACGCCGACAGGAACTATCATCAACAGGGCAAAGATTCCGGTCAGATGCTCTTCCATAAACGGAGCCAACCAAAGGCCGGCAAGAAAGCCCAAAATAACCGTCGGCAACGCACCCATGATTTCAATAGAGGGTTTTACGTACTGTCGCATACCCGGAGCCATAAAGTAAGCGGTGTAAATCGCCCCCATCAGCGCCAGAGGTATGGCTACCAGCATCGCATAAAATGCCGCTTTCAGGGTGCCGAAAACCAGCGGCGTTAAGCTGTATTTAGGCTCAAAATCATTATTTGCCGAAGAAGATTGCCAGACATAATCGGGTTTCGGATAGCTTTCGTACCAGACTTTCTGCCACAGCGATTTGATGGAAACCTCGGGATGTTCATTATCGACATGCCAGAAATGCATGTTGCCGTCTGCCGACTCCACCAACAATGCATTGGATCTCGGTGACAAAATCGCTGCTGAGGGTAAGGCATCGCTTACCCGTTCTTTAATCATTTCCCGTTCAGCGGTTGAATGATAAATGCCCACGATGCTATTGGCGTCGGCGGTCATAAAGCCTTTACGACGCTGTTCGGGATTTATCGCAATAACCGCTTTATCAGAGACCTTAAATGCCCTGATTTTTTGCATGGCAGGACGATTCAGTTGGTCTCTGATCATGCTCCACTGTGACACCAAGCCGCTGGAGTCGCCTATCATCAGCGAAAGATCGCCATTTAAAAAAGCCACACTGGTAATCTTTTGTCCCGCATCAACCACATTCAGTTGCTGCTTTAAGTCTGGGCTACTCTTGTCGCTAATATCGAAATAGCCCAACTGTCCGTCGTTGCTGATCAGGTACAGATTGGACTCATTCTTATCGATTAAAATTTTGGCAATACCTGCAGTCGGCAGATCCAGAATAGAATCCGTACGCGTTAAAGCCGCCTCATCGGCAAATAAAGATTGTTCTTTTTGAAAATTGATCAGGCGTATTTTATCGGCCGTTTTTGCGACTATCGTTGTTGCATTCTCGCCCACTTTAACCGCGATTTTCTCCAAAGCTGCACCCGAATCATCCAGCACCAAGGGTTGCTCGCCCAATGGATATTTAAGCGATGGCGTAATAACCCGCGCATCGTCCGGATAAGTGACTTTATATTGCTGTTTAACGATGATGGCCCTGCCATCGGATAATCCGTAAATGACCGCGCCCTCATTGATAGGGCTGCCCTGGGCAAAGCTGGTAATATGCGTGCCTTCGGGTATTGTCACGGCTTGTGTCAATAGGGTTTTGCCGCTAGTCGGATTAAAAAACACCGCTTGTCCGCTATCGGTAAACCGGGCTGCCACCTCATTTTGCTCTTCTATTGTCAGCAGCAAGGTGTTGCCCAGTGCCGGCTCAGGCACCGGGTATTCGTTGACCGGTGCTGCGCTAGCCGATATAAACAGGGGATACACCACATACAGTAAATAGAAGAAAATCAGTACGATGGCCACGATCACACCCAGACCGCCTGCCACCACGCCATAGCGAGCCAAGGCATCTTTAATAAGTCGCCAGCGCTGGTGATATTTACCGGAACTGATTTTTATGGCGGGAGGTTGTTTTATGGGGGTGTTTATTTCTGACATGCTAAAGAGACTAGAAATTAAATGGGATTATGATATAACAAAAAACAAAAAAAACGGCCAAGATTGCACAAAGCAAATCTTGGCCGTTTTTTGTCAGATGCATTTTTACTTACTAAAAAGGAAGATAATAACACATTCGAACCGACATCCCTGCCTACGCATCCCTGCGCGAAACTAAATCCTTACTTATTTAAGCGTAGCCAATACTTTATCAACCACTTTTGCAGGCAGAGGAATATAGCCGTCTTTTATAACCACTTGTTGACCGGTTTTTGACAACACCATTTTGATAAATTCATTTTCTAACGGTGCCAGCGGTTGGTTTGGCTTCTTGTTGACATAAATATACAAGTAGCGAGTCAAAGGGTAAGTGCCTGCAATTGCATTTTCGGGTGTCGCGTCAACAAAAACCTTGCTGCCCTTGGCTGCTAAAGGCACCATTCTAACGCCCGATGTTGTATAGCCCATGCCGGAGTAGCCGATGCCGTTAACCGAAGAAGTGACCGATTGAACAACCGATGCAGAACCGGGCTGTTCGTTTACGTTGTTTTTTAAGTCGCCTTTGCATAAAGCGTGTTCTTTAAAATAGCCGTAAGTACCTGAAACCGAGTTACGTCCGTATAACTGTATGCTCTTTGAGCCCCAAGCGGCAACACCGGCGTCTCCCCAAGTTTCAATATTTGTTCCGCCGCATTTGTTGGTGGAAGAGAAAATACCATCAACCTGTTCCATGGTCAGGCCTTTAACCGGGTTGTCCTTGTTGACAAGGATCGCCAACGCATCAACAGCTACTGGAATAGCGGTAGGCTTGTAGCCGTATTTATCATCGAAGGATTCAAGCTCGTCATCTTTCATTTGGCGGCTCATAGGCCCCAGGTTTGATGTGCCTTCAGTCAGTGCAGGAGGCGCTGTTGAAGAGCCTGCTGCTTGAATTTGAATGTTTACATTAGGATAAGCACGGTTAAATTCTTCAGCCCATAGCGTCATCAGATTGGCCAGCGTATCGGAGCCGACACTGGACAGGTTGCCTGAAATGCCGCTGGCTTTTTGATACTCGGAAATGTCGGCATCAACAGTCTGTACGGCGCCAGCAACACTGCTGGTTAATGCGGCGATACCAAAACCCATCGCAGTCACCAACGATTTAGTTTTAAAGGATAGTTTCATAATCAGCTCTTAAAATTAAGTTAAAGTTGTTCTACAAAGTTGTTCTATTATGTAAATAGAATATGACAAGAATATTACAGTACGGTTTTTTTTGCTATGCTAAGTCTTCGGCAAATATCGGTTCATGCAGCCTTTCTTATCCCGTGTCATTAAATATTAATACTAAGCTGTTATGCTAAAAAATTAACCGCCAAGATGACTCCTGAAGCTACACTCTGTGACAAATATGTCCTTACAATTTGAATTTCCCGTGAATTTAACGGCTGAAAATTTTATCGCCGCATTAAGTCATGAGGCCGACACGCAACTGGCTTCAAGGCAGTCATCCTGCAAAACCTATTACGACAGCTTTGACTGGCGCTTGTACTCAAGCGACATCGGTTGCGAGTTTAACCACGCAAAACGGGCTACCGGCCGGTCGCCCCTACTATTAAGATCAATCAAAAATGGTTCGGTTATTGCCGAATCGGAGCTTAAAAAAGTTCCTTTATTCAGCAAAGAATTCGAGCACGGAATAATACACGATATCCTGGCACCGCTGTTGGAAATGCGTGCATTATTGCCGGTTTGCACACTGGAATATGATGTTTATCATCTGAATATCGTTAATAAAGATAAAAAAATCATAGTTCGACTGTTAATCGAAGAGTACAGTCAGCTCAATAACCGCGTTCTTCTGCAGCCGGTAAAAGGCTACGAGAAGGCCGCCGAACATATTGCCGAGCTATTGGCCGCAACACTGGGCTTAACAGCCACGGATAACCCCGTTCTGCTAACTGCTCTGCAAGTTCAGGGGCGCAAACCTAAAGATTACTCATCAAAACTGGATATCAACCTGGACCCCGAAATGCGCGCCGATATTGCCGGCAAGTACATCTACAGTCACCTGTTGAAAGCCATTAAAGTCAACGAACAGGGTACTATTGCCAATACCGACAGCGAATTTTTGCACGACTTTAGAGTTGCGGTCAGAAGAACCCGCGCGGGACTCAGTCAGATCAAAGGCATAATGCCGCCAAACATCAGCGCGTATTATGCCGATTTTTTCAGCTGGCTGGGGCAGATCACCGGACTGACAAGGGACTTGGATGTTTATCTGCTGAGTTTTGACCGCTATAAAAGCAGTCTGCCGGACTCAATTAGGGAAGACCTCAATCCGTTATATGATTTCTTACTTATCAAACAGCAAAAAGCCCGGAAGGAACTGGCAAAAAAATTGCAGTCCACCCAGTATCTGTCCACCCTGTCTGAATGGGAGCTGTACCTTAAAGAACCCTCATATAAAAAACCGCTTGAGGAAAATGCTAAGCTGAGCATTAAAGAACTTGCCGACAGGAGAATATGGAAAGCTTTTACCCGTGTGTTGCACGAAGGCGATGCAATTACCGATTTATCACCGGATGAAGCATTACATGATTTAAGAAAATCCTGCAAGAAACTGCGTTATCTGATGGAGTTTTTTCAAAGCCTTTATTCCGAACATCGAATAAAGTACCTGATTAAGAACTTGAAAGGACTGCAAGAAGTTTTGGGCGACTTTCAGGATTATGCCGTTCAAGAACACACCCTAAAGCTGTTTAGTGAAGAAATGATGACGCTTAATACCCCGACCAATACCTTTTTAGCCATGGGCGTATTGATTCAAGATCTTGATGCTCATCGGTGCCGTGCCCGCAAGGACTTTGCATCAAAATTTGAAGCTTTTCAGCAGGAAGAAAATCAGTCTGACTTTAGATTACTGTTTGCCTCGTCAAAATCCCGCAGTCATCAGCATGGAGTGTGAGGAATACATCTGTTCGATAATATTGTATGATCAAAACGTAGGGATTATTTCAGTATGAGTCGTTCGGGTAGCGGTGTTGTCATTTTTAGCGCCAGAAATAATCGTTTTTTAAAACTTACGCCTAATTAAACTATAAGGGTTAAACATTTATGAGTAAATTCAAGTTGATAATAGGTTTTTTATGGGTCATGTTAATTGCCGGTTGCGCTGGAGGGGCTACACATGAAAGCACCGGGGAATATCTGGATGATTCTGTGCTGACTACTAAAGTTAAAACCACCATATTGGGTGATTCCAGGCTTAAGCTGCTGCAAATCAGTGTTGAAACCTACAAGGGCGTCGTTCAGCTAAGTGGATTTGTGGACTCTGAGAGCGCCGCCGCCAGAGCGGTGGAACTGACAAGAAAGGTTAAGGGAGTCAAGTCGGTTAATAACAGTTTAATTGTGAAGTAAGCAGGGATGTCTGGGCAGATATTATTCCTGTAATATCTGCCCAGACAGTCGTCGTTTTGCACGGCTACATCAGGCTAATGCCAGTTCATGCTCATCCAATGCAAGTCGCGATATCGTCGTCGCGCCGGCTATTTCAGCCTGTTGACGAGCCTCGGCAACCGCTTCCGGCAACCGTTCCCTGCGTTGCTCTATCTCCCCCATCCTTGGAGGAGCACCTCCTGCGTCCATGCAGTCATCATTTTGTGCATACAGAAACCCCCTGATTTCAACGCTCAACGCAAGGTCAAAGTTGGCGTTAAGCTCGTCGAGTTCGGCATCTTGTACCGGTAAAAGTTGTTGTGCCTTTGCTGTAACCCAATTGATAACCATCAAAATACCTTGTTGTTTTGTTAACTTGCTACTGATTATGCAACAACTTGATTAAATTTATATGACAGTAGGATCAACGCTGTTATTTTTGGGCTGCGCGCCTCAATCGACATTTTTGGGATAATCGAATAACGCGGTAAAAAATGGTAGACTTGTCGTTTTTGTGCAAGCCGAGAACATCCCATATTCATGTCTAATACCCTAAAGCTCCCCCTAGCCTCACTGAAACTAAATGTCGATCTGGCGGGCTTTGAGTTCCCAGCAGCACCTGAATTGCCCAATACCATTTTAGGACAGTCCAGGGCCCAGTCGGCGCTGGAGTTTGGCGTTGCGATGTGCAATCCCGGCTACAATATTTTTGTGATGGGCGAGCCCGGATTGGGTCGGTTGTCGATGATTACCAACCATCTGGATGCCCAGGCAAAAACGCTGTCGGCGCCGCCCTCCTATGCTTATGTCGATAACTTTACTAACCCGAGAGAGCCGGTGGCTATTGAACTCCCGGCAGAGCATGGGCAGACGCTCAGCAAGGACATCGAAAAGTTAATCGATAACCTGCTGGCGACCTTTCCCGCCGCCTTTGAAAGCCCTACTTATCAACAAAAAAAGGGGGCTATTGAGCGCCATTACAACCAGTACTATAACGATGCCATCGATCTGGTCGATAAAAAGGCCCAAACCTTGAGTATTGCGTTATTCAGGGAAGGCGAATCGATTTCTTTTGCACCTATCCAGGACAACAAGGCGCTGAATGAAGATCAGTTTACCCAATTGCCGTTGCCGGAACGGGAAGTCTTTCATAAGCATGTTGAGGAGCTGGAAGAATATCTGAGCGAGGTATTGCTGGAGTTGCCCCAGTGGCGCAGAGCCATGGTCGAAAAAATCAAGCAGCTGGATACTGACACCATCAGCCTGGCGATAGAGCCGTTGTTTTCCGAACTGAATGACAGCTACCAAAATATCGATGACGCCATTACCTTTTTAGCGGAAATAAAAAAAAGCCTCCGCAACACCATTGCCGATTATCTGATGCCAAGCCGGACGCCGGAGCCGCAGGATAACACCGCAAAAAGGCTGCTGCTGACCGAACTGTATGCGCCCAACATTCTGGTCGATAACCTGCAGGAAAGCGGTGCGCCGGTTGTTTACGAGCCGCATCCGATTTATCAAAACCTGTTCGGCCGCATTGAATATGTCAGCGATCAGGGCGCGTTGGTCACCAATTATCGCCGGATTTGCGCCGGATCATTACACAAGGCCAATGGCGGTTATTTGATACTCGATGCCGAAAAACTGCTGAATTATCCGTTCGTCTGGGAAGGCCTTAAACGCGCTCTGCAATCCGGCTGCATCGAAATCGAATCGCCCTATTCGGATTTAGGCATTAACACCATCACCCTCAAGCCTGAAGTCATCCCGTTAAACGTTAAAGTGATCCTGGTCGGCTCCAGAGATATTTATTATCTGTTGGAAGAATTGGATGATGAATTTAACGAGATGTTCAAAATTCTTGCCGACTTTGACAATTACATTCCGCGTAACAATGAGTCGATGCAACGTTTTATACTGCTGATGATTAAGCAGGCCGCAGATTCCGGGGCTAAGCCGTTAACGCGGGCAGCTATTGAATGTCTGATTGAGCACAGCTGCCGACTTTCGGAAAATCAACATCATTTTTCCGCCCGCATTAAAGATTCTCTGGAAATTATCGCCGAAGCCAACCTGTTTTGTCAGCGGGACAATCAACCCGTTTGCGACAGGGCGCATATCGAACAGGCCCTGGCTGCAAGAGAGCATCGCAACGGCAGAATGCCCGAGAACATACTCGAAGAAATGCTGGTCGGCACCATTCTGATCGATACCGAGGGGGAGGCTATAGGCAAAGTCAACGGCTTAACCGTACTGGAAGTCGGCGGCAGCAGTTTCGGCGCGCCGGTGCGCATTACCACCAGCGTTTACCCCGGATCCAGAGGCATCGTCGATGTCGAGCGGGAAGTGGAGTTGGGCCAAGCCATCCATTCCAAAGGCGTGATGATCTTGACCGGTTATCTGGGGCACACTTACGCCCAGCAATTCCCGCTGGCCATATCGGGCAGCATCGCCATCGAACAATCCTATGGTTATATCGACGGCGACAGCGCCTCGCTGGCCGAGCTTTGCTGCCTTATTTCCGCACTGACCCGGACGCCGATTAAACAGACTTTCGCGGTGACCGGTTCGATCAATCAGTACGGCGAAGTTCAGGCGGTAGGCGGCGTTAATGAGAAAATAGAGGGCTTCTTCAGGCTGTGTCAGGCGCGCGGCCTTAACGGACAACACGCCGCCATTATTCCAGCCGCCAACAAGCGCAACCTGATGCTTAAACAGGAAGTGATCGATGCGGTAGCAAAGGGGTTGTTTGTGGTTTATGCGGTGTCCAGCGTAGATGAAACGCTGGAATTATTGACCGGGCAACCGGCTGGTGTGTTAGATAGCGAAGGCTTGTACCCGGAAGACAGCATTAATTTTAAAGCCATCTCGCGGTTGAAAGAGATTTCGGATATGGCTACGGATGAGGATGATAAGGAGGAGGGGGTGTAGGCCGGAAACGCCGTTCTCGCGGCCCGCTCGAACGGCTTATTCCGGCCTACAGGGCTATGAGGATGTCGGTTGCATAATCAAAGCAGCGTTTCTACAGCATTGCACTCGTCGGCGGTCAATTCAAAATCGAAGATCGCAAGGTCTTCTCGCATGTGGCTTGCCGATGCAGTACCGGTTAAGGGGATGATGTCGATTTGGCTTAGGTAGCGGAAAAATACTTGGGCGGCGCTGCGCCGGTATTTTGCCGCTAGAGTTTGAGCAGTGGCATGTGTTAAAACCTGAGGATTGCCGGTCAGCGTCCAGAAGCTTTGGTAAATGATTCGATGTTGTTTGCAAAAATCGCGGATACTGCGGTCATACTGGGTCTGCGCATAAAAACGGTTTTGGATAACGGCCGGCTTGATTGTGGCATCTCGATACAATAGCGCAAGCTGTTGGGGATCGTAGCAATTGCTGATCCCAAGTTGCTTGGTGCCGTCGCCGTGAAATATCCGCTCCATCGCCTGCCACACTTCCAGTGTCTGCTGTTGATTTGCCAACGGTGAGTGCAGCACCAAACAATCCAAATAGGTGGTTTGCAAATTTTTCAGCGAGGTTTGAAATGATTGCGCTACTTGCTCACCTAGGCTGGCCTTAGGATCATAAGGCAGTCGCATCGGATCTTGGCCGTTGAGTGATGTGAATTTGCTTTGCAGATAAAGCTCACTGCGATCTATTCCGCGACGCAGACAAGCAGCCACGCCGTCACCAACACCCGCTTCGTTATAATGCTTGGGTTGGCAGGCCGTATCGATGCCGCGAAAACCCAGGCCTATAGCCTGTTCTACTAGCGCCGCCGTGCTATCTTTTTTCCAGGCCGTGCCGTAAATAATCCGGGGTATCCGTACGTCGTAAGCGGACGTTAAAAAGTCGTTAGGGTTCATCAAATTTTCTTGCTGATCTGAAACCGCCCCCCTTCAGGGAGGTGTGTGAGATTGACAACGAGGCGCCCGCATCGCTATCCTTTTTGGTAATCTCCTCGTTCACGAGGAGGAACAATCCGCCGACTTTTATCCGTCGGCGGGTGTCGCTCGATGGATGAGGTCGGGTGTGGATTGAAATATTAGTTCACGGAGTTTATCATGAAAAAAACTATTGGCTATGCGGCCTATAATCATAACTCTCCACTGTTGCCGTTCAGTTTTGAACGGCGTGATCCTGCGCCTACCGATGTCCGGATTGAGATTCTGTTCTGTGGGGTTTGTCACTCCGATATTCACCAAGTATGCAATGAGTGGGGTAGCTCGATATTTCCGCTGGTGCCCGGCCATGAGATTGTCGGCAAAGTGACCCAAGTGGGTAGTGAGGTCGGAAATTTTAAACCCGGAGATACCGTTGGCGTGGGTTGTCTGGTCGATTCTTGCAAGGTATGCCCGGATTGCAGCGATAATCTGGAGCAATTCTGTGATAACGCCGTCTTTACTTATAACAGTCCTGATAAGCATACCGGCGGCAGCAACTACGGCGGCTATTCCAGGCAGATCGTCGTCAATCAGGATTTTGTGCTGCATGTTTCGGATAAGCTTGATCCGGCCGCTGTAGCCCCGTTGTTATGCGCGGGCATTACCACCTATTCTCCGTTGAGGCACTGGAAGGTAGGCAAGGGGGACAAAGTCGGTATTGTTGGCTTGGGCGGACTGGGTCACATGGGAATAAAATTTGCCCATGCGTTTGGCGCACAC
>JAURVK010000166.1 GCA_030655535.1 Methylobacter sp. | reverse complement strand
AGAGCACGAAGTTTTTAATGCATTGAATTAACGTTGTTATTTTCTCCGTGTCCTTCGTGTTCTCTGTGGTAAAACATTTTTTCAGCCCGATTTGGATAATACTTTCACAGTCTCTCCAGCGTGGGAATCCATACCGACCCTGTATGTTGTCATGCTTCCGTATGCGTTCCCACGCAGGAGCGCGGGAACGAGGATCACGCTAAAACCCTTCCAACAGCCAAGGAAAAATCGGTTCAATAATACACTCTAAACGATCGCTGTATTTGTTCGAACTCATACAGATAAGGCTGCGCCACTTCGTAATTGGCGGCCACGACCAGCAGATCATGGGAAAAAACCGAGGTGTTGTACCAGTTGAAACTGCCTTCTATAACAATGTAGTCGTCGATAATGCAATACTTGGAATGAATCGGGGAATAAGGCACCGGATGGTCGTCCTGCCCGTAAGCCAGACCTACCGCGATGCCGGCATGCTTTAGTCTATCTACTGTCGGCAGCAACGGGCGACTCAGTTCTTCCTCCATCGACCGTTCTACGCCGATACGGCCCTGTCTCGCCAAGTGCCCGTTAAGCAGGATATGTACGTTGACCCCCCGGTTCTTGGCATTTATCAGCGCGTTGACCACGCTATCATGATGATCCCCCAACAAATCGCCGATCAAGAATAATGACACTTTAATCGAATGTCTGGCACGATGAATTTCGGCCAATATCGCATGATGCGGAAGGTAGGGTTTGCCGTTAAGCATAACGTGCCGACCGAAGGTATAGAGCAAGTTGAAATGACTCAACGGATCGATGCCGTATTTTTGATTGACGCCGCCCCGCTGGCTTTGAAAGATATTATCCAGCAACCGGCAGACGCCTTTGGAATGAAAAGTCATCCCCGATTCCCAATTGGCCCACCAGCGATCGAAGGTGATATTGAATGAACCCAATATGCTGTCCTCATCATTAAAAATAATGAATTTGGTGTGCATATCCGGTTCCACTTCGATCAGGTGATGCTTGGGACTGCAAAATACGCCGATCAATTCAATCCGGGAACGCTTTAAGCGCGCATAATTTTGGCTATTGGTCAGGGTCATCTTTCGCCAATCCACGATGCACTGAACCAAAACCCCCTGCTCGCTGGCGGCGATCAAATGGGTAGTGAAATCATGGTCGTCAATGCAATCCACGCTGACTTTTATGGTGCATAAGCGCTCGGGATTCTGATGCTTACAGCGGATAACCTTGTCGATCAGGTCGTGAATATAGCGCTTGGGATGATAAGGGTGGTGCTGCTGCCCTTTGGTGAATTTGGGCACCAGTTGCAACGCTTCAAAATGATGGTTATACCAATCCACATCGCTTTGTAATTCTCCGGCATTCAGCTCGTAGCTTCGATAGCTGTTGGCCGTGGTCCAATCGCCGGTAATTCTTCGGTACTGCGGATGATCGCCCTGAAGTTGGCTCCAATCCATAAAGATATATTCGCTTTGGGAGGCAATGGAGCGCTCATTCAAATGCACAATAAAGGCGAATTTAATGCAATTGATCTTACCGAAGTTGTTGGAAAACGGATGGATATAAAAATCCCGTGTGCAACGTTTGTGACGATCCCAGTGAATATCATAGGCATCGGTATCGACTATATAAGTTTCGCAGATCGCATCGCGGTAAACTTTTAGAACAACCTTGACATTAGCCTGAGTGCCGAAAAAAACATCGAAATCTATTTTTCCCCAGCGGATATAGAATTTGTCGTTGAAGTCGTTGACTCTTTGAAAAGAGCCGCCCAGATTTCCATGAGTGGGCGAGGCGTAATGTTCAGCTATCTGCATAAATTTATCTCCATGATAAAGGCGAAGCCTTGTACCTTACAATTTTGTCTCGTTCCCACGCGCTATGTCACTGCCATTAAATTAAACCGAAAATAGTTATGGTTGAATGCCGTGGGCGCGAATTTATTCGCGCGATAAGTATTGAAAAGCGCGAATAAATTCGC
>JAURVK010000165.1 GCA_030655535.1 Methylobacter sp. | reverse complement strand
TCGCGCATTTGGCTGTCACTGCGCGAATAAATTCGCGCCCACAACGACTAGCCCTTAACGTAATGACAGCAAAGTAAGCTGGGATGGAGTGATCCCGGCGATTGCCCGCATTGCGATAATCATGGGCGACCTCGGCAACTGCTCCTGCGTTGCTCTACCTCCTGCATAATCCACAGGGATGTGGTGAATGCAGATATTGCAGGAGCAAATATCTGTCCTTGCAGTCGTGCCGGATCGCCCCTACTCTTTTGCCGTGCGGGCTAAGAAGTTAGAGGCTTTTAAACAACAAGACTGAGTCGCTTCTCATGGCTTAAGCGGATAACATGCCGCTAACAAAGCCTGCATTTTGGCTAAGCCCAGTTTTCGGGTTAATTCAATATTGTGTTGCGGAATGCTTTCCGGATCGGGGTGGCTGGCTACGGCCCGATCTATGCTGGTTTCTCGTAGTAAATGCAGCATGGGGTAGGGTGAGCGGTTGGTGTAATTTGCCGCATCGTCTGGATCGCTGCCTTGAAAGCAGTAATCGGGATGAAAACTTGCCAGCTGGTAAGTGCCTTCATAGCCCTGTTCAATTAACAATGATTCGGCAATTTCAACAAAGTCCAGATAGTCGTCGAATTCTGTAAACGCATCGGCATAAATCAGTAGCGTGGTTTCGATGTCAGGATCGGTATCCAGCCGAGCGCATTCAAGTATCAGATGCAGTAGGCAATTTTCAATGGTGGTATCGTGATTGACGCTGAAATGAATGCTGCCTCGATCCAGTTCACGCTTTGCGAACGGGCAGATGCTGTAATCGATAATAACAGACTTCAACCAGGCTTGTGTTGCAGCATTAATAGATTGATCTGGGCGTGTTTTATGGGTCATGGTCGGTTGCCGGTTAAAACAAAAAAGCCCCGTTATATTGGGGCTTTGGGGTTACGCAAATTGCATCGCTTTATTTATGGCTGACGCCGGCTGCGATTCTTTGCTCCCGTGTTTCGCCCGCTTTTTCGATTTTTGAAAAAACCCGAAGTATGTCGGTGGAGGATAGAATGCCGACCAGCTTGTTGTCTTTATCGACGACAGGCAATGCGCCAATCTTATGTTCGGCCATCAGTGCAGCCGCTTCCGATGCGTAGGTGTCACGGCTAACGGTTATAACTCCCCGATGCATGATATGTTGCACTTTTTTAGGCACGACATGAAGTTCTGTCGTGCCGGTTCCGGTTGCCGCTTCAATGGCTTGAGAGTTGCTTTTTGGGCCTAAGGCTTTGTACAGATCCCGGTCGGATACAATCCCGATAACTTTGCCTTTTTCAACAACGGGTAAGTGACGAATTCTTTCGTAATGAATTAAGAAAAAGACACGATCAATCAAATCGTGTTGCTCGACTGTAAATACTTTTGAAGTCATTAAATCTTCAACACGCATTATTATTCTCCTGAATGTAAAAAAAACTTGCTAAGAATAGGGATATATAGCTATTTTTACAAGAGATAAAATTTGATGTGTTATAAAATAGTCCGTTATGTTTTTATTTGGTTTTGTAGGTCGTTGTAGGGGCGACCGGCCGGTCGCCCCCTACAACGACCTACACGAGTGTTATTTAGAGTTTAAATCTGTCCTAGCGACACAATGGAGTTAGTTATGCACGTCATCCTGTTAGGGAGTCCCGGTTCCGGCAAGGGAACTCAAGCGCAATTTATTACTGAAAAATATGCTATTCCGCAAATCTCGACGGGTGATATGTTGCGAGCCGCAGTGCGGGAGGGAACGCCGCTGGGTGTTGAAGCAAAAAAAGTGATGGATGCCGGCGGTCTGGTTTCCGATGACATTATTTTAGGCTTGATCAAGGAGCGTATTACACAAGCCGACTGCGCTAACGGCTTTTTGCTGGACGGCTTTCCTCGCACCATTGCTCAGGCTGAAGGCCTGAACGAAATGGGCGTCAGCATCGATACGGTTATTGAAATCGTGGTGGAAGATGAGGAAATTGTAAAACGCATGGCCGGCAGAAGAGTGCATTTACAATCCGGGCGTACTTATCATGTCGAGTTTAATCCGCCTAAAGTTGAGGGTGTCGATGATGTGACCGGCGAACCCTTGATTCAGCGCGATGATGATAAAGAAGAAACCGTACGCAAACGACTCAGTGTTTATCATCAGCAGACAAAACCCTTGGTCGGCTATTATTCTGCGCCGGAGCGGCAGGTTAAGTTCAGTTCGATAGCCGGTGTCGGCAGTGTTGACGATATTACCAAAAAGGTTTTTGCTGCTCTGGCGTAGGTTGGCAGGCATAAAAAAACGTAGTGATCATCGATATTCAAATTTTAGAATAAAAGGTTTTTAAATTTAATGACAAAGAAAGATGTAATTTTACCGGCTGATAGTTATATAGGTTCCGTTGCGATGCAATTGATGTGCGCAGTTGTTTCTGTTGCCCAGAAGGGAGCTTAAGATGACCAAACTATATAATGTTGCCGTGGTTGGTGCTACCGGTGCAGTAGGTGAAGCCATGTTGTCTCTTCTGGAAGAGCGTAATTTCCCTGTCGGCGAGGTTTATGCCTTGGCCAGCAGTAATTCAGCAGGTAAAAGAATCTCTTTTAAAGGCGGATCTTTAGTTGTAAAAGATTTGGCTACCTTCGATTTTTCAAAGGTGCAAATCGGTTTGTTTTCACCGGGCGCCTCTGTTTCGGCAGAATATGCGCCCAAGGCCGTCGCTGCCGGCTGTATTGTTATTGATAATACTTCAGAGTTTCGTTATGACGACGATATTCCTCTGGTGGTGCCGGAGGTCAATCCCGAAAAAATCGCCGACTATAAAAATCGCGGCATTATCGCTAATCCGAATTGCTCGACGATTCAGATGTTGATGGCGTTAAAGCCTATTCACGATGCAGTGGGAATTTCGCGTATCAATGTCTGTACCTATCAGGCTGTCTCGGGTACCGGCAAAGAAGCGATAGAAGAGCTGGTTAAGCAAACGACCAGTCTTCTTAATATGCAAGCCATTAAAACCGATGTCTATCCCAAACAGATTGCTTTTAACGTATTACCGCAGATTGACGTATTCATGGACAACGGTTACACCAAGGAAGAAATGAAGATGGTGTGGGAAACTCAAAAAATCCTGGGTGACGACAGTATTCTGGTTAACGCAACCGCAGTGCGGGTTCCGGTTTTTTACGGACATTCCGAGGCGGTGCATATCGAGACCCGTAAGAAAATTGATGTCGCTACAGTAAGAGCCTTGCTTGAGCAAGCGCCCGGTGTGACGGTTATGGATGAACGTAAAGACGGCGGTTATCCAACGGCGGTTACCGAGTCGTCAGGCCATGATGATGTGTTTGTAGGGCGTATCCGGGAAGATATATCGCATCCTCAAGGAATTGATTTGTGGGTGGTGGGTGACAATGTTCGAAAAGGCGCGGCATTAAACAGTGTGCAAATAGCGGAAGTGCTGGTAAAAAATTACATCTAGGCTAAGCTTGTCTACATATTTGACTGGACGCGGTAAGAAACTGTGGTAATTATTGTGAAGAAGAGTAGCGTGCGTAATTTAACTAAAACTTTAGCGGTTGTATCGTTACTGGCACCGGCCAGTGGTCATACGTTAGGCATTGGCGAGATTAAATTGCACTCGGCCCTTAATCAAAATCTGGATGCTGAAATTGCGTTAACATTGTCAGGCGAGAGCGTATCTGACATTAAAGTGAAATTGGCTTCGCCTGAAAAATTTGATGAGGCGGGTGTGTCGTGGACTTATTTTTTGTCGAAAATTAAACTTGAAACCATTACTCTTTCTAATGGTTCGGCGCTTATTAAGCTGACTTCGAACGAAGCATTAAAGGAACCTTTTTTGGATTTTCTGCTCGAAGTCAGTTGGCCAAAAGGCAATTTGTATCGTGAATTTACTGTATTGGTGGATCCTCCTTCAATTTATAAGCAAGCGACCATTCCCGTTTCAACCCGCACTGAAAGCTATGCGCAACCATCAGCCGCTACGCCTCAAACTCAAGCGCATGCCAATGGACAAAGCCGTGAGGGCGAATATGGCCCTACACTTTTACATGATACGCTTTGGAGCGTGGCTGAGCGAACAAGAGGACAGGGTGATATTTCTGTAAAACAAATGATGATTGCGATTTATGAAGCAAATCCTCATGCATTCTATAAAGGAAATATTTATGCATTAACAGCTGGCAAAATGCTGAAGATTCCTGAAAGAGGGACTGTTCTAAAATTATCAAAAAATCAGGCGTTAGCGGAGTTTAATCGGCAGACAAAAGCTTGGAAAAATCATTCAGCCCTTGCTCACGCTGATACGGAAAAGGCAAAGCCTGTCCTGAGCGGAGTCGACGGATCTGTCGATAATCAGTTAACCCTGGCGGCTCCGGTCAAAAAGGCGGTTGCCGATCATGCCGTTATAGTCTCAGTGAATGAGCAGGAAGGTTCTGACAACAATGCAGCAGATCGGTCGGATACAGTTAAGGGTAATGCGGAAGAAAATGTAAGTGCAGCCGTGTCGGCAGATGGTGCGCTACAAAGCAAGGTAGCAGAGCTGGAAAAACAATTGGCGATGATGCAGGAGTTGATCGTTTTAAAGGATCAACAGTTCGCAGCTTTGCAGAAACAATCCCAGGCAAATCTTGTTGCTCAACAGCAGATAGTGCCGGATGAGGATACGGCAGCCAAACTTGAGGATCAAATAACATCTGTTCCCCAACCAACTGTTGTTCAATCCGCTGAGCCAGTGGCTTCACCGGCTCAGCGGGAACCTGAAGCAAGCAGTTCACTGGATACTTACTATCTGGTGGTGGGTAGTGCCGGTGCGGCAATTTTGACTCTGCTAAGCTGGCTTTGGTGGCGGAAACGCAAGGTTGACGAGGAAACGAATACTGAAAGTATGTTTGACTCTACCA
The DNA here is from genome assembly GCA_030655535.1 of Methylobacter sp. Taxonomy (GTDB): domain Bacteria; phylum Pseudomonadota; class Gammaproteobacteria; order Methylococcales; family Methylomonadaceae; genus Methylobacter_A. The sequence goes on along the minus strand of JAURVK010000165.1, from coordinate 30,217 downwards.
ATATGATTGAAATATCTGAAGCCGATGAAAATATTTCTGTGCCGGTTGTCGAAGATAGTTTGGTTGTTCGCGATAATGATGCGGGTACAGTGGGAGAAAGTTCTTTCTTAAGTGAATTTACACCCAGTGACTTTGACTCATTTGATACCGATCAGGGAGAAATCGATCCGATATCCGAGGCTGACGTGTATCTTGCTTATGGTCGTTATCAGCAGGCCGAAGAATTAATACGTCAGGCAATTAAAGATCAGCCTAATCGAGATGAATGTAAATTGAAGTTGCTGGAAATTTTTTACGCTAATGAAAGCAACGCGGATTTTGAAGCTTATGCCACTGAACTGGCGAAATTCGGTAAACGGAATGAGGCTGAGTTTTGGGAGAAAGTGGCAGAAATGGGACGTGAAATTTGTCCTGCTTCGCCATTATTTTCATCCGGGGATGATCTGTTCGCTATGGCCGATGACGAAGTCATTGAAAATACTGGCGAAAGTATCGCTGGGGATAATGCGCCCAATATAGAGCGTGTAATTACCGGAGTTGTTTCTTTTGCGAAGTCAGATGGTGATGATTTTGGGAAGGAAGCAACTGAGTCAAAGCGTAACGTAGTTGATTTTGATTTAACTTCATCCGATAAAGCTAAAGATGAAGTTATTGTTGAAGCGCGGCGAAATAACGAAGACGTTGATTTTGATTTGAGTTCATTTTCAATGGATACCAAAGAGTCTAATGAGGCGGAAAAAGATGCTGTTGATCTCAGTGCTCAGGCTGATGCATTTTCAGGAGAGCAGGTAGAGGATGTTAATTTCGATTTAAGTTTATTATCAATGAAATCCGATGAAGCGGATAAGGGTGTTATTGCATCCAACGCTATTACCGGTCGATCCTTGGGAGCGACAGGAGAGGACATTGATTTCGATTTAAGTTCATTTTCCATAGAATCGGATCATGGTGTTATAGCCCCCAATACGCAGGCAGGCAAGACCTCAAAAGCACAGATAGAAGATATTGATTTTGGTTCGTTTTCAACCGATGCCAACGAATCAGATAAGGCAGATCAAAATCTTATAGATTCTAGCGCTTTATTGTCTTTGCCTCCAGAGACAAGCGTAGACAATAAACAGCAGGAATATGAAACGCATGAATTTGATTTTAGTTTCGATAATGCTGAAACAAAAGAAGTTGATAGTCTTGACTTTAGTACTTTAGATAATGATGATATTTCTTCGGATAATTCGTTGGATTTTAATGATGATATGGGGGGGGATTTTGACTTTAATTTTGATTTGGATCTGCCCTCAACAACAAAGGATCAGGAGTCCGGTCAGCATGAGGGGTTTGGTGTTTCTGCTCTCACCGATATGGATGAGTTGGAAACGAAACTGGATTTGGCAAAAGCATATGTCGATATGGGAGATGCCGATGCGGCCAAGGATCTGGCCAGGGAAGTACTTGAGCAAGGTACGGTTGAGCAAAAAAAGATAGCCCAAGCATTGCTTGACGAGTTGGGCTAAAATCGATTCTTGATGCTTATAAAAAAGCCCTTTTAGGGCTTTTTTTATGAGATTAGCATTTACCCAGATTTACCAGGATGGATTTTTGATGGCGTGCGAAATTTAAGATATGTTGCAGCATCAGAAAGTGCCGATCAATTATGGCGTAATTATCGTTTAACAGGCAGTTTTCCAAAATATTTGCCGATTGCCGAATAGCCATCAATCCACAAAAGCTTGCCGAACCATTGAGTTTGTGTGTGATTTCATTGGCAAGATCGTATTGTTTTTTTTCAGCGCATCTTTAATGTCAATGATTTGCAAGGGCAGTTCCTCGAATAGCTTTTTAAAAAGGGTCAAAGTAAGCTGTTTGTTGTTATTGGTTATACTCAAGATTATTTGGATATAAGCTAAAGCTAACGTTTTTGGATTCATCAAATAAATTGTCCATATTGCTTGGCTTTTAAAGGCATTTTTATTTCAATAAAGGTGAGGGTGTCGGTTTCGCGACATCTTCATTTTTAATGTTGTGATTCTTTGGGTGTATTTATTTGTTTAATTATGCCGCATTTATAATTGATATGGCGGTGTAGTTAATTATTAACATTTACAAGTATTCCTATCTTATTCTTTTAAAAGGATCTTTTTTCTTGTATGATTTGATTTTGTGATGCAGGTTAATGATAACATTTAGCGCTGTGTTAGGGTTATTCACAGCGGTAACCGGATTATAATTAAAACATAGGCTGTTGTTCTTATATGTATTATTTTTTATGGTCTCTAAATTGCATATTTGCTGATTAAAAACTAAAGGGTTTGCAACATGGCTGAACTTGAACAAGAAGATGGAAAGGAAAAGAAATTCCCTAAAAAACTTATCATCATAATTGTCGCTGTAGTGATTTTATTGGCAGTGAGCGGCGCAGGTGCCGCTTATTTCTTTATGAAATGGGATTCTGCTAAAGGAGAAAAAGCTGAGCATGATGATAAAGATGAGTCGGCAGTTCCAGCAGAAAAGCTCTATTTTGAGATGAGTAAGCCCATTGTTGTTGATTTCCCCAAGGGGTCGGCAGCCAAACACGGACGAATTACGCTATCTATGTTGGTTGAAGGCGCTGAAACCATTGGCGTGTTAACAAAAAATGAACCCATGATACGCAATAATCTGTTGATGCTGATTAGTGCGCAGGAAAGCAGCGTGTTAAATACCCGTGAAGGAAAAGACATGTTACGTAAACTCATATTAGATGAGGTGACTGCCGTTTTAGTGAAAATGGCAGGGAAGGGTAAGATTAATGAGATATTCTTTACTTCATTTGTAATGCAATAACATGAGTGATTTACTCTCGCAGGCAGAAATCGATGCGCTACTGAATGGTGTAAGCGACGGAGATATTGACACGGAAGATGAATCCGAGTTTTATGCTGAAGCGGATACCGAAGAATTTTATGAAAAAGGCGTAGTCAGAGGTTATGACTTTGCCAGCCAGGAAAGAATTGTTCGTGGGCGTATGCCGACCCTGGAAATGGTGAATGAACGATTTGCCCGGTTTATCCGTATTTCGCTGTTCAATTTCCTACGTCGTTCGGCAGAAATTTTTATATCGGGCATTCAGGTTCAAAAGTTTTCTGAATATATACAAGGGTTGCTGGTTCCGACTAATTTAACGATTGTTCGTTTTAATCCCTTGCGCGGCAAAGCATTAGTAGTCATCGATCCGCGGCTGGTTTTTACCGTGGTAGACAATTTTTTCGGTGGTGCAGGACAATTTTATAATCAGACTGAAGGCAGGGAATTTACACCGACCGAAATGCGGGTGGTTCGGATCATCATTGATATGATTTTCAAGGACTTGAAGGAAGCCTGGAAGCCGGTTATGGATCTCGATTTTGAATATGTGGGAGCAGAAATCAATCCACGATTTGCCAATATTATCGGTCCTGGGGAAATTATTGTAATCTCTACCATTCATGTTGAGCTGGAAGGCGGGGGCGGTGATATAAACATTGCTATGCCTTATGCGATGCTTGAGCCAATCCGGGAGTTACTGGATGCTATCAGTAGTGACAGCGGTGAGGTTGACGGCAGTTGGCAGGCCTCATTGCGTGGCGAAGTGCTGAGAGCGGAAGTGAGTATTAACAGTCTTTTGGTGGAAAAAAACATGAGCATAAGAGACGTTATGCGGTTAAAAAAAGGTGATGTCATACCTATCGATATGCCGGATACGGTGATCCTTAAAGCGGAAGGAATTCCTGTGTTTGAAGGTAAGGTTGGCATATCGGACGGCAATTATGCCATCCAGATTATTGATAAGGTAAGATCTTGAATCAACCTGATGCACTTTAAGGTTCGATTATGACAATATTAGCTTGGGAAATAAGATGAGTGAAAATTCAAATGCGCCTGAGGGTGCAGAAACGAGGGGTGATTTTGAGGCCGCTGCATTTGAGGAGTTTAATGATCAGATTGAAGACAAAAAATCGGATTCATTTTCAAATGATGAAGTCAATCTGGATGTTATTTTGGATGTTCCCGTTACTATTTCAATGGAAATCGGACGGACACAGATTAATATCAGGAATCTGTTGCAGTTAAATCAGGGATCGGTTGTCGAATTGGAGCGTTTTGCCGGTGAGCCGCTTGATGTGTTGGTCAACGGTACGCTGATTGCGCATGGTGAAGTGGTGGTGATTAATGACAAGTTCGGTATTCGCTTAACGGATGTGATAAGTCCGTCTGAACGGGTTAAAAGATTAGCCTGATGTTTGGAAAAAAAATTGTCACTGGGTTGTTGTTCTGGTGGTTTCCTGCCTGCTTTGCGGCGTCGGGCGTCGACGCGCCTAAACAGGCAGTCAAGACGGTTTCTTCGGGGGATATGCTCCACTGGAGTGTTGGGCTGCTGATAGTCTTAGGTATTTTTTTTCTCTGCGTTTGGGGAATGCGCAAGTTAAGCGGACTCGCTGTCAATAGCACAGAAAAAATGCGCGTGGTCGGCGGCCTGTCGTTGGGTATGCGGGAAAAAGTCATTTTACTCCAAGTCGGAAAAAAGCAGCTTATTTTGGGTGTGACGCCGGGACGTATAGACGCATTGCATGTGTTGGAGGGCGACGATTGCTTGAACAGCGAGCCGTCGCCATCTATGGCTATGGATAGCGGGTTTGCGCAAAAACTGATGCAAGTGATGAAGGGACGATCGGATGATTAAAAGCGCTTTATTTCGATCAGTTGCGTTTCGGTTGCTGATGATAGGCCTCGCTTTTTTGTTGATCGAAACACCTGCTTATGCCGCAGCAGGGATTGAAGCGGTCACGGTAACTACGGGTAAGCAAGGCGCTCAGACTTATACGGTAACGATCCAGATTCTGGCGTTAATGACCTTGTTAACCGTGTTGCCTGCGTTGTTGTTGACCATGACTTCGTTTACCCGGATCATGATTGTTTTAAGTTTGCTGCGCACGGCTTTAGGCACCGGGCAGGCCCCCAGTAATCAGGTGTTATTAGGCTTGTCTTTATTTTTGACTATTTTCATTATGATGCCGGTTTTCGATAAGGTAAATAGCGAAGCCGTCCAGCCTTATCTGGAAGAGAAAATTGACGTCACTGTCGCTATTGAAAAAGCTTCCGAGCCGTTCAGACAATTTATGCTGAAACAGACCAGAGAGGCTGATCTGGAATTATTTATCAGGATTTCCGGTAATGCGGAATTGGAGTCAGCCGAAAACGTGCCGTTTTCGTTATTGCTGCCGGCTTTTGTGACCAGTGAGCTAAAAACGGCATTTCAAATAGGCTTTTTGATTTTCTTGCCTTTTTTGATTATCGACTTGGTGGTTGCCAGCGTACTGATGTCAATGGGTATGATGATGTTGTCGCCGATGATTATTTCTTTGCCCTTTAAAATAATGCTATTTGTTATGGCCGATGGCTGGTCTTTGATTATGGAAATGTTAGCGGCGAGTTTTTATGTTGGTTGACAACAAAAGAGGTCAATTATGACACCGGAAACCATTTCTACCATTGCGCAGGATGCGATGATTGTCGCGGTTAAACTGACGGCTCCGGTGTTATTGCCATCATTGGCTGTAGGCCTGATTATCGCGATGTTTCAGGCGGCTACACAGATTAATGAGGCGACCTTGACATTTATCCCCAAGTTAATGGTTATAGGGATTGTTTTGATGATTATGGGGCCGGGGATGATGCAAATGTTCCTTGATTACTTTCAGGGCTTGATCCGGGATATTCCTCAATTAATTGGTTGAACGTTGAACTTTACCGAAGAGCAGCTCCTCGATCAGGCGGCATTATTTATATGGCCTTTAATGCGTATTAGTGCGATGTTTGTATCCGTGCCCTTGTTCAGCATTCAAGCGGTTCCGACCCGAGTCAGGCTGATTCTTGCGCTGGTAATGACGCTGGTTATCATGCCTTTACTCCCCCCTTTGCCTGCTGTTGAAATGTTTAGCTATACTGGATTTATGATGGCTATTACTCAGACTATGATCGGTTTGACCAGTGGTTTTATCGTGCAGTTGGTTTTTGCCGCCGTCGTTTTTGCCGGGCAAGCCATTGCTTTAAGCATGGGCTTGGGTTTTTCAATGATGGTAGATCCGCAAAGCGGGCAGCAGGTGCCGGTGATTGCGCAACTCTATACTATTATCGCTACCTTAGTTTTTATCAGTTTGAATGGTCATTTGTTGTTGATACAAATGCTGCTGGATAGCTTTAAAACCTTGCCCATTGGTATAGACGGTATAGATAAGGCAGGCGTCTGGTCAATTATCGTCTGGAGTGGTCGGTTGTTCTCGGGTGGCCTATTGCTGGCCATGCCGGTTATGGCCAGTCTGTTGTTGGTTAATGTCATTTTTGGGGTAGCGGCCAGAGCGGCACCGCAATTGCAAATTTTTTCGGTGGGATTTCCGGTAACCTTAATGTTGGGAATGCTGTTGGTTTGGAAAACATTACCTGATGTGCTGACTCAATTTTCCGGGATATTGACGGATGCTTACGATTTGATCGGCCAGTTATTGCAATTGTAAATTAAGTTATGGCAGATAAAGACGATAAAACCGAAGAACCCACGGGTAAGCGGCTAGAAGACTCCAAAAAGAAAGGCCAGATTGCCAGGTCCAGGGAGCTCAATACTTTTGTCATGCTGATAGCAAGTGCCTCGATGTTTCTTATACAGGGAGGAAAAATCGGCAAGGGCTTGATAGAGGTAATGCAGGCGCAGTTTCAGTTGAGCCGCGAAATTATTTTCGACCCCGTTAGTCCGATGGTCTTTTTTAAACAGGCGATGATTGATAGCCTCCTATTGATGGCGCCGTTTTTTGCGCTGATGGTCTTTGTCGCCATTATTACCCCCATATCGATGGGCGGCTGGGTGTTCAGTTGGGAGGCTATAGCGTTTAAACCGTCAAAAATGAATCCAATTACAGGGATCGCCAGAATTTTTGCGGTACGAGGATTGGTTGAGCTATTCAAAGCCTTATTGAAAATTTTATTGGTCTTTGCTGTAGCGGTTGCTTTGTACAAAAGCTTTATCGATAAATTGCTTGGATTGAGCGCTGAGCCGCTAGATCAATCAGTCAGTCATGCGCTGAATATTATCGGTGTGTGCTTTTTAGTGCTTAGCGCTTCGTTGGTTTTAATTGCGATGATCGACGTGCCTTATCAGCTGTGGGAGCACACTAAAAACCTAAAAATGTCCAAGCAGGAAATTAAGGATGAAAATAAAGAGTCTGAGGGTAGTCCGGAAACCAAGGGTAGGCAGCGCAGAGTGCAAATGGAAATGTCGCAAAGACGTATGATGTCGGAAGTGCCGAACGCCGATGTTATTGTTACCAATCCCAATCATTATGCGGTGGCCTTAAAATATGATCAAAACTCAAATAGCGCGCCAAAGCTGGTTGCCAAGGGCGTCGATTTGATAGCCGCCCAAATCCGTAATACAGCGATTGGCGCCGAGGTGCCGCTGGTGGCGTCTCCGCCGTTAGCCAGAGCGTTGTATTATTCGACCGAAATAGATAATGAGATACCGCAGGGGCTTTATTTGGCCGTAGCTCAGATTCTCGCTTATGTCTATCAGTTAAAAGCTGCTCAGAAAAATGATTGGAGAGCGCCATTGCCGCCGGCAGATATTAACGTGCCTGACGAATTTAAACGGGATTAACCGGGTATGGACTTTGCTAAATTAAAAGCAGCGTTGGCGATACTGGGCAAAGCCGAGTTGGGTGCGCCCTTGGTTATCATCATGGTGTTGTCGATGCTGATATTACCGTTGCCGGCATTCGTACTCGACCTGTTCTTTACCTTTAATATCGCTTTTTCGCTAATTATATTGCTGGTTGTTGTCTACACCATTAAACCGTTGGAATTTGCGTCATTTCCAACCGTTATTCTGCTGGCGACCATACTGCGACTGGCGCTGAACGTGGCTTCGACACGTGTCGTATTGATCGACGGACATAAGGGCGGCGATGCTGCCGGTAAGGTGATTGAGGCCTTTGGCGCTTTTGTTATCGGCGGTAACTTTGCTGTAGGTCTGGTGGTTTTTGCGATATTGATCATCATTAACTTCATGGTCGTTACCAAAGGTGCCGGACGGATTGCGGAAGTTGGGGCACGATTTACGCTGGATGCGATGCCGGGCAAACAAATGGCTATTGATGCGGATTTGAATGCCGGCTTGCTGACCCAGGATGAAGCGCGTGAGCGGCGTGCCGAAGTGGCTACCGAGGCGGATTTTTACGGCTCTATGGATGGCGCCAGTAAATTTGTCAGGGGCGATGCGATCGCCGGGATTATTATTTTATTTGTCAACATGATTGGCGGTCTTGCCATTGGTGTTACTCAGCACAATTTAAGTTTTGCCGAGGCAGGCGAGATTTATGTATTGCTGTCTATTGGCGATGGTTTGGTCGCTCAAATTCCTTCGTTGTTATTGTCGACAGCATCCGCGCTGGTGGTTACCAAGGTCGGCAGCACCGGCGAAAATATTGGACAACAGGTCACTACTCAGTTATTTGCAAATCCCAAAGCGTTGACGGTTACCGCAGCAGTGGTAGGCGCGCTGGGTATCATTCCCGGTATGCCGAATATGGTCTTTATCTTGCTGGCCCTGATTTTAGCCGGTTCCGCCTATTTAATTGACAAGAAGCATAAACAAGCCGAGTTAGTTGCTGTCGATTATCCGCAGGAGCTGGCTCAAAACACCGTCATTCCCGAGACTAAAGAGTTGGGCTGGGATGATGTGATGCCGGTCGATGTTGTCGGGCTGGAAGTAGGTTATCGACTCATTCCGTTGGTGGACAAGAACCAGGGCGGACAACTCATGGTTCGAATCAAAGGCGTACGGAAAAAACTGTCTCAAGAGTTGGGTTTTTTAATACCATCGGTGCATATCCGGGATAACCTTGATTTAAGTCCAACAGCTTACCGAATTTCGCTGATGGGAGTGACCGTCGGTGAGGCCGAAATTATGCCGGAAATGGAAATGGCGATTAATCCGGGGCGTGTTTTTGGTACCTTGAAGGGCAATGCCTGTAAGGATCCTGCTTTTGGTCTGGATGCGGTGTGGATAGAGCCGAGCCAGAAAGATCATGCGCAAACCCTGGGTTATACGGTGGTTGATCCGGGAACTGTGGTGGCGACCCATTTGAGTCATCTGTTGCAGGCGCATGCCCATGAATTGTTCGGTTATGAAGAGGCGTATAAGATACTCGATAACCTGGCTAAGTCCGCTCCTAAGTTGGTCGAGGACTTGGTGCCGAAAACATTGCCGCTAGGTGTGGTGGTCAAGGTATTGCAAAACCTGCTGCAAGAGCATGTTCCTATCCGGGATATGCGTAGTATCGTCGAAACTTTGGCGGAGTACGGGCTTAAGAGTCAAGATCCCGACATCTTGACGTCAGCGGTACGCGCGGCATTGGGGCGATTAATCATCCATGAAATCAGTGGGATGCAAGACGAGTTGCCGGTTATTACGCTGGATCATGAGTTGGAACAGTTGTTGCATAAGTCTTTGCAGACGGCAGGCGAAAGTGGTGTCGGGATCGAACCGGGGTTAGCAGAACAAATGCATACATCCTTGCAGACAAGTATGCAGAAAATGGAAATGGAAGGACAAACAGCGGTGTTGTTGGTTTCTTCTTATATCCGCCCTTGGTTATCCCGATTCGTTCGCCATTCCATTCCCGGATTACATGTCTTGGCATACAATGAAATACCTGCTGATCGCCAGATCAAAGTGGTTTCAACTGTTGGGCGACGAACATAGCACATGAGGCTAACCTATGAAAATTAAACGTTTTTTTGCAGAAGATATACGCCAGGCCATGCGAATGGTCAAAGAAGAATTGGGCGCCGATGCAGTCATCATGTCAAACAAGTCGGTTGACGGCGGTGTTGAGATCGTTGCAGCGCGAGATTTTGATGAGCAGTTGATTCAAAGCAAGTTGCAAAAACAGGCCGAAGAGCAACAGTCTCCCTCTCGGTCGCAAAAAATGGATTTGCCTGATTTTGAAGCAGAAAAAAATCGCTTGCACGTCTTAAGCAGCTCAAGAAAACAAAGTACGGATGGTTTTTTGGCTGAGAATGCTCCAGCGCGGTCGCAGCGCTTCCCTACCGATTCCGACACTTCCACCGTCCCTGGCGGTCGCCGGAATATTGATCAGTATGTGGGCTATGCAGAAAAAGTACATCTGCGCGGAAATTTGGAAACAGTCACAGCAAAAGGCACCAAGCCGGTTATAAGAGAAAGGCCTATGCAAATAGCCATGCCGGAGGAAAAACAGAGCAATCTGTCAGATAATTTGTTGCTGGAAATGAGCCGGGAACTCAAATCCTTAAGATCCGCGATGGACTCCAAATTGTCCAACGTTAGTTGGGCGCATAATGCGCAAGCCAATCCGGTCAGGGCTGAATTGCTGCAACGTTTAGCCGGCATGAGTATTTCAAGAAAACTGAGCGTTAAAATTGCCAACCGTTTTGCCAATCATACGGATGCCGAACTTGCTTTTAGCCAGGCACAAGAACTGCTGGCTAAAGTGATGCCGGTAGCCGATGATGATTTGCTCCAGAACGGCGGTATTGCCGCCTTAGTAGGGCCTACGGGCGTAGGTAAAACCACAACTATTGCCAAACTGGCCGCAAAATTCATTTTAAAGCACGGGCCAAGACAGATTGCCTTGATTACTACCGATAATTATCGAATAGGCGCTCATGAGCAACTGAATACCTATGGACGGATACTGGGTATTCCGGTTCGGGTGGCATCCAGCGCTTCTGAGTTGTGCAATATTATCAATGGTTTTGCAGACAAACGTCTTATTTTGATTGATACTGCCGGTATGAGCCAACGCGATATGAAGTTGGTCGAGCAGATTAATACCCTGCAACAAAGCGGACAAGCCATTAAATCCTATCTGGTGATGTCGGCTGCGACCGAATACAAGGCCATGAATGAAATTATCAAAGCCTTCCAGGTTTTTGAACCGCAAGCCTGTATTTTGACTAAACTTGATGAGACGGCAACGATTGGTTCGGCAATTTCTTCCATAATAGAACATAACTTGCCGCTGTCTTTTATTGCCGACGGTCAGCAAGTACCTGAAGATATGCATAGCCCTTGTGCCCTGACTTTAGTGGCGCAATGTGCGGCTGAGTTGGACGAAGAGAACGACTATAACGATGCAAATAATGAAGCTTGGGCGGCGCAAGGCTATGCATAAGCAATCTGATCAAGCAGCGGGAATACGGAAAATGAATCAAATTAAACCGGTTCGGGTTATCGCAATCACCAGCGGCAAAGGCGGTGTAGGCAAAACAAACTTGTCGGTTAATATCGGCATCGCCTTGTCGCAAATGGGACAGCGGGTGGTGTTAATGGATGCCGACATGGGCTTGGCTAATGTCGATATTTTGTTAGGCGTGTACCCCAAGTTCAATCTTTCTCATGTGCTGTCGGGAGAAAAAACCCTGGATGAAATCATGATTGACGGCCCTTTGGGTTTGAGAGTGATTCCAGGGGCGTCGGGTATTCAGAAGATGTCTGAATTGACTACGATTGAACAAGCCTCAGTGATCCATGCCTTTAGCGAGATCGACCAAAATATCGACGTATTGATTGTCGATACAGCGGCCGGCATATCGGCGAGTGTAGTGAATTTTACCCGCGCCTGCCAGGAAATTGTTGTTGTTGTTTGCGATGAACCGACCTCGTTAACCGATGCTTATGCCTTTATCAAGTTGCTGAACAGGGATTATGGTTTGTCCAAATTTCATGTGATCACCAATATGGTTCAAACCGTTCAACAAGGCCACGCGCTATTTCAGAAATTAAATAAAGTAACGGATCGTTATCTGGATGTTACGCTGAAGTTTGCAGGCGCAGTGCCTTATGACGAATATTTGCGTAAATCAGTTCAAAAACAAATGCCGGTCGTTATCGGCTTTCCCAGAAGCAAAGCCGCTCTCGCATTGAAAACGATAGCCGCAAGAATTGACAGCTGGCCGCTGAAATCTCAGGCGGGCGGTTATATCGAGTTTTTTATTGAAAGAATGATTCAGTACGGTTCACAAAAGGATGTTGCATGAGTGGCGTGGCAATGTACACTGCGGTACAGGCGGGTGGCACCGATGAGCGTGTCATGCAGCATGCACCGTTAGTTAAGCGCATTGCCTACCACTTATTGAACAGACTGCCCGATTCGGTTCAAGTCGATGATTTGATTCAGGCAGGGATGCTTGGCTTGCTGGAGGCTATCAAGAATTATGACGCCTCGCAGGGAGCCAGTTTTGATACCTATGCCGGTATTCGTATTCGGGGTTCGATGTTGGATGAGGTCAGACGCAGTGACTGGACGCCTCGTTCCGTGCATAAAAAATCGCGTAGGGTGTCCGACGCGATACGGACGATCGAAAACAGAACCGGGCGCGAGGCAAGAGACGTCGATGTGGCTGAGTATTTAGGCATAGCCATTGATGAATATAATCATATTCTGCAAGATTCAAGCAGCTGCCGTGTGTTCAGTGTCGAAGAATTGGCGCAAGATGGGGATCATTATCTTGATGAATCCCTGAGTCAGCAAGAAGGTCTGGCAGACGGCCTAGGTCGCGAAGGTTTTCAACAGGCATTGGCAGACGCGATCATGGGTTTGCCCGAACGTGAGCGCCTGGTTATATCGCTCTATTATGATGAAGAACTTAATTTGCGGGAAATCGGCGAAGTGTTAAATGTGAGTGAATCCAGGGTCAGCCAGATCAGCACTCAGGCCGTGTTGAGATTACGTTCAAGGCTGTCTGAATGGACAGCCGAGTGATAGTTTTTAGTGGCCGAGTTGAAAACTAAAAAAATGGATATTTTAAGCATCACCGGTGTTTTAGTCGGTGTCGGTGCGATTCTGCTGGGGATCGTATTGGATGGCGGCGACATCAGTTCGTTGGTTAATGTGCCGGCACTTATTATTGTGTTTGGGGGAACATTCGGGGCGACGCTTTTGCAATTTCCACCGGCTATTTTTGTCAGAAGCATGAAAATGTTTTCGTGGATATTAATACCCAAAGAAGCGGATCTTTCGGCGCAAATCGACAAGGTGATTTACTGGAGCCATCTGGCACGAAAGGAAGGTTTGTTGGGTCTTGAAAATGCGCTGCCTAACGAAAAAGATCCGTTTATAAAAAAGGGTTTGCAGTTGTTGGTTGACGGAAATAATCCTGATGCAATACGTGAGATATTGGATCTGGATATATATTCCAAGGAAAATATGGGCTTACAGGCGGCAGGATTGTATGAAGCTATGGGCGGTTATGCGCCGACCATCGGTATTCTCGGTGCCGTCATGGGCTTAATTCATGTGATGCAGAATCTGACTAACCCGGGACTTTTAGGTCAAGGGATCGCGACTGCTTTTGTCGCGACAATATACGGTGTGGGTTCTGCCAACCTGATTTTTTTGCCGGTTGCGAATAAATTAAAAACCCATGTGCTTGCATTGACTCAAGCCAGGGAAATGCTGACTGAGGGCATTATCGCTATTGCAGATGGCGAAAATCCAATAAATATCAAGCTGAAATTGGACGGCTATCTGCATGACGCATAGTAAAGGCTTGGCTATGACGAGGCGAATGAAAAGATATGTAGGGGCGGCCGACCGCCGGTCGCCTACTACAAATCATGACCGATGGATGGTGTCTTACGCGGATTTCATTACCTTGTTATTTGCATTTTTTGTGGTCATGTATTCAATTTCATCGGTCAATGAAGGGAAGTACAAGTCATTGTCCGATTCATTAGGCGAAGCATTTTCAAATAAAGAACAGCAGGGCAACGAAGTTATCTCCATTGAGGCTGGCGCTTTGTCGACGATCATACAACCTATTCCATTAGAAAATCCCACGACGGTGGAAATTGAAAAAAGGCGGGAGCTGAGCGAAGAAATATTAAAAGAAAGAAGGCAGTTGAGCCAAGTGTCCGATCAATTCGAACAGGTTTTAGCGCCTTTTATTGATGATGAGCTGGTTTCAGTTAAAAAAAACGATTATTGGATAGAGCTGGAAATGAATAGTGAGCTGTTATTCTTGAGCGGTGAGGCGGAATTGTCCAAAAAAGCGATACCCGTGTTGAAAAAAATTGTCGAAGTGATCAAGCCATTGCCAAACATGATTAATATTGAAGGGCATACCGATAATGTTCCTATCGATAATCTAAAATTCAGGTCGAACTGGGATTTGTCATCTGCTCGTGCGACCAGCGTCGTACATGAGTTTGTCAAGGACGGCATTAATCCGCCCCATTTGTCAGCCATTGGTTATGGCGAGTTTCATCCTATTGGCGATAACAACATAGAGACGGGGCGATTTAAGAACAGGCGAGTGGTTTTGGTATTAATGGCGCAGGCTTTCGCCCGTTATGGCGCTAATGATGAACAACGCGCCAAATTATTAAATTTGGCGCCGACAGCGACGGCTGTTGATCAACGATGATGCCGAATTGATCAACAATAAAGTAAAATGACGGCTAATATTAAATCAATACTAATGTCAGTCGCAGGAGGCAGGCATGCTAGAAATACAACCCGTATCACTCTCTTTTCCAGTCGTAAAATCCAAAAAAATTAAAAGGGATGATAATCGCCCGGAGAAACAGCCGCGTAGAAAAGAACAGGAAGTGGAAGCGCAGGATGCTGAACCCATACAACATATTGATGAAGTTGTTTGATGAATAATCCTTTGATGACCGCTCTTATCATTGAGGGCGTGGCGATTGTTATGATGCTCGTTGTGCTTTTTTGGCTGGTGCGCACGCAGCGCAAGCTTAAACACGATTATCAGGCTCTTAACGATATTGTTCACGGGAACACGAATGATATTGTCGGCTTGTGTACCGCCGCTTTGACGGTGGATAGTCGAATAGCCGCAGTGGATAACCGGATAGCCGTGACTGACGGGCAGATCAACGATCTGGCGACAAAGCTTGCAGAGGTAGAGCAAAATGACCAGCCGGATCACGCATATAGCGTAGATATCCGAAAAGTAAGAAGCGGGGCCGGCGTCCATGAATTAATGCAAAGCTCAGGATTAAGCCATGATGAGGCGGCTTTATTGATTCGATTGCATGGATCTAAAAACCAGCTATGAAAGGAAAAAAAGCCCGGCTAACCAAGTTAGCCGGGCTTTTTAATGTGGGATAGGCGTCAAAGATTATTTAGTCTTCGCCGCTGAATACGCCCAACAATTGCAACAAGCTTAAGAACAGGTTGTAGATGGTAACGTATAAAGAAACAGTCGCCAAAATATAGTTGGTTTCGCCCCCGTGAATGATTTCGCTGGTCTGGTATAAGATCATACCGGACATCAGTAGGATAAACATGGCCGATACCGCCAGCGATAAAGCCGGTATAGCGAAAAACATTGCGCCAAGACCCGCCAGAAATGCGACCAGAACGCCTACCATCAGGAAGCCGCCCATAAAGCTGAAATCTTTGCGTGTTGTTAAGGCATAGCCGGAAAGTCCCAGGAATATAACGCCGGTGCCGCCTAATGCCGTCATGATCAATTCGTGGCCGTTGCTGAAGGCGGTAATGTACATGGTTAAGATAGGGCCGAGAGTTAATCCCATAAAACCGGTCAAGGCAAAAACAAAAACCAGGCCTAAGCTACTGTTACTGAATTTGGTCGTTAAGAACAGCAGACCGAAATAACCGACTAGGGTAATGACAATGCCGAAATGCGGTAGATTCAGGGACATTGCCGCCCCGGCAGTCATGGCGCTGAAAATTAATGTCATCGATAATAACAAATAGGTGTTTCTCAGTACTTTATTGGTTGCCAGAACACTGGCTTCCGGGCGTGGAATAGCGGTATTTAGTTTCATTGTATTTGGATTCCTTAAAAATAAACGGTTAACAGAACAGATAGTCTTTTTGATTTTACAAGAGTTTGGCGGTATTGGTAAAAATATTTAGTAGAATATCGGATTATTGAAAGAATGGTTTTTCAGAGCACTGGATTATGACAGAAAACAGACAAACAACACCTTATGAACTGATAGGCGGAGAAGCGGCAATACTCAGTCTGGTGGAACGGTTTTATTTTTTTATGGACAGCTTGCCTGAAGCTTCCGGAATTCGAGTTATGCATGCGGCGGATTTGTCGGCTGCGCATGACAAATTGTTCAAATTTTTGTCCGGCTGGCTGGGCGGTCCCGACTTGTTTATTCAGGAATACGGGCATCCAAGATTGCGGCAGCGACATATTGCCTTTGCGATAGACGACGTTGCAAGAGATCAGTGGATGTTGTGTATGAATAAAGCCCTAAATGAAATAACCATGGACGCCAATTTCAGGGAAAACTTAAGCCAGACTTTACAACAACTGGCAACCCATATGATTAATCAGGGTGAATAGGTTTATGAACCGATTTAACTGAAGAATGTTACAAAATCCCAGTAATGTAGAGAACCGTCATTTTTAATCTATCCTTTTCTTACCATATTCGACGCAGTCAGCGAGCCATGCAGACGCGAATCATTGTGACGCCCGGTAAAGTGGAAGTTGTCGCCCCGGTAAAAGTCGCCGAACATAAAATCCATCAATTCGTTCAGTCCAAGCAGCAGTGGATAGTCCAGGCGTTGGCTAAAATTGCAGCTAAAAGTCATCAGTATAAAACGTTGGCTCCGGCTGTTTACGGTCATGGCGCTGAAATTCCTTATCAGGGAGTATCGTATAAATTGGCAGTAAGACCCACAAAATTAAAAAGGCTAAAAATAGAATTTAGCCAAGAATTTATTGAATTTATTGCTCATGTCCCCGACGCATTGATGATTAAAGACCACAGTGCCGAGATAAAAGAGGCATTGATACGCTGGATGAAAAAGGAATCGAAAAGCCAGGTAGAGCAGTTGGTAAAACAGCATGCGGAAAAAAAACAGCTATTTCCCCAGACGATTAAAATTAAAACGCAAAAGAGTCGATGGGGCAGTTGCGGCATTCATAACGACATCAATATCAACTGGCTGCTAATTATAGCTCCGCCCGAAGTTCTGGAATACGTCGTGGTACACGAACTTTGCCATATCAGAATCAGAAATCATTCCGTCCATTTCTGGTCTTTGGTCGCCGAACATTTGCCGGATTATCAAAGCCGAAGACATTGGCTGAAAAAGCATGGAAGCAGTCTGATGATGGGCCTGTAGCATCATCAGAGAGCCGCTATCGCTGCCTGGATAAGCGATAAAATCATGACCGCATCTATCCAGGCAATTACATTAGCTATTTTAGGATCGGCTTAGAAATAGCGACCATTGATAAGAAAGTGGGCGGCGATACTGCCGAAGTAACCCAGCACGATGACCGGTGTCCATTTTAAATGGCTGGTGAAGGTATAAATTCCTTTAGCCTGTCCCATCAAGCCCACGCCTGCTGCGGAACCTACCGCCAACATACTGCCGCCTACACCGGCAGTCAATGTGACCAACAGCCATTGTCCCTGGGAAATATCCGGCGCCATAGTTAATACCGCGAGCATGATGGTGCCGTTGTCCACAAACGCTGAGGCGATGCCTACCAGAATATTGGCTACTGTAGGATCGATGCTGCCGTACAAAAGATGAGATGCCACGCCCAGATAGCCGATAAAACTCAATCCGCCGACACAAACCATTACACCATAGAAGAACAGCAGCGTATCCCATTCCAATTGTGCGACTTTCTGGAAAATATCAAAAGGCAGTTCTTTAGCCAGCTGTTGATTCGCCTCTAGTTGCAGATTGTTCATGTATTTCATGGGCGCAAAATGATCGATTTTGGCATCGCTCAAATCCACGGGTATCGGTACTGATTGGGAGTCGTGGGTTTTTTGCAGGTAGTAACTAAAAAACTTTAAATAGGTCAAGCCCATCATCATCCCGGCCGCAGGTGGTAGGCTCAGGAAGTTTTCGAAGCAAGCCGAGGTAATAATGGTCAATACGAACAAAAAAATGATTGTCCAGCCTCCCCGCTTCATGTCCTGAGCTTCCATTACTGCTGCGGGCCTTTCTTGCGGAATAAAGAGATGCATGATGGCGGCAGGTATTGCAAAGTTGATGATGGCCGGAATCAACAGGGAAAAGAAATCGGTAAAAGGCACTACGCCTTTTTGCCAGACCAGTAACGTGGTGATGTCGCCAAAGGGGCTGAATGAGCCACCTGCATTGGAGGCGACCACAACATTGATGCAGGATAGGGTAACGAAACGCGGGCAATCCTTACCCATAGCCAAAATAACCGAACCCATCAGCAAAGCGGTAGTGAGGTTGTTGCAGCCGGACGAGATAAAGAACGCCTGAAAACCGGTAATCCAGAATAATTGCCTATAGGTGAAGTTCTTGCTCAACAGCCAGACCCGCAGGCTGTCAAACACGCCCCGGTCTTCCATGGCATTCAAGTAAGTCATCGACACCATGATGAACAAAAACAGTTCGGCATAGCCCTCCAGCGTGGACCGGAACGCTACCCCTGCTTGCTCGCTCATTCCGCCGTTGGCATAAATGGCGGCGATAAATATCCAGATCACGCTTGCTGCAAATACCATCGGTTTCGATTTTCTTAACTCAGTCACCTCCTCGGTCATTGCGAGAATATAGGCAATTGTAAAAACTACCAGGGCCATATAACCGGCCCAGTGCTGGGTTAAATCCAACGGTTGCACTTGGCTAATAGTACTTACCTCAGCGGCTGCCATCGATAGAGAAGGAAAAAGCAGGGCGAGTAGAAACGGATTATATTTTGAGCAAAGCAAGGCTTTTAGTAACTTAAAAAGCTGGTAAGATTTATGTGCAATGGAGCTGTTTTTATCCAGTATGCTTAAGAATAGGTCAATTTTAAATAACGCATCACTTAATGAAAGTTTTATTAAGGTGAAAATGGATAAAAACACTGCAAATTGCATATGGGACTCACAAGAATACAAAATATTAGCGGAAAGATGAAAATTCTAGACTAGCTTAATAAAGTATTATATTTGAAACAGCATGGGTATGCGCCGGTAAATGTTGCGCGTGTTGGTTAGTCGGCGGCGGCGACAGAGTGGGGGTAGGGCTTGTGTTCAATTTTTTTTACGTTCGTTAAGTTGTTGCAAAACTTCAATACCTTTTTTTCGCTGTACCCTGATAATTTCCAATTCAGTTTGATAATGTTTTGTTAAGCAATCGTCGTCAGTCTGTTGCAAGATATAGGTGATTTTTCGTTCTTTTTTCTTCAGTTTAAGCAGGATTCTTTTCAATTCCTCGATATGTTGTCTTTTTTTGTGTTTTTCGGTGTCAAAAAAAGCCTGTAATTTATGGAGCAATTTTTCTATTTTCATGGCTGGAATGACGGGTTATGAGTGTAGTTAAATTGGTGCAAGAATGATGTTATTGAGTATCCATAGTGTGAACAACATCATTGATCTCGGTTTCATTTAGGCTTAATTGATCTTCAACATCGGCATCGCCGATGTTGCGGTGCAAAAACAGCGTTTCAGCGGCTTTGAGCAGATCTTTTTTAATGCTGCGCATATAGGCGCTGTCATTAATCAGCGAGGATCCGGTTTCAGGGGATATTTTTCGTTCTCTAATCAGCGTTTCAATGGCGCGATTCATTTGCATGTCGTCATTTTTAATGGATGCTTTTAATGTGTCCAACGATAATAACGGTAATTCGTTGCCTGCAATTTTATGCCTGAAAGTTTCAATTTTCTGGATATGCAAGACTATTTGGTAGGCAATTTTGTTGTATTCATCGATCCTGATTTGATTGGTTGAGGATCTGGCTCGCCCCCAGTTTTTTTGCAAGTGCTTGGTGTCTTTAATGGCTTCTACAAGGTGTTTATTGGCCTCGCGTAGCCAGGAAAGCCTTGAAGACTGGGTCATTTCCCAAGTGAATCCGGCTTGGCTGATAAAAGCAATAATAGCGCTGTAGATACCTTTTATTCTCTTTTCATAGCTGGCGTCTATGTCGTATTCAATCGGCTGTGTGTTTTGATCTATGAGTTGCTTGAGTGAGTCGTTTTTTTGGAGATCGCGTTTATGCAGGCCAAAAGTGTGCAAAATAATATGAATGGCATTTTCATATAAATGAATACTTTCCAGTCTGACCGATTCAACGACTGTTTCAGGGAAATCCATGGCGGACGGGTCCAAATATATCGGTTTGAAAATAGCGGGACGTTTTTCTATGAATATTCTTTCCAGTAAAGTAACCTGTTGATTGATAAATGGAAAAAACAGAATAATGCCGGTAAGATTAAACAGGCTGTGAAATGTCGCTAGTTTCAGCGCATTGTCGGTGTCGGCAATACCCAGTTTTGCGCTGATGATGTCAACGGCGATGCCGAATTGTTTAATAAAAATCAGGGCAAAGATTCCGGTGCTCAGGTTGATTAACAGATGTGAGCCTGCCAGACGTTTACCTTGAACATTGGCACCTAAAGCAGCAATGATTGCGGTAACTGTTGTACCGACATTGGCGCCTATTGCCAACGCCAGCGCATTGTCATAAGTAATTTGATGCACAGAAACCGCAGTAATGGTTAATAGCATGGTGGCATGACTGGACTGCATGATAATGGTGGCGATGATGCCTAAGGCAGTATAAATAAGTAAGCCTTTGACGCCGGGCATGGCATATTCGGCCAAGTTTATGGCGCTTTCAAAGTGCTCAAAACTTTCTTTCATGTAATGTATGCCGAGCAGCAGAAAACCCAAGCCGGTCAGGATATAGCCGATGCCTTTTAACTGTTTGCCGTTCTGAAATAGGCATAAAACGCCAAAAACCAGCATTGGCATGGCGTAGGCGGCAATATTAATTTTCAGACCCAGCCCTGCGATCAGCCATGCGCCGGTTGTCGTACCCAGATTGGAGCCGAAAACAATACCGATGCCCGCAACTAAATCAAGCAAGCCCGCACTCAGGAATGATATGGTGATGACTGAGACCAAGCTGCTGGATTGCATCAAGGAAGCCGATAGGAAGCCGAAGCCGAAACTTTTCCAGGTGGTATCGGTGGTTTTTTGCAGAATTCGTTCCAGTACGCCGCCGGTAAATGCTTTAAAGCCTTGCTCCAGGGACAGCATGCCGAACAGAAAAATTGAGACACCCGCCGCAATGCCTTTAAATTCTTCACTGAGCCAAAAGCCGTAAGACAATAGCGGGATGACAATCAACAGTAGGGCTTTATGCATTATTTTGTAACGATTTTATATGGAAAATAGAACGCAGATGACGCTGATTTAGCTGATAAGCGCGGATAAAATAGATCTTCTTCATAAAAGATATTACAGATAAAATTGTTAAGGCATGTTTACAGCAAACTTGGCTTGCGCTTTTTTAGAAATTCGCGTAAATCCGCCTAATCAGAGTCATCTGTGTTCCATTACAAACGGCATAGATTTGTTGCTTGCCCGGAGAGATTAGATGGGCGGTTGTTTTGCGCCGGTTAGTTTGATGTGCACGGTATCGCCGACACTCAATTGACCGCATTGATTATGCAGCGCATTTTGTCCGAAATAAACGTTATTTTGCCATTTTCTGGTACGGTTGAGCGTGATCAGCGGTTCCTTGCCGGTTTGTGCGGTTTCAGGGTCGATTGTCGGAATGGAGCAGCGGGAGCAAGGTTTGGGTAGTCTGAAATCGATAGCGCCAATGCTGATTTCGCGCCAGCTGTCTTCTGCATAGCCGGGACAGCCGGAAATAACCAGATTGGGTCTAAAACGGGCCATAGCCAAATTCAGCTGCATTTCGTTATTTAATGCAGTCAGAGAATTTTCTGAAATGATCAGGAAAGGAAAGCCGTCGGAAAATGCCACCTTGTCGGAAGGCTTGGCATAGTCGGGATCAACCGGTCGAATGACCTCGTCGGGCTGGTAAACCAGTTGGCAATCTTGTTTTAAAAAATCGCTCAGCCATTGGTCGGCTTGTTTTGAAACGCTACGGGCATCACACTGGTCATGCCAGATGGTGCTGTTAATGAGTTGTCCATTAACGGGTTTAATGGGGAGGGATAAATCTTCCATGCCCGGCGCTGACAGGATCAGGTTTTTATCGGTCAGTGCGGTTTTAATTAAAACCATTTCCGGCAACTTGCGCTGGCTAAGGAATTGCCGGTTATGGTCGATAATCATCCATTTTCTGTCGTGCTGAAAGCCGTTTTCAGTGACAGGCCAGCTGTTTGCACTAATGCCTGCTAATGACTTTACCGGATAAACGGCTATGCCGCTTAAAATAAAATGTGCCATTGGCGATGAGCAGTCGTCTTAACCTAACAAAGATTTTACTGCGTTTTCGGTTATGTTGCTGTGAGTTCCTTGTGCCTGGGCCGGGTTGCTTTGAAAGTCGGCGATAATTTGGCGGGCCGCCTGTTGAGCTTGTTCTCTATTTTCTATCGGGGCAGATCTGTCGCTGCTTCTTACTGGCGAAGATGCAGATAGTCTTATTGACGTATCGGAAAGTTGTACTGTTTGAGCAGAAACTTTTGAACTGTCGTCCTGGTCGTTAGCTGACCGGGTTTCGACAGCGGATTCATTACTTTCCACGCTTTTTGTGCGTTGGGATGTCGTGGTAATAAGCGGCTCTTGTCGTGGTTGTACTTTGCTGGCGTCCATTTTTATGTCCTTTTAGCTGAGTTAATCGGGCCGTAAAAAAACGGCAACGGTCTTGTCTTGAACCTGAAATTTAGCCCTAGAATAATGGGTACTTTATTAATGCTGAACTCTTTGTTGAACGAAGTCAATAGACTATTTGTTGGTGATGCCGGCTAACTCAAAAGAATGGATTTTGTTAAAGTTAGAGCGACTGATTTTACAGGCAGGTGCGGCAACTTTAGAATGAAATATTTCATGTTAGTTTTAGTAAACTTCATCGAAAAACTAAACAAAGTGAATGAATCCGTTAAAATTAGCACCTGTGTGTTTTATTAGGGTTAGGAAATGATGCGATCAATTAACTTGTCTCTTCAGGCAACTATTGGATTTTTATTTATTATTCATTTGCTTAGCGTTAATTTTGTTTATGCTGGGGCTAAACAGACGATCAATATTGCTTATTTAACGCAAGAGCAGAAAGTCCCTCCGCCGTTGTCTAATCTGGATGCGTTTATCAAAGATAAGGGCGTTTTGGGGGCAGCGTTGGCGACTGATGACAATAATACGACCGGGCAGTTTACCGGGCAGCAGTTTGTGCTGAAAAAAGTCATCGTGCCTCTGGATGGCAATGTTATCGATACCTTTAATAAAGCTATTGGCGATCAATATCCGTATGTCGTTGTTAACTTGCCTAGCGATGCGATCAATAGCATCGCAGATTTGCCCTCCGCAAAACAGAAGCTGTTGTTTGATGTGGCAACAATCGATGATGTATTACGCAATGAGCAATGCCGCAATAACGTTTTGCATCTTTTGCCTAATAGGGCAATGCGTGCCGATGCGCTGGCGCAATACATGATGAAAAAGCGCTGGAATAAGTGGTTTTTAGTCATCGGCGCTACCGAGGAAGATCGTTTATTTGCCGATGCGCTCAGACGGGCAGCTAAACGATTCGGCATGAAAATAGTCGAGGAAAAAACCTGGGAACATACCTACGATGCGCGGCGCACTGCACAATCGGATGTGGCGGTATTTACTCAGGTAGACGATTACGATGTGCTGGTCGTTGCCGATGAGCAAGGCCGGTTTGGTGAATATCTTGAATACCGGACCTGGAATGCCAGACCGGTAATCGGTACTCAGGGATTAATCGCTACGGCATGGCATCGAACCCATGAACAATGGGGCTCGGTGCAGATTCAAACTCGTTTTAAAGAGCAAGCGGGACGCTGGATGGAAGAACCCGATTATGCCGCTTATCTGGCGGTTAGAGCCATTGGCGAGGCGGCTACCCGTACTCAATCTAATGATGTAAACCGGCTTAAGGACTATATGTTGAGCGATGCGTTTGCGTTGCAAGGCTATAAAGGCAATCCTTTGTCGTTCCGACCTTGGGATGGGCAGTTGCGGCAACCTGTTTTGCTGGCAGCGCCCAGATCGTTGGTTGCTGTCGCACCGATTGAAGGTTTTTTGCATCCCAAAACCGAACTCGATACTTTAGGCTATGATCAATCCGAATCGACCTGTAAATGGAGTAAATAATGAAAAAAAATATTTTAGGGCTGTTTGTAACGGCTGTACTGGCGGGAGTAGCGCAGGCTGAAACGGTGTTTGTTACGCTTGAAAAAGATAATGCGCTGGCGGTTGTCGATCCTATCGCCGGTAAACTAATCAAAACAGTAGAAATCGGTCAGCGCCCCAGAGGCATCGTGATCAGCCCCGATAATAAGTTTTTGTATGTGGCAACCAGTGATGACAATACCATTAAGATTGTTGATGCCGAGACGCTGAAGGAAGTGGGACAGTTACCGTCCGGTGACGATCCCGAAACGTTTGCGATAAATCCTGCGGGTGATAGGCTTTATGTATCGAATGAAGATGACAGCTTGGTCACTGTTATCGACATTCAGCAAAAAAAAACGATTAAACAGATTAAGGTGGGCGTGGAGCCGGAGGGCATCACCGCGAGTCCTGATAATCTTTGGGTGGTCAGTGCATCCGAAACCACCAATATGGTGCATTGGATTGACCCCAAGACCAATGCTATCGTAGAAAATACCTTGGTTGATCCGCGTCCCCGTGCGCTGGGTTTTACCGCCGATAGCCGGCAACTGTGGGTTACATCGGAAATGGCCGGTACCTTGATGGTTCTGGATGTAAAAACCAAACAGATCATCAAAACCATCCCGTTCGATGTACAAGGCGTGACACGCGATAAAATCCAGCCGGTAGGCGTGGTTATCGATAAAGACAGCAAACGCGGCTATGTGGCATTGGGGCCTGCTAATCGTGTTGCTGTCATTAATGCCCGGACTTTTGAGGTGGAAAAATATCTGCTGGTTGGTCAGCGGGTCTGGAATCTGGCGTTTTCACCGGATCAAAAAAGGCTATATACCACTAACGGTACCAGTAACGATATTTCGATAATCGATCTTGATAGTCAAAAAGTGACTAAATCGGTCGGTGTGGGTACGTATCCCTGGGGAGTCGCAGTAAAGCCATGAACTCATCCGCAGCATTATCCGTCGAAGATTTAAGTTTTTCTTATGGCGGTAAAAAAGCGCTAAGTCAGGTTAATTTTAAGATTCAGCCGGGCGAATGCACGATTTTGTTAGGCCCTAACGGGGCAGGGAAGAGCACTTTATTTTCCTTGGTTACACGCTTGTATGATACTCGTGACGGGCGTATCGAGTTATGCGGCTTTGATATTAAACGGCAAACGCTGTTAGCGTTGGCAAGACTGGGTGTGGTGTTCCAGCAAACTACCCTGGATATGGATTTGACGGTGATGCAAAACTTGCGCTATCACACCGCCTTGCATGGCATGAGTCGAAAACAGGCTACGCAAAGGATTCAGCAGGAGTTGGAGCGATTAGCTATGTATGACCGACGCTCTGAAAAAGTACGCCAGCTCAATGGCGGGCATAGGCGGCGCGTGGAGATTGCCAGGGCCTTATTGCATAAACCGTCGGTGCTGTTGCTGGATGAGCCTACCGTCGGTTTGGATGTGCCCAGTCGGCTGTCTATCGTCGAATACGTACATCGCTTAGCCGTAGAAGAAAAATTGGCGGTTTTATGGGCGAGCCATTTGATTGACGAAATTTATCCGGGCGATCATTTAATCGTGCTTGATAAAGGGCAGGTTAAAGCCAACGGAACGGTTGACGACGTTCTTAAGGTAACAAAAACGCCAACGATTAAAGACGCTTTTTATGTATTGACCCAAGGAGAGCAGGCATGAGGTTGCTTCATTACTGGCGCGCCATGTGGGGCATCATCTGGCGCGAATTATGGCGATTTGTGACCCAACGCGAGCGCTTTATTTCCGCCTTGGTCAGGCCTTTAGTCTGGTTATTTGTATTCGCAGCCGGGTTTAGGGCTGCATTAGGACTGGCGATCACCCCGCCTTACGAGACCTATATTCTTTACGAGGTTTATATTACCCCCGGCCTGATCGGCATGATCCAGTTGTTTAACGGCATGCAGAGTTCATTGTCGATGGTTTACGACCGGGAAATGGGCAGTATGCGTATCTTGATGGTTTGCCCGTTGCCGCGCTGGTTTTTATTGCTCAGTAAATTACTGGCCGGCACCGGTGTATCTATTCTGCAAGTCTATGTATTTTTAGCGATTGCGTGGCTTTATGATATTCAGGCGCCGTGGCAAGGGTATCTGTGGCTGGCGCCTGCGCTGTTATTGACAGGATTAATGCTGGGCGCTCTGGGGTTGTTGTTGTCTTCTTTTATAAAACAATTGGAAAATTTTGCCGGAGTGATGAACTTTGTGATTTTCCCGATGTTTTTTATGTCAACCGCATTGTATCCTTTATGGAAAATGAAAGAGTCCAGTGAGCTGCTTTATCATCTGGCGCACTATAATCCATTTTCCCAAGCTGTTGAATTAATCCGTTTCGCCCTATACGGTCAGTTTAACAGCCAAACATTTATTTATACATTGCTTGCCTTTATCGTGTTTATGGCGGCAGCAATCATTGGCTATAACCCGTCAAAAGGGATGATGATGAGAAAAGGCGGGGCTTGATGCCTCGAATAATGGATCGTGATGCTGTTGGTAATTGTATGAGTGGGTGGCTTTAGCCGCCCTATCCTAAAATAAATTCGGTGAATATGTGAAGACTTCTTTTTTTCTGGTTATTCCAGCACAACAAAATAATCCCCAGCGCCTAAAAGAATTTGAAGTAAAGGCACTGCGACATTGGGTTGCTGAATTACCTACGGCTAATCCTGGGTTAGCCGTTCGCCTGTTGCATGATTTTCTTATAGATTTTAATTCTATTGAAATGACTGTTCAGTTACGGTTGGATGCGCTGGAGCTTTTAAGATCAAGCACTCATGTTATTGAAGACTATCTTCGCTCCAGACTGATTAAGGCGGGTTTTCCAAAAGAAGAAAATGACAAGAAAATCTTGAATGTATTGATCTCAATTGAAAAAGAATTCACGATCGGTTATTGGATGGTAGTTAAGGAGCTAACCAAGCGTAATGTCGGCTGGTTTCAAGGAAAGAATGCCGCATTGGCAATTCAGCGCAGCATTAAAGGGCTGAGTAGTATTA
Organism: Methylobacter sp.; assembly: GCA_030655535.1. Classification (GTDB taxonomy): domain Bacteria; phylum Pseudomonadota; class Gammaproteobacteria; order Methylococcales; family Methylomonadaceae; genus Methylobacter_A. The sequence goes on along the minus strand of JAURVK010000165.1, from coordinate 3,057 downwards.
TTGTCAGCCATTTTATTATGGGGATGCCGATACCTGACTGGGTATGGATAGATTTACACTCACTTTACAGTCTGAGTGTAACCATAAAAAATAACACCGCCAAAGTTGCCAATGATATAAGTCAGTCCACTAAATCAAGTAGTCCTGAAGAGTGCTATCGGCAGATCCTGTTACTCAGTCTCGCTGATCCGACCGGCCTAATGCAAAAGGAAATTTTGCTGGTTTATAGCTTTATAGAAACGATAGGATCTTTGATTAGCCTAAAAAAAGAACCGGTAAATGGGCAAGAAATACAGTGCATAGTCTTAACGGACGAGGATAAATCGCCGCATTATCAATTTGAGGTGGGTGCTAAAAACGATTCAGCCATGTTGTATTTGGACTTTTCCAAATTGTTTAAGGCTTTTAAGCAAAAAGAAAAATTGATTAATGCGGCGGAGGCAAGGTTTAGTTCAATGCATGTGATGAACAATAATAGCGGAAAACCCGCTGCAGAATTGCTTGATTATCTTGAGCAACGATGGTTGGGAGTTGACCTGCAGGGAGTGCCCTTTTTTAGCGATAGAATGGACCGATATATTGCCGTAGGTTTGGAGTCAACCCATGAACTGCAAAATGCTATGGGGATTGACGGTGAAAAAGACCTGGAGCTTCTCGTTCAATCGGCGTCTGACCGGTTATTGTCCGGTGTATTTGAAAAAACGGGCGTACTGTCGGTGGGTAGCTTGGTCAGCTTTAGAAAAACAGACAGCTCAGAGCATAAGCGTTCATTAGGGATAGTCAATAAGGTCATTGTCGATAAGCAAAACGACAGAATAAACTTTGGCATGCAATTATTGGCTCATCAATCCATTGCCGTCACTTATGTTCAATTGGATGAAGTGGGAAAAGAGGTTCCGCAAAAAGGCCTGTTTTATAGCGCAAAGGAATTGGAAGGCGAAAAAAGCTATATCATTACCGATACTTTTATGCTGAAAGATGGTGATGTTATTCGAATGTTTATGAATAACGAAGACTTTCCTGTTGTGTTGAGTAATAGGAAGAATGTCGGCTTGGGTTACTGGCAGTTTGAATGTCGACGGGTAGCGGAAAAGGGCAAGTCGGTATCGGGACAGGCTAAAAAAGGCTACGATTTCATTTAAATAACGTATGTTATTGAAATATAGCGATATATGCATATAGCGCTTGAAAAGTTTTTTTATCGTGGTAAGTTGGCATGTCAAGTTGATTATTGGTGATGAATTGTCAGCTTTTTAATCGTAGTGAGAATATTTGTATCTATGAGTTATCGGGGTAATTAGGTAATATACTTTTAATGATAACCTGAAAATAATAAAAAATTATAATTGTGAGGATATAAAATGAGCAATGAAGAGAATGCTAAAAAAACGGTAGATGCTGTAAAAGAAACGGGTGGAAAGTTGCTTTCATCAATGATGGACTTAAAAGAAAAAAATCCAAAAGTATTTTTTGGTATTGTTGGTGGCGTAATCTTCCTGCTGCTTGTTATTATGTTAAGCGGTGGTGATTCAGGTACTATTTCCGAACCTTCGGCCAAGAATCTTGTTGCCGGGCAGCGGTATGTTTTGAAAAACCCCAATACTTATGAAATTGAATCGCCTATTAAATTGCTTCCCGTGCCTGGGTCTATGGCGGCATTTGATGATAGTGAAGATGAAGGTAAAGGTAAGGTTGAGTCTTGCAGACGTATAGCTCAGGGTACGCCTGTCATTATTACCGGCTTCCAGGATTTTGCAGGAAAGAAAAATGCATTCGTGAATGTTCAGGTTGATGAGGGTCAATGTAAAGGCAGTTCAGGCTGGATTTCGGCAATTGATGTTCAATAAAGATTGACAGGATGTAAAAAAGGCTTATAATGAGCAAATAAATTGAAGTGCGGGAATAGCTCAGCGGTAGAGCACAACCTTGCCAAGGTTGGGGTCGCGAGTTCGAACCTCGTTTCCCGCTCCAATTAATTTAAAAAAAAGCCGCGAACTATCGCGGCTTTTTTATTTCCCTTTTAGGGCTGCGTAGCAAAATGGTTATGCAGTGGCCTGCAAAGCCATCTACGGCGGTTCGATTCCGCCCGCAGCCTCCATAGAAGTTAATAAAAATCAACCGCTTATCATGGCGGTTTTTTTTCGCCTGAAATAAATAGCTTGCAATAATAGACATAAATGAGCTAAAAATACCCCAAAAATACCGAAAGAAGTGGTTAAAACCACTCCGAGACATCTTGGTAGGGGGCTTACGCGAGAATGGCAACAATACGGCAACGCTCGGCAGGTAGCTGGGAAATTATTATCAGGCGCAAAGGTATTCTGCCTAAGCCGCATTATGCCAGCGCTGAGACAGAAGATGAAGCGCGGGCTTATGCAGTCGGCGTGGAGCGATTGCTTGATCAAGGTATTTTGCCGGTGGAGTTGCAGGACTCTGCCCCGCCAGCGGTGCCGACGGTCGATGTGTGGGCTAGGCAATACCTGGTTCAGGTGTCAATATCTGAGTCTGACCGGCTACTGCTTAATGCTATGCTGCCCAAACTTACCACATTTAAAACGGCACAAATTAACATTGCCTGGGCGCAAGCCTGGGTTTCTGAGATGAAGCAAAAAGATCGGTTGTCGCCCAGCTCTATACGACACAAAGTCGGCGCGGTTGCTCGGCTATTGGATTGGTGTTTGCGAAATGAGTGGCTTGGAGCAAATCCGCTGCGGATGCTGTCTAAGCGTTATGCTAGTTACACTGCATCGGATGGCGATAAAAAAACCGATACTGAGCGCGACCGGCGGTTGTTGCCTGGGGAGCATGAAAAGATTATCTGGGTTTTGGACGGGAATTTTCCTAAAGGGGTTCAGCGCGGCATAACGATGAATGACCGGTTGGCATGGCATTTGCTGTTTACGCTGGCCGTTGAGACTGCAATGCGGCTTCGGGAAATGTACACGTTATCAATCGATCAGGTTGATCTGGATAAAAAAACGATCTTCCTGGATAAAACAAAAAACGGCTCTAAACGACAGGTGCCACTATCGTCTGTGGCGTTGGCTGCGCTGGAGG
>JAURVK010000164.1 GCA_030655535.1 Methylobacter sp. | reverse complement strand
TTTATTCGCGCAATAGACGTTAAAAAGCGCGAATAAATTCGCGCCCACACTATTCGATCGCTGGCTACCCTTTAGCTTTTTAAAAAACATAGCCATTCCGGCTTGTGTTATTAAACCGATTCAACGATAATAGCCGTCCTTTAGCCAGTACGGCTGATGTTTTAATGGTGACCGTGTCGGTCCTCTCGCAACGATATGCTGTAAACCCCGCCAGGCCCGGAAGGGAGCAACGGTAGCAGCAGATTCGTGTGCCGGGATGTGGCTGGCATGGTCGCCGCCCAAATCATACTTACCTTTCGAGCCTGCCATGAATTATCAGGTTCTCGCCAGAAAATGGCGTCCCCATAATTTCACCGAAGTTGTCGGACAAGAGCATGTGGTCAAATCGTTAATCAACGCTTTGCAACATGACCGGCTCCATCACGCCTATTTATTTACCGGAACGCGCGGCGTAGGCAAAACCACCATTGCCCGAATTTTAGCCAAGGCCATCAATTGCGAAAATCTCCAGGATTTCAATCCGTGCGGCAAATGCAGCGTGTGCCGCGATCTGGATGAAGGCCGGTTTCTGGATTTAATCGAAGTGGACGCGGCATCGCGCACCAAGGTCGAAGACACCCGGGATTTACTCGACAATGCCCAATACGCACCCAATCACGGTCGCTATAAAGTCTACCTGATCGACGAAGTACACATGCTGTCCGGGCACAGCTTCAATGCCTTATTGAAGACGCTCGAAGAGCCGCCCCCGCATGTAAAGTTCCTGCTGGCTACCACCGATCCCCACAAAATCCCTGTCACCGTATTGTCCCGCTGTTTGCAGTTCAATCTCAAGCGTTTGCTGCCCGGCCAGATTTTCACGCAGATGGAATTCATCCTCGAACAGGAACACATTGAAGCCGAATCCGGCGCTTTAAAATTATTATCGCGCGCTGCCGACGGCAGTATGCGCGACGGCTTAAGCCTGCTCGATCAGGCCATTGTTTACGGCAACGGCAAAGTCGGCACCGAAGATGTCAATACAATGCTGGGCACGGTGGCGCAGCAACCTGTCGAGAATATTTTAACGGCTCTGGCCGAGGGCGATGCGGCGGCGATACTCGATAAAATAAACGAGATAGCCGATTTAACGCCGGACTTTAGCGATGTGCTGCAACAGATTTTGCAAGTCCTGCATCGCATCGCCTTGCTGCAACAAATACCGGGAGCCATCGATCACGATTTTGACGTGGAAATGATTGCCGCATTGGCCGCCAAGCTTACACCCGAAGATGTGCAGCTTTACTATCAGATAGGCCTGGTAGGACAACGGGATCTGGATTTGGCGCCCGATCCGCGTAGCGGCTTTGAAATGGTCATGTTGCGGATGCTGACTTTCAGACCGGTCGGCACAGCATCGACGCCGGTTAAACCGGCTCAGGTTGTAGGACGCAATAGCAACAGCGTATTGCGCCACACTGAAACCGAACATACGGTGCAATACGCTACCGCTATTGCACCCTACGATGCCGAAAAAACCGTTCAGGAAACCGTTGTTCAAAAGCCCGATTCCGATTGGGCCGAAATCATAGCCGCGATGAACCTTGCCCCGGCGACCCGAGAATTGGCCAATCACTGCGTATTGCAGGATATAAATGATGACGTATGTACGTTAATTTTGGATCCGAGTCATTTACGCATTAAACGCAGAGAAGAAAACCTGGAAAAGGCGTTGCAGGCTTATCGCAAAACACCTTTGAAGCTGGTGATCACTACCGAAAAAACCACGGTCGCCACACCCGCCGTGCAATTGACCAAGGCCCGCGAAGACAAGCAGCAGGCGGCGGTTGACGCGATTAATTCAGACGAAAATGTTCAAGCTTTAAAAGAACACTTGGGGGCCAGAATCATGCCCGGTACTATAGAACCCGTATAACGAAAATGGAGAAAAACACATGAAAAACGCACTCGGCAACATCATGCAACAAGCCCAAAAAATGCAGGAAGACTTAAAGAAAGCGCAGGAAGAGTTGAACGCGATGCAAATCATGGGCGAGTCCGGCGGCGGTTTGGTAACCATCCTGATGACCGGCAAACGCGAAGCCAGAAAGGTAACCATCGATCCGTCCTTGCTGAGCGACGATAAAGACATGCTGGAAGACTTGATTGCGGCTGCCATCAACGACGCAGTCAATAAAGTCGCAAAAATGAAAAAGGAAAAAATGGCGGATGTCACAGCCGGAATACCGCTGCCTCCCGGATTCCAACTGCCTTTTTAAAATGAAAAAATCCGGCTTACTGGGGCAATTAATACAGAATTTATGCTGCTTGCCCGGCGTCGGCCCAAAGACTGCTCAGCGTATGGCATTCCATCTGCTCCAGCGCGACCGCAACGGCGCAACAATGCTGGCCCAAACGCTGCTGCTGGCGACTGAAAAAATGGGTCACTGCAGTCAATGCCGCACCTTGACCGAAGGCGATATTTGTTCAATATGCGCAGACAAATCAAGAGACGATTCCATCATCTGCATCGTGGAAAGTCCCGCCGACGTCTGGATTATCGATCAAGCCACCGCATTCAAGGGGCGCTATTTTGTACTGCATGGGCGGTTATCGCCGCTGGACGGCATAGGCCCCGACGAACTCGGTCTGGATCAGCTTGAACAACAGCTGGCGACAGGCCATATCAAGGAACTGATACTGGCGACCAACTCCACGGTCGAAGGCGAGGCAACCGCCTATTTTATCGGCGAACTGGCCAGAAAACATCAAGTGCCGGCCAGCAGAATCGCCCACGGCGTACCGATGGGCGGCGAGTTGGAGTTTACCGACAGCGGCACCTTATCGCATGCGTTTAATGGCCGCGTAGGCATGTAAAGGCGACAGGATGATCCTCACCAACCCACAAAAGGTAAAAGGCTATGACCGATTGTTTATTTTGTAAAATGGTTACCGGTGTTATTAAACCGGATGTGGTTTTTGAAGATGAAAATATCCTGGCTTTCAGAGACATTAATCCCCAGGCTCCGGTGCATATCCTGATTATCCCCAAACGCCACATGGCCACGCTGAATGATCTGGACGATACCCTGTTGGCAGGCCAGATATTACAGACGGCGGCAAAGCTGGCTAAACAGGAAGGCATAGCTGAAATAGGCTACAGAACCGTATTTAACTGCAACAAGCACGGCGGACAGGACGTTTATCACCTGCATTTGCATTTGCTGGGTGGCAGGCAAATGACTTGGCCGCCGGGTTAAGTGGAAGCGTATTGACATCAAAAATAACCACGCACAAAAAAGCCCGGCAGGTAAAACCTGCCGGGCTTTTTTTGCTTTAAGCGACAATGATTTATTTCATCATTGGCGAATTCACGATATGTGAATGGGAGTCGCTAAGGAATTCTTGGTTTTTATAAAATGCTAACCCCGGAATAATTGGGGGTCAGAGTATCGACAAATGGATAGCAGACTTCGCTGAGAGGAACCGGTCTACTCGATGGGGCGTTGATTTACCTTTCCCTGAGATAAAATCAAGCTGGCTCCCCCCCTTGATTTCTTCGCTTATATTAATATCGCCAATAAGAGGGTACACTCGACATTCATTAAATCGACCGGATTCAAATAACGAATGAGAAATCTACTAAAGTTAACAATAACACTTCTTCTTTGCTCTACAGCGCTAGCAGCAACCAAAGCACAGGCCGTAAGTATTTATGATGGAATATATTCAACCAACCCTAATATCGGCTATGTTTATTTCAGAGAACAACAAGGGCAGATGATTGCTGTTCTTAACCAAACCTTTGGCGCTCCATATTGGAGCGCCGGTCAGGGAGCGTTAAATGGAGCAAGTGTAAGCCTAACAACGATAATTGGTTATACCAGAGGGGTTAATGATGTTGTTTTCACTTCAGACTCTACTTTTCAAGCGACACAAACATCTTGTGTGCCTAACGGACTATTATGTGCCTTTCCTAACGGCACGACCTTTACAGGAACTAAAATATGGTGATCGTTCAGCATGTTATGAAACGTCTGTAAGACGAATATTTGAATTAATTAGGGTCAGAGATTTTAATTTTATTCTTACTCCAATTCGGGTAAAAGTATCGACAGATGGACAGCAGACTTCGTTGATAAAAACCGGTTACTCGATGGGTCGTTGATTTACCTTTCCCTGAGGTAAAATCAAGCGGGCTGACACCTTGATTTCTAATATTGGCCGCATGTAATCGAACGAATACAATTAAACCATGATTACAATACGCACCTTACCTTAGTTCAATGCTTGGCTTTCTGGCCTACATGACAGCGTGACCAAACGCCGGTTAGTGACTCACTGAGAAAAGCTCAGCTGGGCAATCTGGGCGACATCAAACCGGTAGGTGATGGCATAGTTGTTGAAATGCGTGAACATTTCAGCCCTGGCTGGCGTATGTATTATATACAGCAAGATACGGCGATAATTGTAATGTTGGGCGGCGGCGATAACTCTACCCAGGTCGCAGATATTGCCGAAGCTAAACAGTTGGCCGATTCTTTGGAGAATTAAACCATGACCGACCATAATCTTTACCAGTGACCGGCTTCTTTTAAGGGATGCTTTACTTCATCATTTCTTTTTTGAATATTGTATCCAATTTCTGGTTGGTTTCCTGATTGTACTGCTTTGAATTATCAATCGGCTCTGGTTTTGGCGCTATTACCGCAGGCGCTAAAACCGGCTCTGCGACCGGCGCTTGAACGACGGATGGCTCTTCTTGACATTTGTCCAAACGAAATACCGGCCCGTAAGTGGTGTCCACATCAAAATCCTCCCAGATATACAAAGGTTGAGCGATAGGCTTGGTAGGAAGCGGTATGGTCACTAAATCGGCAATCCCTACACCTATGCGTCCGGCGGTGTGAACCAAACCTTTAAACAACCCACCGACAACGCCATAAATAATGTTGCTTTGATTGGTCGTGTTAATGATGTTTTTGGGAATTTCCAGCACGCCGGTGGTCAGATTGGCAAAGGCATTCAACGCCTTGTTGCCGACCTTGCTGCCATAACTCCGATGTTTTGTACTATCCACGGGTATATGGGTCGTATTGCCATAGCCCTGCTGCTGTATTTCGGCATGAGTCATGGGCGCATAGGCCGTAAACAGGCCGGCAAATAAAAGAGGGACGAAAAAACGACTGAATTTACGCATATCAAATCCTGATGATGTATTAATAATGAAATCAGTATAGCAGAGCTAAAATTATTTACTGATCCGCGCCTTGGCAAAGGCGCTAGCCATTGAACCTTGCACCGGGGTCTGTTGTTTGGGTTTATGTGCCGCCTGCTTTTGATTATTTCGCTCGGGTCTGGCGTCAGTCGCTTCCGGGTTGGTTTTCATCGATAACGAAATGCGTTTGCGTTCGACATCGACCTCCATGACTTTCACTTTGACCATATCGCCGGTTTTAACCGCATCTCTGGGGTCTTTGACAAAAGTATCGGACAAATGGGAGATATGCACCAGGCCGTCCTGATGTACGCCGATGTCGACAAATGCGCCGAAGTTGGCGACGTTGGTGACTACGCCGTCCAGTCTCATGCCGACTTCAAGATCGGTGATTTTCTCGATGCCCGCTTTGAACTCCACACTTTTGAATTCAGGTCTCGGATCGCGACCGGGTTTTTCAAGTTCCTGCAAGATGTCGGTCACCGTCGGCAAACCGAAATTCTCATTGGTGTAATTGGCAGGATTCAAACCGCGCAAAAACTGGCTCTGGCCGATCAGGTCGCGGATCGATTTTCCGGTATCGGCGATAATCGCCTTAACTACGGGATAAGCTTCAGGATGAACCGAAGACGCATCCAGCGGGTTGTCGCCGTTCATCACCCGCAGGAATCCAGCCGCCTGCTCATAAGCCTTGTCGCCTAAGCGCGGCACTTTTTTCAATTGCTTGCGATTGGCAAACGGGCCGTTTTCATTACGGAAGGCGACGATATTTTCACTGATGCTGGCAGACAAGCCGGACACATGTTTAAGCAGGGATGCCGATGCAGTATTCACGTCAACGCCGACCGCGTTTACGCAATCCTCGACCACAGTATCGAGTCCCTTGGCTAACTGAATCTGATTGATGTCATGCTGATACTGGCCAACGCCAATAGATTTCGGGTCGATTTTAACCAGTTCGGCCAGCGGGTCCTGCAAGCGTCTGGCGATGGAAACCGCGCCGCGCAAGGTCACGTCCAGCTCGGGAAATTCCTTGGCTGCCAGTTCGGACGCCGAATAAACCGATGCGCCCGCTTCCGACACGGTGATCTTGGTAAACTTCAGTTCGCTGTGTCGTTTCATCACATCGGCCACCAGCTGGTCGGTTTCCCGAGAACCGGTGCCGTTGCCGATGCTGACCAAATCGACGGCGTGCTTTTGGATCAGCTTTGCCAGCGTATCTATCGATGCATCCCAATCCTTGCGCGGCGGGTGCGGGTAAATGGTGTCCGTGCCCAGCACTTTTCCGGTAGGATCGACGATGGCGACTTTAACACCGGTACGTATGCCGGGGTCCAGGCCCATAGTCGCTTTAGGCCCGGCCGGTGCGGCCAACAGCAAGTCTCTCAAATTGCTGGCAAAAACCCGAATGGCTTCCAGCTCGGCGGCTTCGCGCAATCTGAGTTTCAAGTCCAGGTCGATACGGGTGTACAGCTTGATTTTCCAAGCGAAACGCGCCGTTTCCGCCAGCCACGCATCGGCGGGGTTTGATGTGTCGGTGATATTGAGACGGCGCGCAACAAACTGGGCGCAAAGGTCGTGCTCCGCTTTATCGTCAACGCCTGGTTTAAGCGTTAGATTTAACAAATCTTCATTGCGCCCCCTAAATAATGCCAAAGCCCGGTGCGAAGGGATTTTATTGACGGCTTCCTGGTAATCGAAATAATCTTTGAATTTTTCAGCAGCCTGTTCTTTGCCGGTCGCAACCGTGGCATGAACAATACCTTTTTGCCAAATGCGTTCGCGCAGTTCGGCCAATAATTCGGCATCTTCGGAAATGCGTTCCATGATAATTTGTCGTGCGCCATCCAATGCGGCGGCAGTATCCGGCACGCCTTTTTCTGTATCGATATAACCGGCGGCGGCCTGTTCGGGAATCAGACTGCGATCATCCAATAACGCATCGGCAAGCGGCTCAAGTCCCGCTTCGCGGGCAATCTGCGCTTTAGTGCGGCGTTTGGGTTTGTAGGGTAAATACAAATCTTCCAACAGCGTTTTGGTGTCGGCATCGTTAATAGCTTTTTCCCGCTCCGGCGTCAGCTTGCCTTGAGAGCTAATGGTGTCCAGAATAGTTTTTCGCCGTGCGTTGAGTTCGCGCAAATAGCCCAAACGTTCTTCCAGCAGCCTTAATTGGGTATCGTCCAGACCGCCGGTTACTTCCTTGCGGTAGCGGGAAATAAACGGGACGGTCGCACCCTCATCCAGTAGGTTAACAGCAGCGCTGACCTGCTTGATGTTAACGGCTAATTCTTCGGCAATGCGTTGGATGACATCCATTTGTTCAATTCTTGTGCAGTTTAAGATGGGCGCATTGTAGCAGCAAGGCATGGCTTAGTTAAAAATAAGCGCATCATTTCGAAATTAAATTAATTGATGATTCGTTTTTAAATTATGATCTTAAAATATTCCAGGAAATGTATGGGTGTACAAGGAATTTGTGTGTTGCTCATGGGTTTTCTCCTGTTTTATCGGCAATCAACTGCTTAAATACGTTTTTATAGAGGGTCATTTTTCTTTCGGCATACTCGTTGAAATCATAGAACCACTGGTCTTGCTTGTCTTCGTAATAGGGCGCCAGTTTATCAATCGACAACAAGTCATAAATATTGACCCATTCGTCTTCCACTTTGAGCGCCAGCCGGGGATTGAAAATATAAGCGCCGTGCATTACCCGATAGAATAATTTGCGGTTGTGCTTATCCTCTTTAGCGACTTCGTTTTTGGACAGGATACTGGACAGGTAAGCCCGTTTCTTGCGGCGTTCAGGGAGAACGTTGCCCGGAATATGTTGCACCGCATCGATAAAATCCTGAGTAGTGAAACCTTCGAGCCGATAGCGCATTTTTTTCGGCATCACCCGGTAAAACAACGCGATCATCAGATTAAGCATGAAGAACTCCATGCTGTTCTTGTCGAGTTTGATCAGACGTCCATCGACCTGGATGCTCATGCTGGTCGGTTCCAGTTGTTCGTAAATATCGGCCAACTTCTTTTTGGCGTAAGTTTCGCTGCGATCCGTTTGCGCCAGCGCGATCTGAAAAGCGGTTAAGCCGTTACCGTCGACTTTTTCGGTATCGGCGCCCAGCTCAAACAGCGCCTTGATCACGTCGACATTGCCCATCCAGGCGGCGACCATCAATGGCGTTTGATTGAAGATATTGCGAAAATCCGGGCCGTACTGATCGACTTGTTTGAGCACCGCATCGGGTTTTTTAAAACTGTAGTTGATGTAGTGCTTTTGTTGCAGCAGCTGCAAGCCTTTGTCGGGGTGTTTGGCCGCTTTGAAATCGGCTTTCAGCAAGGCGTTGATGATATCGCGATCTTCATAGACCAAAGCGTATTCAAACAAGGTCATCTTGGCTTTTTTATCGTTGTCCTCGAAAGCTTTGCGCTTTAAATCGACCAGCATTGCAGCGGTGACGACTTCCCAATCCGGCGTTTTTTGTTTGAGAATTTCGCTGCGAATCCGCTCGGCCTGTTCCTGCTTGCCTTGCAACTCCAGTTTATGGGCTTCCTGACGCCAGGCATCGAGACTGGAGTTTTGATTAGCGAGTTGCAAGCTGCCCTGAGCGTCACGCAAACCCAACAGATCCAGTAAGGATTGCTTGGGGCTGCTTTCAATCCAGTACAGGTTTTTAACCGCCCGCGTTATCGCGACATACAAGGCATTGATATAAAACTTGTAAACTTCCAGCGATTTGTCGGTTTTATCCTTGACGCGGGCGTATTTAAGATCCAGCTCCAGATCGGCCTGACTGACGCCTTTGCTGATTTCGCGATAGCGGACTTCTTCCTGGCTTAAAAAGTTGTAGAGAATGATGTTTTCATATTCCAGGCCTTTGGCTTCCTGAATGGTAAAGACCAGCGGCGTGTTGAAATGCTGCTGCGCCGCCGGTTTTTGGTCGGTGGTCATCACGATCACCGCAAACAACGTGGAGGCCTTGGTTTTGCTGTCCAGCTCCTGGCGAATAGCGGCAGTATCCTGCAAAAACAGCACTTCGCCCTGATTATGGCCGTTACTTTCCACCAGATAATGGCTTTCTTTGTCGATCGAGCCGAAGCGCTGATTTTTGATTTTCAGAATTTTGTTCGCAATGTCGGTGACTTGCGGCGAATTGCGGTAATTGGTATTCAGAATCCGGATCAACTCATCGGAGATTTGTATATCGTCCTGCCGGTAAAACAGGCTTTTCACTTTCGACCAGGAAAAGAAGTTGGGGTGTACGATCTGGTTGGAATCGCCGCACAAGATAAAATCCTGCGCCTGACGCAACGACTTGATGATCAGGTAAAGCTGGATATTGGTCAAATCCTGGACTTCATCGACAATCACGAAATCGTAACTTGGCTGGACCTGCTGTAAATACCGATGACTGACGATATTGCTGTCGTACAAATGTTGATCTTGTAAAAAGCCCAGGTATTTTTCAAAGATGTCGTACACCGCATCGCGTTCTTCAACCAGAAAGATCGATTCTTTGACGCCCAGATTCAGGTAATCTTCACGGCTTAACCAGCTTTTATCGGTGGCAGGCCCTGTGATTACGCCGCGAAACTCCTCGAACAGTTTGTGCGCATCTTTTATTTGGCCCTGGCGAAAGCGGCTAAACCACTGCTGAAAGGCCTGAAAAGTCACCGGTTTGCCGGGCGGCACCTGAATGCTCTCCAAAAACTCCTGAAACGATAAAAAATCGAGCTGTTGATCGGGGTTATCGTAATGGTGCGCGTAATACAAATCGCGGGAATTTTTAACCAGATAAGGCGATAGCGTCACATACAGCACGTCGCCTACCGCCTGTTTCATTTTCTCCAGGGTCAAGGCGGTCTTGCCGCTGCCGGCCGAACCGATAACAATCAGCGGCGGCTGCAGATCAAAAATCAACTGTTGACTGTCATCGAACGAGATGATTTTATCGAGCAGGTTAAACGAATTGTGGCTGGGATTCAGATAAACCAGCTCTTTTTCACTGCTTTGATCCGGCTTATCTATAATCGGGATTTTGTCTTCATCGATACTACTGACCTGACGTAGAAAACGCGAATCTTCATAAGCATGGTTTTTAATGAATTCCAGAATCAGCGCATAGCTTTGTTGCTGATGCTGATAAACCGAAAATAACAGCCGATCGCGTTGATTCAGTCTGGCCCGGTACAAATTATCGCCGACCTTTTTGACGTCCGCCGATTTGAAATCATCATCTTGCAAATATTTTTGCAGCTTGGCGAAGCCGGGAATCGTTTTGGGATTGAGTTCGTTATATAAAAGGATTTTCATACAATATGTTTATAATGACGGTTAAAAAAACAGTACGCAGATGCCAAAAGTAGAGGGTGCTGATGCGTAACAATGTCTATTGTTGATCCCTTACTTGTTTTTATTACCATGAAGGACATGAAGATAATGAAGAAAAGAAAATTTGTCGAATAAGGATTTCCAATTTACTTTACTGTAAAGCGATTAACAATACTTTCGCCAAAATGAAAAGCAGTGCTTTTTTCACCCACCTTAAAAATGTAACTGATTGATTTTTATAAAAAAAATTATGTTTTGTAAACAAAACTAAATTGGCGAAGATATTGATTAAAGCAAGGACTAAAAAGTTTTGTTTTATAAAATCATCTTTATAGAAAACGCAGGAAGTCAATGCAGCAAATTCTTCAAGCACTTCATGCTCTTCATGGTAAAAACAAATGACATTCCCTGAAATCAACACCCAAAGTAGACGTCTTTAAGCGACTATTATCACTGATAACAGACACCTTTATGACGATCAATCGAACTTGGCCGGAAACCATCCTTTGTCCACACAATCGCGAAAACTCCAGGCCGCCGCTGTTTCGGTCTTGTAGCTCCAAAAAAACCAGCCGAGATACTTTTCAAAGGTAGCCAGTTGGGCGGCGGCGTAGCCCCGGTACGCGACCTCCATTTGAAAGTCGTCCATTTCTTGCAAAGCGTGGTTGAACGGGCCTTCCGCCCACAGCGACACCATTCTTAAATCCAGCCCCAAACTCCATTCGCCGACATACGTCCAACCTAGATCGTTGATGATGTCGTCGGCTTCATTTTTCCATTCGATGCAGGCCTTTTGCATGTGTCCGTATATATCGGTATCGATGTCTTCGCGGACAAAACACTGGTAGCGATGGATGTCTAGCACCACATTGCTGAATTCCGGTTCGGCCAAGAATCCGGTGTATTCGCGAAACGACCGGAAACCGTCGTGATAGACCACGGCTACATCTTCGGCCCGGCAGTATTTGCGAATGCGGTGATAGGCATCGGTGTTGTATTTTTTCAATAGTCCGGTGTCTATATCCCAACGCGGCTCATTCAATACCTCAATGGCATGCAAGGCCGGACGGCGGTGGTAGCGCTCGGCCAGCCGCTCCAGTACGCTTAGCGAGTGCTCGATATATTCCGGCTTGGCGTGCCATTCGCAAACATCCTTGATGCCGCCGTTATCGAAGCCGTTTTGGCAACCGGGCGCGGCGTGCAAATCCAGCACGATAAGCAAGCCCAATTCTTCCGCCCAATCGAAAGCGCGATCAAGAACGGCTATGCCTCCCTGAACAAAGGGATGGGGACATTCGCCATAGCTGGCATGGTAGGGATAGTCGGGGCCGAATATCCAGTGACCTACCGGTATTCGCACCGCGTTGATGCCGACATTGGCCAGCCAGACGAAATCTTCGCGGGCGATGAAGCTGTCCCAGTGTTTTTTTAGCGCTTGTTCGGCCTTGACTCCCAGTTCGACGCAGTAGCTGGTTTCGTCCACCGCGTCCAAACCTTCGAAAACGCTGGGCGTCATCCATTTTTCAAGAACCAGCCATCCGCCCAGATTAACGCCGCGCACTTTCTTGCCGTATTTATTATCGAAGTCATGCTTCATTTTATTATTCCTTGTTAGCCGAACATTACAGACAGCCGCCGTTACAGCACAATCCGCCGCTGATGAAACGCCTCTGCAAGTGGTTCGTTGGTAATTGTCATGATCGCGGCATCAGGCAGTTTTTTGGCTATCAACCTCAGCATTTTCATTTCGCATGAGGAATCAAGCGAGTCCATCGACTCTTGCAATAAAATCCATTTTGGCTTTTTCAACAGCAACCGAACCACTCCCAGGCGCTGTTGTTGTTCGCGGGAAAGCGCGCTTTCCCAATTACCGACGAGATCAAGTTGCTCCTGCAATTCGCCCAACCCTACCCATTCAAGCGCCTCTGCAAGCGCAGTCTCGGTATATTCTCCTTTGGTTGACGGATAACAGATTGCCGCCCGCAAGGTTCCTGTTGGTAAATAAGGCCGTGGCGGCATAAAAAACACCGGATCGCTGGGTAACTCAATAGCCCCTTCTCCCCACGGCCAGAGACCGACTATCGCCTTGAACAACTTGGAGCCGGTAAAGGCATTGCCGGTAACCAGTACGCGCTCCCCCGGTCTGATTTCATAATCCATAGTCGGTACGCACACTATGCCGTCAAGCCTGGTAATAGACAAATCGCAAAAACGCAAAATATCCTTTTCGGTTTTTTTCAGATGAATCCGACGCGGATCATGACGGACGATTTCCTGCTCCAGCCGATCCAGCCCATTAACCAATCCCAATACCCGCTCAACCGAAGCCCGCCATTCTGCGACTTTGGCCATATTATCAACCGGCCAGGACAAGGCTCCAGCCATTTGCTGGAATGCCTGGGCCGATTGCATCAAGGCGCCGAGCGTGATACTCCCCAAAATATAGCGAGGCGCAGACACCAGAATGGGGAACGCCATCGACAATACCGAATAGCCGGAAGTCAGCATGAATAGATGCGCCCACGCATGAGTTTGTCGCTGCCAGGCGTGGACAATATCCTTAAAAAGCCCAACGAAACGAGTCTGCTCGTTGGCTTCGCCATGAACCAGCGCAATCGCCAGGGAATTTTCTCGTGCAGTGACCAAGCCGAACCTGAAATTGGCTTCTACGGTTTGCCGGGCATCAGTCGCCAGAGTAAAAGGCCGGCCTAGCCACCAACCCAATGAGGAAGCGCAAGCCGTATAGATTATAGCCAGCCAGACCAAATGCCCGTAAATAGGTATTTCAACAAACCCCAGATTCAGTATAACGGTGCCGGAAAGCCTCCAGAGAATTGCGGTAAAACTACCTAGCAATAACAGGCAGTAGATTAAGGAGTGACAAAGATCGATAGCATGCTCAATCGCAAGACGAATATCTTCAGCAATTCGTCCATCGGGATTATCGTGCTCCCCCTGAATATGTGTGACCAGATAATGGCGACCATCGGTCATCCATAGGCCGATCAAACGGTGTGTTAACCAGCTTCGCCAGTCGAGTTGCAAACGGCGCTTAACTTTAAAATGGGCGGTGGTAACCGCTATATTAGCGGCAAAAATCAGCACGATAAGGCCGATCTGTATAAATAATCCGGTCATCGAACGCTGTTCAAGCGCATTGAAAAGGTCGGCGCTCCATTCCGTGATGATGACGGCAATACCGATCTGTAGCACGGTGAGCATGAATAAAGCCAGCGCAAGACTGCGGATAGTGGACTTATTTTCAGAATTCCAAAAAGGCCCCGCTAACCGAATAAATTGAATGAAAAATCCGTTTGAAAATTGCAAAGGAAAGCTCCGCGTTAGGGTGAAATAGATGACACATCAAGACAAGGCTTTTTATTGTTCTAATATGCCTCGTCTTTTGCCAGCCACGATTCTAATGGAATTTTTACAATTGTCACAACTTTGTAATCTAATGTGGCGGCGACGGAAGGCGCCGATTAGGCAGTTTGACTGGGCGTCACTGTTATTAGCATTACGTGGGCGCGAGTTTATTCGCGCATTTAGCTGTCACTGCGCGAATAAATTCGCGCCCACACTGATCAGACACCTTGTAATCGACTTGACCAAGCCATTAACCTGACTCATCGGCTTTACCTTCCAATGCTTCAAATCCCGCCACCACATCCAGCAATTCCTCGGTAATCTGGTTCTGACGTTGCTGACGATATAGCGCCGTCAGTAACTCCAGCCGCTCCTTGATGTTTTTTTCCGCAACCTGCATGGATGCCAGTCGGCTCGCGTGTTCGCCTGCCAACGATTCGGCGCAGGCGCTAAAAAGCAGGATAAACAGATGCTGCCGAATCAGCGAACTTAACAGCTTCTCGCTGTCCATCGTAAAGGTAGGCAAGGATCTGGACGGCCAGAGTTTGGTGTTCAGGCGATTAAAGCTGGCGAGATCAACCGGCAACAGCTCCAGCGCTTGCGGGATATAAGCCTTCCGTTGCCGATTCGTATTGTGAAACAGCAGCACCCGCTCAATGCCTTGCTGTTGCCAGCTGTCGATTTGCAACAGTATTTGCTGAACCGTTTCAGTAATCCCTGTTACCGAACCGGGAACAAAAAAAAGCGCCTCAACGCCCTGCCCCATTCCCCTTAAAGAGGCATCGACCCGCGCACCCACTGCCAGAATACGACGATGCCGACATTCGTATCCGGCTTTATCCAGTTTGTCCACGGCAAAAGCGGCAATGCTTTCATTGTAGCGACCGCACAAGCCATGATCGGAACCGAACACGATAGCGCCTGTCCACAACGGCTGTTTTTTTTGCTGTCCGGCTAACACGGTCGGATGATCTTGCAACACCACCTGCAAGCCCATTTCGACGGTCAGCTTGTAATCGGTCAGCGATTCCAGTGCGCGTTCATATTGCCGGATGCTGACGGCGGCCAGCGCTTTCATGGTGCGGACGATGGATTGCAAATCGGCGGCGGTGTCCATATCCCGCTGCAAAACATCAAGAGCCTGCATAATCAAACGTTGATTCAGGTGTCAGTACAGCGCCGGCAAACTCCAGCACCACCGTCTTATCTTCGTCGCTGAGCCGCTCTCCGACGCGGATTTTTTCCCGTTGTAAAGCCAGTTGATTAAGCAACGCATCGCCCAATCGATAGCCGAATTTTTTAACATCGGCAACCGGCAGGCTATCGAACAGGCCTTCATTAACCGCGATCAACACCACGATTTGCTCGAACGCCGACAGCGGTTTGTTTTCATCCTGCTTCAGAATCTCCCTGACCCTGCGGCCGCGCTCGATACTCTGCCGGGTGGCATCATCCAGACGGGTGCCGAAACGGGCAAATGCTTCCAGTTCTTCAAATTGCGAATAGGCCAGGCGCAACTGACCGGACACATCCAGATAACCCGGAGGCTGCGCCTTGCCGCCGACGCGGGACACCGACTTGCCGACATCGACCGCAGGCAACTCGCCTTTTTGAAACAGCGTCGGCGACAGGTAAACCTGACCGTCGGTAATCGAAATCAGGTTGGTCGGGATATAAGCGGAAAGATTCTGCGCCTGGGTTTCGATAATCGGGAAGGCCGTTAAGCTGCCGCCGCCGAACTCAGGCTTTAAATGCGTTGCCCGCTCCAGCAACCTTGAATGCAGATAAAAAATATCGCCCGGATAAGCCTCACGCCCCGGCGGTCTGCGCAACAATAAAGACAACTCGCGATAAGCGTGGGCATGACGGGTAAGATCGTCGTAAATCACCAGCACATCCTCTCCCCGAGCCATAAACCACTCGGCAATGCTGGTCGCCGCATACGGGGCTATATATTGGAGTCCGGGCGTCGATTCTCCTGAGGCAACCAGAACCACGCTGTTTTTCAGTACGTCGGCTTTACGCAGGCAATCAATAACCTTGGCCACCGCCGACCCGCGCTGTCCGATGGCGCAATAAACAGTAATGACATTTTTGTCGTGCTGATTTAGCACCGTATCGATCGCAATGGCGGTTTTGCCGGTTTGACGGTCGCCCAGAATCAACTGCCTCTGTCCCCGACCTATCGGGATCAGCGCATCAATAACCTTAATCCCGGTTTGCAAGGGTTCGGTAACCGGAGCCCGCTCAATAATCGGCCGCGCTTCCCGCTCTATCGGCCAGCGCAAATCGGTGTTGATGGCGCCTGCATTATCCAGCGGCTGTCCCAGCGCATCGAGCACTCGACCCAACAGCGCTTTGCCGACCGGCACATCGACGACCCTACCGGTACGTTCAACGCGGCTGCCGGCGCTAAGGTCGGTTTTTTCGCCCAGCAGAACAACGCCGATTTCGTCAGGATCGAGATTAAAAGCGATGCCCATCACGCCGTTCTCAAAACGCAACAGCTCCATGGCTTTGGCGCCCGGCAAACCTTTAACCCGCACCACGCCGGTACTGACCTGCATCACGCGCCCGACTTCCCGCGCCCGCAAGGCAAAGTTATCGTTTTGCAAAACGTCGTCTATGCGTCCCGTGGCTTGCAGCAAATATTGCTTAAAATTATTGTTCATCGTTGATTACTCAAGCGGCTTTAACAGCTCGACTTCAAGTTCTGCCAGATAACGATCAATATTCCATTCCCAGCTTCTGCCGCCTGCTTCCAGGGTAATGCCGCAAATAAGACGCTTATCCCGCTCAAAAACCACCTCGCTAACAGCCGCTGATTGATCCAGCCAGTCGCGGATTTTACTGCGCTGGGTTTCGTTCAACGGAAACCGGCTGATGACGGTTACCGCATCGTCTTGGCTTATTGCTTTTTGCAATACCGATTGCTCGTCGTCCGGCAACTTGGCCAAATTTTGCAAAAAATGTTCGACTATCTGCTGCTCCAGCGACTGATCGGCAAGACCTGAAAGTATTCTACCGCCCAGCTGTAGCGCTTTTTCAGCGACGACCCTGTTGATTACATTCCCTAATTGTTGCTGTTGCCGGTGCATTTCTTGGTCAAAACGTTTTTTTTCCTGCTGAAGTTCGTCATTCAGACTTTGCAGCTGCAAGGTTCTATCGGTTTCGGCCTGCTGTCTTGCCTCGGTCAGAATGTCATCTTTGTCGCTATCTAATTGTTGCAGACTGGATTCATACTGTTTTTTAAGTTGCTCCGCCTCGCTCATTTGGGTTTCTACAAGCTGCAGACGATCGACCAGACCCTGCTCCCGGCTTGCCATAGCCTTGACGATGGGTCGGTAAAGAAACTTTTTAAGCAGCCAGATTAAAATCAGGAAATTGATCATCTGGGCGCCGACGGTAAACCAGTCTATCGCCATCAATTAACCCCCGGCGCGGCTTATGGCGTAGTCCCAGAACGGATTGGCAAAAATCAGGATCATCGAGATAACCAAGCTGTAAATAGCCGTCGATTCGACCATCGCCATCCCCACAAATAGGGTTCGGGTAATGGTGTTGGCTTCATCCGGTTGCTGGGCAATGGCGCTCAGCGCCTGAGCCAAAGCGCGGGCCTCGCCTAATGCCGGCCCTAATCCGCCTATGGCCATGGTTAATCCGGCGGTAATAATCGACGTAACCGCAATCAGGGTTAATTCTGTCATGTTGTACTCCTTAATTAACTAATGGGAACGACGCCATTAAAGATTTCACTCACTTTTAGGCGTTGCCGATGCGATATAAACCATCGCCAGTATCGAGAAAATATAGGCCTGAATGGTTCCGGTCAGCAAGCCGAGAACCTGCATCGCAATCGGAAAAAACAACGGCGTAATGCTCAGTAAAATACCGGCGACGACGGTGCCGCTCATGATATTACCGTAAAGCCTCACCGCCAAAGCCAAAGTACGGGATAATTCGCCGATAATGTTAAACGGCAGCATGAACACATTCGGCTGACAATACTGTTTAAGGTAACGCCATAAACCGACCCGGTAGATGCCGTAAATAGGCACAGCAATAAAAACAGTCAGCGCCAGCGCGGTAGTGGTCGATAACGATCCGGTCGGCGGCATGAAGCCGGGGACGACCGCCAGCACATTGGATACAAAAATAAACAAAAACAAGGTGCCGATCAGCGGAAGATAGCGTTCCGGTTGCTGTTGACTGAGTTCGCCAATTTGCTTATCAACCTCGACAACAATAACCTCCAGCAGATTCTGCAATCTTGAGATAGGCGCGTCTACCGATAGCCGACGGGTAATCAAAAAACTGCCGCCGACCAGCAGCGCCATCACCGCCCAAGTAAATGCCAGCGTCGCATTGATTTTAATGACATCGTATTGCCATAAAATGATCTGATCCGGATTATTCAGCATGGTAAGTCCTCGTTTTTTATCAGACGTTATAAAATCGCACGTAAGCACCGATAAAATGGAGTGCAAGCTTTGCTTGGCACTTGCAGGCAAAGCCTGCACTCCATCGCCAGTAGCGGCTAACGCGGCTCCGGCGAAATGCGTCGCACCGCTATAAACCGAACCAGAATAAATCCCGCCAGACAAATTAATGCATATTGCCAGCCCTGCTTGACTACCGGAAAAAAACCGACAACCGCCAGCACATTACGAATTGCCAAACTGCCCAGCACCCAAACGGTCTGGCGCTTGATTTTTGTCAGCCGACGCAAGGTTAACCAGAGTCCGCCGAAATACATCAGCCCCAATAGCGCCCCCCAAACCAAAACGCCGATAGCCCATAAACCGTCAATCATCGCGACTCTCCTCGCCTATCCAGCGCCAGGCATTCATGCAACCTAAGACCACGCCGACCAGCATCATCGTCAGCGTCCACGACACCTGCCCCGGCCAGCGCCTGTCCATCCATAATCCCAAGGCAATACCGGCTACCGTGGGCAGGATTATCGACCAGCCGATTAAGCCGAACATCCCCAGACCAAACCAGACATTATGGTATTTTTCCTTGCGCGCCTTGATCTTTCGTTTGACTTGCCGATCAAGCGATTCGGTAAATTCAGTTTTATGTTGGGATTCCTTCATCAAGTTTCCTTGCTAGTCTGAAAGCTTTTTCTTCAGTGAGATTATTTAAGCTTGACAACGATGCACCTGCGTCGTCACCCTTTTTAATGACCTTATTAGGTTCAATCCACCGACCTCTATCCGTCGGATGGTGTCACTCGACG
>JAURVK010000163.1 GCA_030655535.1 Methylobacter sp. | reverse complement strand
AAAAATTAAAATCAAAGTGTTAGTTGTACTGATTTTTTCGCTTAAGGCAAAAACAATTGTGCGGTTGCAGTCGGATTTGATGAAAAATAGCCGTGCAGGTAACTGGCGGTTAGCCGGTTTAGCTGATAAATGGCTTCCCCTGCTGAGGTGTTATGCACGCGTTCGCCAAAGGCAACAGGGGTAAGCGGCGTTTCTATCAGGGAATGGTGAAAAGTATGGCTGCGCAAGACGCCCCCAGGCATAGGTGCGGATTGATAGCCCAAGCCTTTCAGTCGGGTTTGCATGACAGCACGTCCGGGCAACAGGCCGACCATTTCGCCGCGAAAACCGGCTTTATCGACGATTGTTTCCAGCAAATACAACAGTCCCCCGCATTCGGCGTAAATGGGTTTTTCCTGTTGGAAATGCGTTTGCAATGCCGACTTCATTGCCAGATTATCCTGTAGCGTTTGCAAATGCAGCTCGGGATAGCCGCCCGGCAGATAAAGACTGTCAACATCAGGCAATGCAATATCCGCAAGCGGCGAAAAGAAAACCAGCGTGGCTCCCATTGCCTGTAACACATCCAGATTGCCTGCGTAAATAAATGAAAATGCGGTATCGCGGGCAATGCCGATGCGGATACCCGATAACAGTTGGGGCGGCGTTTCCTGTTCGGGCGCTGTAAATTCGACAGCCTCCGGCAAGCTTGCCAGCCTAGTTGAGGCTATTGCCGTTGCTGCGGCTGACATTCGCGATTCGAGATCAAGCACTTCTTCCGCCTGAACCAAACCCAGATGCCTTTCCGGCAATACAAACCGGTTATCGCGGGGTATCCCGCCGAAGTAATGTAGATCAGACGGCATGCCTTCCTGGATCATGTCGTTATGCCGGGGACTGGCGACGTTATTGGCTAAAACACCGGCGAATAGCAGTTTAGGCCGATAGTTGGCAAGTCCGAATGCAATGGCTCCCAGCGTTTGTGCAGAACCCGTTGCATCAATCACCGCCAACACCGGCACAGAGAATAGTTCGGCGAGATCCGCGTTGCAAGGTTCGCCATCGAACAAGCCCATGACGCCTTCAATCAGTATCAAGTCGGCTTCCAGCGCGGCTTCGTACAATAATCGCCTGCATTCGGTTTCGCCCATCATCCAAAGATCGAGCTGGTACACCGGCAGGCCGCAGGCGCGTTCGAGTATCATCGGATCGAGAAAATCGGGGCCGGATTTAAATACCCTGACTTTGCGGCCTTGCTCGACATGGTAGCGAGCAAGCGCGGCGGTAATAGTGGTCTTGCCGTGATTGGAGCCGGGTGCAGTGATGAACAGGGCAGGGCATTTAGGTGGGCGCGAATTTATTAGCGTCTGCGGCAACGCGAATAAATTCGCGCCCACAGTAATGCATTTATATATGGTTTTTTTGGTTGGGGAGTTCATTTCCAGACAGTTCCGGTCAAGTTGGATAACAGTATCGCCACCGTGTTGCGGTTAAGGTGATAGCCGATAAAAACCAGTTCCGATTCCTTGGAGGATTTTTGTCCTGGATGGGGACTTATCGCGACGCGTGTGCGCACGCCCTGCACCAGAACGGATTGATCCGGGGCAGTCTTGATAAAGCCTTTGCAGCGCAACAGCGGTTCCGTTTTCGCCGCGTCGATTAACGCCTGTTTCAGCTTTTCCGGCTGCTGCGGCTCCTGGCTTCGAAGCACGAACGACAGCCAACCCGGATCCTGTTCATGAAAATGTTTGTGCGTTGCCAGCCCGTGACTGTGGCTCGCCAAGCCGGAATGGGCGTGGCCGTTCAGCCTGACATGGCTGGCCAATGTCGGCGTATCGGAGCCGGGTAGCGGCGTAAACCGGTGGCTGCGCTCGGTAAAGGTCGGCTGGTGCAGGCGCAGACCGAGGGCGAGCCGGATATCCAGTTGCGCGTTGTAAGCGAGTTCGAGAAAGCGCACGTTGGGCGCACGGTCGCGAACGCGTTGTTCCGCTTGCAGCAAGGCATCCTCATCCAGCGAGTCGATTTTGTTCAGCACCACGACATCGGCATATTCGAGTTGCTGTTCAAACAGGGTTGCGACTGAATCGGCAACCATTGCATGAGGGTTATCCGCGCTAAGGTCACGATCAAACTGATCGGACAGCAGCAACGGCGTATCCACCACGGCCAGCGTGGCATCCAGAATAAAATCCCTTGCCAATTCGGGCGATTGCAACAGCTCCATGACCGCTGTAGGCAAGGCCAGTCCTGAGGTTTCTATCAATACGTGATCGACATTGGCACGGCGTTCGGCGATAGCCTGCAGGGTCGGGATAAAGTGTTCGTCATTACCGTAGGCAATCAGGCCGTAAGGGAAATCATGAATCCGCACATGCTCGTCGCCGCCAGCGCTGTCGTTGATCAGTGCGCCGTCGATGGAAACCTCGCCGAACTCATTGATCAACAATGCAAGGCGGCGGGTTTGCCGAGCTTTGATCAGGCTGCCCAGCAAGGTGGTTTTACCGGAACCGAGAAAGCCGGTAACGATGGTGACCGGAATCATGCGTTGATAGCCCACATTCGTAACTGCCGCAATACCGCATCGAAACTTGAGGTGGTAAACGGATACTCAAGTTTCGGACGCTTGATGACCAGCAAGGGGATGTTCAACGCCTGCGCGGCCGCCACTTTGGCTTTGTAGCCGCCCGCATCGCCGGAATCCTTGGTGATCACGCAATCGATTTTCAAATCACGCCACAAGGCTATGTTGAAAGCTTCAGAGAACGGCCCTTGCATCGCGCAAATACGGCTGCGCGGCACACCCAAGTCGATGGCCCTTTGGATGAATTCAGGCTCAGGCGTTACGCGTACAAACCATTCGCGTTCGGCAGCACCCGGTGTTCGGAGAAAGGTAGCCAAATCCTTGGATCCTGTAGTCAGGAAAATGCGCCGACCGAGGGCAACGGCTTGTTCGGCAGCTTGTTCTAAAGAACATGTAGGATGTGCTGACGAAGGAAGCGCATCAATATCAAGCGTTCGCGAACGATGCGCTTCACTGTGTTCAGCACATCCTACGGAGCTGGGGCGTTCATAACGCAAATAGGGAATATTCAAGCTTTGCGACAAGCCCATCAATTGTTCCGAGATCAGGTTGGCGTAAGGATGCGTTGCATCAACAATTACCCGCGCCTGATTTTGACTTAGCGCCTGTCTTTGCGCTTCAACGCCCTGATGCCCGGCCCAGACCGATACGCCGGAGCAATGCCGGGAGGCAACCTCGCCGCCGTATTCGGTTGCTGCGGATATTACGACCGGATAGCCTTGCTGCGCCAACCCGTTAGCAAGCTGGTTGCCGTCGCTGGTGCCGGAAAAAACCCAGAGCGCCTGCTGGGGCAATTCGTTGACAGGCTGCTCGGCTGGGGCTTCCCAACTGTTGTAGCCGCGCGGCGTAAAAATAAAGCCGCGTTTGCGCTGGGTAAAGCGGTTGCCGATCACGATAGTGGTCAGCATATCGAACTGCAAAGACGGCAGCTCTTCCAGGGTGTGGATACTGACTTGCTGGCCGGGCCGATAGGCATTGCGCACCACGCCGCACAGTGTCTTCGGCGATTTCGACTCCAGCATGATGTTGAGTATGCGGTACACGCCTTCCTGGCGACCGGCGCTTTGCACGTTGTACAAAACGCAGGCCAGATCGGCCTGGGCGATGTGCCGTCCGCGCTGCTCAATCCAGTCCCAGGGGCACAACAGGTCGGACAGACTTAGCGTGGCAAAGTCGTGCGACAACGGCGAGCCCAGTAACGAGGCGCAGGCATTGGCGGAAGTAATGCCGGGTATCACGTTGACTTCATAGTCGTCATCTTCGCGCATTTCATCGAAAGCCAGCGCCGCCATCGCATAAATGCCGATGTCGCCGCTGGAAATCAGCGCGACTTTAGCGCCGCTGCGGGCTTTTTCAATCGCCAGCAAGGCGCGCTCGCGTTCCTGTGTCAGCGGCGGCGTGTGGATTTCCTTGCCCGTTATCCACGGCTCGATCCAGCGCAAATACAGGTCATAAGCCACGATCACATCGCTATTTCGCAACGCCGCTTCGGCGCGCGGAACGATCAAATCGTTAAATCCTGGACCTACCGAAACCAAATTTAATACACCTTTCATTGTTTTATCCACTGCTTATTAGTCTGTAGTAGTTGTTTTTTTATCACGAAGAGCACGAAGTTTTGGATTTCTTGGGCTTTCAACTTATATTGTGGGCGCGAATTTATTCGCGTTATCGCTGTTGTCACTATAAACGCGAATAAATTCGCGCCCACAAAACATATATTTTTAAATACATTTATCTTCAACCACAGCCACGGCCACGCCGTTTAAAGCCATTTTGGGCACGATCAATTTGCCGCGCATACCGGCAATCAACGCGCAGGGTTCGCATACGCCCGGCAAACCTACATTCTGTTGCACCCAGTCAGAGGGCTTTGTTACCCAAGGCCTGGCCGCCACTGTTTCACTTGCCAATATGCGCAGCGGCAAATCATGTTGTTCGCAAAATTCCATCAAACCCGGCTCGTTTGCCTTCAAGTCTATGGTGACTATCTCGCGCACTTCGCTTAATTGCCGCTCGCCCAGCGCCTGATGCACGGCTGCGGCGATTTGTTCGGCAGCTACGCCTTTACGGCAACCGATGCCGACCACCAAAGGTTTCAAGGCTTCGGTCGCCGTAGTGATGACCGGCACCGCGCCGATTGCATTGGCGACGCGGTACGCCAAACGATTAGCGCCGCCTTCATGCCCGGCCAACAGCGACACCGCGTATCGTCCCGCTTCGTCCAGAACCACGACGGCCGGATCGCTATGTTTGTCCTGTGCCAGACCGTCGAGAAAGCGCACCGCGATGCCGCTGGCGGCGATTATGATCCATTGCGACTGCTGTCGGTAGGCGGCGGCAAACTGCTGTTTCTGGGTTGCGGCAGCATGGGTTGTAGGGGCGACCGGTTGGTCGCCCTTTATTGTATGAAGCCAAGGCCGATATATTACGCCGCCAAGTTGCTGTTGCAGGGTTAAAGCCAAGGCTTCGCTTTCCTGCCTTACCAGCCAGATGCCGCAATCGCTCACATTACAGCCTTTTTCTTCTTCACGACGCGGAAAATATGGGTGAAATCCTTGGAATACAAACTGGATTCCGTTTGCGCATCACGGCCCAAAGCTTTGCCCACCAGCAACATTGTGGTCAGATTCCATTCGCTTTTCTTGGTTTCCTTAAGCAGCGTGCCCAAGGTTCCTTGGTAAGACCGCTCTTCCGGCCAGGTTGCCCGGTAGACCAGCGCCACCGGCGTGTCGTCAGGGTAATGCTGGCGCAGGTCGGCGACTATTTTTTTCAAATGCGGCCCGGACAGGAAGATGCACATCGTCGCTTGGTGTTCGGCCAGCCGGGCAATCGATTCCAGTTCCGGCACGGCAGAAGCGCGGCCGGAAACGCGGGTCAGGATCACGGTTTGCGATACTTTCGGTTTGGTCAGCTCGGCTTTAATCGATGCTGCCGCCGAGGTGAACGATGACACGCCCGGCACGATTTCGTAGTCGATGCCCAAGGCATCGAGCCTGCGCATTTGCTCGGCGGTTGCGCCGTAAATGGCAGGGTCGCCCGAATGCAGTCGCGCCACATCGCAACCCGTTTCCTTGGCGCGGCGGTAGCAGGCTTCCTGTTGCTCAAGATCAAGCTTGGCGGTATCGATCAGTTCGGCATCAGCGCGGCAATGCTGCAACATGTCGGTAGACACCAGGGAGCCTGCATACAGCACCATGCTCACGCGGCCAAGAATATTAGCGCCGCGCAATGTAATCAGGTCGGAAGCGCCGGGGCCTGCGCCGATAAAGTAAACTTTCATGCGTGTCTTCTCTCTCTGGGTGTTTTGCGTATGAGTAAAGTGGCGAGATAGCCCATTGCCGAGGTGGCGCATAAGTCGCTGACATCGTCGGCCAGCATTTCGTCCGCCAAGCCGATGCGGCGGGCAAACGCGCAGTGCTCGGCGATGCCCATGTCACGGAGAAGAGCCAGCACCCAGGGCAGGCGTGCGCCGATCTTCATCAGAACGACGATGTCATGGCTTTCGATGTCTTGTCGCAGCGCGGCCGCATCTTCGGGGCAGGGCAAAATCAAGGTGCGCTCCTTGCCTACGCCCAGCGGCCAGCCCATTGCCGCCGCCGCCGCCGCATAACTGGTGATACCGGGGAAGGTGCGGTGCGGCAGATCCGGCAAATATTCGCGCAAAGCGGCCAATATATAGCCGTAAGTGGAATAGGTGAGGCTGTCGCCTATGGTCAGATAGGCCACGTTGCGACCTGCACGCAAATCAACGGCGATGGTCTCGGCCAGCTGTGCGTAATGTTCGCTCAGTACGGTGCGGTCTGGATCCATAGTAAATTCGATTTCCCGTATCCGATCCTGAGCGATGTCGATGCCTTTCAAGCATTGTAGGGCCACCGAAATTTCCGCGCTTTGTGCGCGAGGCGCATAGATGATGTCGGCCTGTTGCAAGGCCTCGACCGCCGCCAGCGGAATGTAGCCGGAAGGCCCGGGCCCTACGCCTATGCCCCGGAATGTACCTAACAAACTCATGTAGCTCCTTTCATAAATTAAGTGTTTTCGTATTATCTCGTTCCCATGCGCTGCGTGGGAACGAGAATAACCGCTCAATGGGCGACTGAAGTCGCCCCCACAGCAGCAGCCGTTGTTTTCAATCTGCTCTCAAGCTTTCGCCTTGCAAATTAAATAACCGCACTTCAACCCGTTTCACGGCAGGTACACGGGTATGAACCAGCGCGGCGATGCGTTGTTCTATATCCAGCCATAATGCCTGCGAGTCCGGTTCGCTGTTCAATCTTTCTATTGCAGCTTCTACGGTATTGGCCTGTGCCAGTTCTTGTACCAGACGGCTGTTAAATCCCCGCTCTGCCGCCACCCGGGCAACAACGCTCATGGCCATGTCGCTCTTGCTGGAGTGCGTATCCCATACGCCGTCCAGCACTTTGGCCAGTTTGCCTGGATGACCCAATAGCCAGAATACTTCCAAGTCACGCTGTTGTTCAGCCAATGCCTGTTGTAAAAATTCCAGTGCATCGCCTAAAAAATTGGCGATTTGCACGGATTGTTGTACGGGCAAGCCTAGTATTTCTTTGGCGTAAACGCGGCCGATTTTGCCTGGCAGCAAGGCGATTTGAGTTTCTTTGTCGCCCAAGGCAACGCGTACATAAACTTCAATCGAGGCAATCCACGAAGCTAACGATAAGGGTTCGACGATGCCCGACGTGCCGAGTATCGAAATGCCCCCGACTATGCCGAGTCTCGGGTTGAAAGTTTTTTTTGCAATCGCCTCGCCGTTGACACAACCTATGGTCAGGTCGAAACCTTGGTTTTCAGTGCCGTCCAGTTCGGCGACTGCTAAGCGCATCATGTTACGCGGCGTCGGATTGATTGCAGGTTCTCCTACCGCTACGCGCAAGCCGGGCTGGGTCGCGGTGCCGACGCCGTCTCCAGCGAAAAAGCGTATTTTTCCTTCATTGTTTCTTTGTACTTCGGCAAAGATTGTCGCTCCGTGGGTGTTATCCGGGTCGTCGCCGCCGTCTTTGAATACTTCGACGCGTACTGTTTTTGAGTCAAGCCAATAAAGATTTTGCACTGGCACGGTCAGAAAATGACTGCCATTAGGCAACGTTACGTTCACCTGGGTGCGGCGCTCGCCGTACAGCAGCAGATAAAGTGCGGCTTTAACCGCTGCCGTAGCGCAGCTGCCCGTGGTGCGCCCGCGCCGTAAACCGTTCGGTGCGAACACGTTGAGGTCGAATTCTTTAAGTCCAGTCTGTGCCATGTTTAATGCGATTAGGTTAAGGCTTTATGCATCACAGGAATGACCCTGTGGGGGCGACTTTAGTCGCCACGGCAAATGACAAGTCAGGCATGTAACCCTAGGGAGAGCTCATTGGGCGACTAAAGTCGCCCCCACATAAAATTTTCCGTTTAGACGCGCAGCGCGGGAATGGAGTGAATGCTTTAAGCCCCGTCTGCGTCATACTCAGCAAGCTGGTTTACCGCATCGATCATCAAGCCGTTGACCACGGTTGCCGCCCACGGTGAACCGCCGCGCGTGCCGCTGTTGGTGATGCGCGGCACTTGCAGGCAGCGTTTTAGTTCTTCTTTAGACTCGCAGGTGCCGACAAAACCGACCGGCAGGCCGATCACCAGCTGCGGCCGCCAGCCATGCTCGCGAATCAGGCGTACAGCTTCCCTGATCGCAGTCGGCGCATCGCCTATCGACAGCACTATATCGTTACCGAATTTTTCGAACGCGCGACGGATTCCGGCGGCGGAGCGGGTGATGCCCTGTGCTTGCGCCATCAGCGCGGTTTCTTGGTCATGCACGCCGCACCAGGTTTCTATGCCGAGTTGTTCAAGCAGCGCGCGCTTTAGGCCGGTCTGCACCATGGTCACGTCGGTCACCACACGCTTGCAGCGTAACAGGGCGCGGATGCCGGTTTCGACCGCACCCGCCGAAAAGTAAATGCCATCGACCGCATTAAAATCGCCGCTGGTATGCACCAAGCGTTGCAGCACGGTTAAATGCGCCTCGGGAAAGACCGACCAGTCGCGCCCGGCGGCGATGATGCGGAAACTTTCGGCCTCTATCGGATGCGGTATGTAAGGAGCAAATTCCGTTACAGCTTCATCTACAGCGGTTTTTTCGAACAGGCCGCGCACCTGAAGATGATGGGGGCGCTGCGGCTCGCCGACCTGCTGTTCAAAGCCGACGATTTGTACCCGGTATTTGCACAGCGAGCAGTTCATCGCCGCACGGCCTTCCACGGCTTCCTGCGCCCTTGCAATCAGCACATCGGCTACGTTCGGATGTACGCCGAGATAACCGGCTTTGAGCACTTCCAGCTCTGGTTCGCGTTTCTGCATCGCATCGGCGGCCTCATAAATACGCTTGACCAAGATGCCGTCGAACAGGAAAAACGGCACCACGATCAGCCGCGCGTAGCCCAGTTTGGCGGCGGCGCGCAGGCCGTCGGCGACCAGCGGCTTGGCCGTGCCCGAATAGCACACGTAAGACGCGCCAAAGCCCATGCCTTCTTCGATCATCCGCGCGAACTTGGCGACTTCGCCATTGGCATCGGGGTCGGTGGCGCCGCGGCCGACCAGCACCAGGCAGGTGTCGTCTCTGCGGACGGTCTTGGAGGATGTCGCTTCGGCTTCGACAATGCGCTGTTGAACCACTTGCAGCAATAGGGGGTGCAAACCCAGCGGCGCACCGAAATGAAAATCGGTGTCGGGGTGTTCACGCGCGTAGGTCAGCAACTCACTGGGCATGTCGTTTTTGGCATGGGTTGCCGCCAGCAGGATGCCGGGCACCATGACGATTTGCTTGGCGTCAGCGTTTAGCTGATCTGCAATGGCCTGATCGATAGTCGGGCCGGCGAATTCCAGATAGCCGTGGCTGACCTTATGCTGCGGTGCGCGTTCCCTGATCAGTTCAACCAGTTGCTCGAATTCCCGTATGCCGTCGGCATCCCGGCTGCCGTGACCTGCGATAACGATGCCGTATTGTTGGCGAATATCAGCCTGCATCCGGTAATTGCTCCATCGGCGGTTCGATCTGGCTGGACATGGGGTTGCGGGTGCGGATCAACATGATGCTCATGTCGCTGAATTCCTGTGCCGCACAGTCGGCGAGCGTGCCGTGCCATTCGGCTTCTGAGCGGGTCAGGTTTTCCCAAACCTCGGTCGGATGATCCGGCGATATGCCTTGCTCCAGCAGGAATGCTGCGATATGACGCGGCATGAACGAGCGCGCTTCGTCCCACGGGCAGGGAATCACGATCGCATTGCGCCGGTCTTGCAGCACATGCACCAGATGTTGCTTGAACGGCGTTAAATCGCCGCGACGGTGGAAAGTAATAAACGTCGTTTCGTCGAAACAGACCTTGGCACGCGACGCGAGTATCTGCGCCGATGATATGCCCGGCACGGTTTCAACCGGATGGCCGCAAGCGCGCTCGACCCTTTCCAGATACTGGAAGCCGCTGAAATGGATGTCGCCCATGAAGACCACCACGCAATTCTTGCCCGCATGGTGTTCAATCGCAACCTGAGCCAATTGCTCGGTCTGGTCGCGATAATTCATCAGTACGGTTTGCGCCGTAGTGGGAATCAGGCTTTGGACGACGTTAATAACGGCATCGAATCCGGCTACCACATCGGCATTGCGGATCAGCTCCGCGCCGCGTTGGGTCAGGTAAGCCACGTCACCGGGGCCTGCGCCTATGCAGATAATCATAATGGTTCCTTGCTATATAAAAAACTTTCACCGCGAAGACACGAAGTTTTATTTCTTCGTGTCTTCGTGGTGAATAAAATACTTTTATTTTCTCGTTCCCGCGCGCTGCGTGGGAACGAGGTAACATCATTTAATACACCCACGTACCGTCAGCGCCAGATTTTCCGCCGATAATTCTTCTAAAGTAAGGCATTCGGCGCCCAAGGCTTGCGCCAGTTGGCGGGCTTTCCCCAAGCGCAAATAGCCGGTTTCGGTGTCGAGCACCAGGGCGGGTACGCCGCGTTCTGCCAATAACTCTGCAAATCTTAAGGATTCCTGCCAGGGATCGTTACCATCGTGCAACGCAACATTGGCCTTGCCGTCGCTAAGCAGTACCAGCAACGGCGGCATGGCGGTTTTTTCCAGCGTTTCCAGCGCCACGGACAGCGCATGAGGCAAGGGTGTGCGGCCTCCGGTAGGCAGTTCGCGCAGGTTCTGTTCGGCAAGATCGACGCTGCGAGTGGGCGACAGCAATAACTGCGCGGACTCGCCGCGAAAGCTGATCACAGCGACTTCGTCACGCTGCTGGTAGGCGTCGGTCAGCAGCGATAACACCGCGCCTTTGACCGCTTCCATACGCCGCTGCGCGGCCATCGAGCCGGAGGCATCGACGACAAACAAGATCAGGTTGGCGTTTTTGCCTGCGCGGACTTGTTGGTGCAGATCGTTTTTTGTCACCTGAAAATCATCGCTGCCTCTAAGCGCCGCGCTACGCAATGTCGCACCGACAGCGAGGCTGCTTGGATTCTGATCCGGCACTGCACGTACCACAAGGCCGCGCGGGGTATCTTGTGCAGTGCTGCGCTTGCCGGAAGCGTAGCGATTGGCAACCGTATCGATTGTTATTTTTCGTACATTACCGGCAGACGCAATGGCAAAGACTTGTTGCTGGTCTTCCGACTCGCTGTTATTTTGATCATTTTTCTGCTCGGAATCTTCAGCGCCGGATTCGGCTTCATCCGGCGGCTGTAATACCTGCTGCATCAGGTCGTCGAGCTGGTCTTGATCCAGTCCCGGCTGCTCAAAGGGCTTGCGCCTGCGCCGATGCGGCAGCACCAGTTCCGCTGCAGTACGCACGTCTTCCGGCGTTACTTGCAATCGTCCTTCGAGCGCCGCCAGCGCACGCGCCGCCTTGTGCATGACGATGTCGGCGCGTAAACTCGCAACCTCGAATTCGCAGCATAAATGACTGATCAGGTCGAGCAGCGCGTCGTCCAGCGTTACTTCGGCTAACAATTGTTGCGCGGTGATTAATTGATGTCGCAATGTCTGTTGTTGCTGCATCCAGGCGGCGGCGTAAGCGCTGGGATTGGCCTCGTAGGCAATGCGCCTTCGCACGACTTCGGAGCGCAAAACCTTGTCGCGCGGCGCGGTCACTTCAACCATCAGACCGAAGCGATCCAGCAATTGCGGACGCAAATCGCCTTCTTCCAGATTCATCGTGCCGATCAGCGTGAAGCGGGCAGGGTGGGTGACCGACAAGCCTTCGCGCTGCACAGAATTTACACCCATTGCCGCCGCATCCAGCAGCACATCGACCAGATGGTCGGGCAGCAGGTTGACTTCGTCGATATAGAGTATGCCCCGGTGCGCCGCAGCCAGTAAGCCGGGCTTGAAAACACGCTGACCGCCTTTAAGCGCCTGCTCCAAATCCAGTGTGCCGATAACCCGGTCTTCGGTAGCTCCCAGCGGCAAGGTGACGAAAGGCACGGGCTGTGGGCGCGAATTTATTCGCGTTGGCGGTTAAAACGCGAATAAATTCGCGCCCACAGGGTTGCAGGTTTCGCAGTGCTTATAGGGCGAGGCAGGAGCGCAGTTGAATGCGCAACCGGCAACCCGTTCGATCAGCGGCAGGATGCCGGTCAGCGCCCGCGCCGCCGTGCTTTTTGCGGTGCCCTTGTCGCCGCGTATCAGCACCCCGCCCAGCGACGGATCGACCGCGCACAGCAGCAATGCAGTCTTGAGCCGGCTTTGTTCGACGATGGCGGAAAAAGGGAAAGTGGCTTGGTTCATCTTAAAAACGGATATTTGTCCACGAAAGGCACGAAAGACACGAAAAAATCAAAAAAGTAGTCCCTAATATTTTTACTAGGTCCGTATTTTTAGCAAAGTAGGCCGGAATAAGCTGATTCGAGTAGCAGCGAGAATTAGCGTTTCCGGCAAGCATCTTATTCAGGCTTACTTGGCTAGCAGGAAGTGACGGGAGTGCAAGCTTTGCTTGCCAGCGCAGGCGAAGCCTGCACTCCAGCGTCATTTTGGTGTCAATGGAATCTTGACAGCTAGATGGATATTTTTGTGCTTTTCGTGGATGAAAAATCTTTTCCATATGTTTTATGCGCCGCGCGGTGTTTCGCCGCGCGCCTCCAGCAAGGTTTCGCTATGCAGGTATAAAGCCTGCAATGCGTCCAGCGTTTGTTGCTGCGGCTCGGCCCACATGCCTCGGCTTGCGGCTTCCAAGAGACGCTCGGCTATCGCGTTTTGCGCCCACGGATTGGCTTCTTCCAGGAAGCGTTGCATTTCCGGGTCCATCGCATAAGTTTCGGCGACTTGCTCGTACATCCAGTCGTCCATTACCTGTGCGGTGGCGTCGTAGCCGAATAAATAATCGACGGTCGCGGTCAGCTCCAGTCCGCCTTTGTAGCCGTGACGGCGGATGCTGTCCAGCCATTTCGGGTTGACCACGCGCGAACGGAATACCCGCAGAGTTTCTTCCTTCAAGTCCCGCACTTGCGCCCGCGACGGATCGTGGCTGTCTCCGAAATATTTGCGCGGCTGTTGTCCGGTCAAGGCTCTGATCGTGGCGATCATGCCGCCGTGAAATTGCAGGTAATCGTCGCTGTCGAAAATATCGTGTTCGCGGTTGTCCTGATTGTGCAATGCCACCTGGACGCCGGACAGCCGCGTCCGAAAGGCATCGCGCTGATCGTTGCCCTGTTGACTGCGCCCATAGGCATAGCCGCCCCAGTTGACGTAAGCTTCGGCAAAATCGGCATCGGCCTGCCAGTTTTTTTCTTGAACTAGCTGCAATATGCCCGCGCCGTAACTGCCGGGTTTGGCGCCGAAGATGCGGAAGGCAGCGCGCTGCGAGGCTTCATCTTCAGATAGGCCTTGGCCTATCCAGTCGCCGAGTTCGGCAAGATAGTGCTTGCGCACAAAGTTTTGCGACAGCGGTTCGTCCAGTGCAATCACGGCATTGACTGCGTCATCAATCAAATCGATCAGCTGCGGGAAAGCGTCGCGGAAAAAACCGCTGATACGGATGGTGACATCGATGCGCGGGCGTTTTAATTCGTTCAGCGGAATGACTTCGACGCCGGTCAGGCGGCGGTTTTCGGCTTGCCACACCGGGCGTACGCCGAGCAGCGCCAAAATCTGCGCGACATCATCGCCGTGGGTGCGCATCGCGCTGGTGCCCCAGATGCTGATCGCGACGCTCTCGGGATAATCGCCGGTTTCGCGGACGTAGCGCGACAGCACTTCATGGGCAAGCTGTTGGCCGACTCGCCAGGCGGATTGGGAGGGCACGCTGCGCGGATCGACCGAGTAAAAATTACGCCCGGTCGGCAGGATGTGCGCCATGCCGCGTGTCGGCGATCCGCTGGGGCCTGCCGGTACATAGCCGCCGGACAGGCCGCTCAATAAATTATCGATTTCGTCGGTGGCGCGGGCAAGGTTGGGCGCTAATTCGCGGCAGGCAAAGTTCAGTACGTGTTTTACGGCTGTGAAGTCATCGTTCCCACACTCTGCGGTTCCGGGAACGCCAAGCCCCAGCTTGGCGTGACAAGCAGTCAGACGATTGACGATGGAGAAAGCCGAGCTGGGGCTCGGCGTTCCCAGAGCGTCCCCGGCTGGGTTACCACGCAGAGCGTGGGAACCATAAATACGGCTGATAGCTGAGTCTATGGCCGATTCGGAAAAATCATGCGCCTGCAATTCAGCAAACAACTGTTTGCATAATGCTTCGATGGTTTCCAGTACGTCGGCATGAGTAGGCAAAGGCCGTCCGGCTAATTGTTCAAGCCCGGTATTGGCTTGCTCCAGTCGGCGGCCCTGGTGTTCGAGCAGCGAGTCCATGCTTAAACCGAATAGTCGCGCAATTTCTATAGGCAGTCCGGGGATGTCCTGATTCGGCAAGCGGGTCAGCGAGACCAGCATGTCTGTCAGTTGCTCGTTTTCAGGTGCCAAACCGAGTATATGCAAGCCGTCGCGGATTTGCGCCGCGCCCAGTTCGCAAAGATAGCCGTCCAGATCCTCGATCAAATGTGCGACGTCGGCGCCGGCCATTTTGGTCAGCAGTTCGGGCAGTCCATCTTCGTGATGATGGTCATGGTGTTCTTCGTCGTGATCGTGTTCATGCTCGTGATGATCATCATGTTCATGGTGGTGATCGTGATCATGATGATCATGCAACAGCCTGGCTTGCAAGTCGGCATCCAGATTGGTTTCTTTGACCAGATCCCAGATTTGCTGTTGCAACAGCGGCAGTTTGGCAGGATCGAGTACCTCCACCTGATAATATTCATCGACCAGTTGGGTCAGTTGAGCCAACGCGCCGTAAGTGTCGGCGGTGGTCATCGGCGGCGTCAAGTGATCGACAACGACGGCATGGGCGCGGCGCTTGGCCTGTGCGCCTTCGCCGGGATCGTTGATGATGAACGGGTAAAACAACGGCATGTCGGCCAACAGCGCGTCGGGAAAACAGTTTTCCGACAAGCCCACGCCTTTGCCCGGCAACCATTCGAGCGTGCCGTGCTTGCCGACATGCACGATGGCATCGGCTTTCCATGTGTCGCGCAACCAGCGATATAACGCATAGTAATGGTGAGTGGGCGGCAAGTCGGGCTGGTGGTAAATCGCGTCGGGATCCATGCCGTAACCGCGCGGCGGTTGCAATGCCACAAAGCTGTTGCCCAGTTCCAGTCCTGCCAACGCGATATGATCGTCATGCACATAGGCTTCGCCCGGCGCTGTTCCCCATTGCGCTGTCATTTTATGCTGCATCTCAAGCGGCAGATCGGCAAGCCACGCTGCATATTGCGCAGCCGGTACGCGGCCGACAGCATGGGCTAGCTGTTCGCTGGTGAGATAAGTATTGTCGTAAGCGCAACGGTCGATCAGTTGATGTATCAGCGCGGTGCCGCTTTCAGGCAGCTTGCCGATGTTATAGCCGTCAGCCTGCATGGCTTGAAGGATCTTCATCAGCGACGCCGGTGCATCCAGGCCGACCGCGTTGCCGATTTGCGAGGCCTTGCTGTTGGAGTTGGTGAACACAAAGGCGATGCGTTTATCGGCATTGTTCAGATGTTTAAGCCGCGCAAAACGCGAGGCAATTTGGGCAATACGCGCGACTCTGTCCGGCAACGGTTCGTATTCGATCAGTTCGCTCGATAGGCCGGAGGCTTTCGCCTTGAACGACAGCGGCACGGTGATGATGCGCCCGTCGAATTCCGGCAATACCACGTTCATTGCCGCATCCAGCGGATTGAGGCCGCGTGCCGATTGTTCCCACTGATGCTGCATCATGCCGCTGGTGATGGCTTGCAACACGGGCACATTGAGTCGCTCCAATACAGACACCGACCAGCCTGCGGGTGTGGCTCCGCCCGGGGTGATTTCGCCCATCGCAAACGCGGTGGTGTTGATCAGTACATCGATGTGCGCGCCTTGATTGCCGCTAAAGTATTGCAATGCCGAGGGCATGGCATTATCGTTATGACCCGCGCGTAATGACGAGGTGAACACGGGTAGTACATTCAGGCCGCGTTTTTCCAAGGCGTCAACCAGCGCATCGATAAAGCGCGTGTTGCCGCTCATCCAGTGGGCGCGATAGAACACGATGCCGATGCTGGCCTTATCCGGCGCTCGCAGGGCAAGCCAGTCTTCTATGCCGGCATCTTGAGATAAGTCGGGATGATAAATGCCGTGTTCGGGCAAATCGACAGCCGGATCGAAACCAAAGCCGGTCAGTAAGAAATGATCGGAAAGGTAGCGCAGCAGTTGCGCCATATTGACGCTGCCGCCGGCCTGAAAATAGGTCTGTACCTGATGCAGTACGTCGGATGATACGGTGGATGCTGCCGCCAATTCGGGGTCGGGCTCGCCGGTGCCGCTGATTGCGATTAAGTGCAGCTGTCGATTTTTGGCTAGACGAAGCAGATCGGCAAAGCCGGGCACGCTGCCGAGACGACCCAGTACGCGCAACACGATGATCCGCGCCGTACCCAACTGATGATTCAACAGCTCGGCCATTTGCGTATCGCTTTCCAATGCCTGCAAGTTAATGCCGGTGCATTGCGGGAAACCTTCCGGCATTTGCGTCAGGGCGCTTTGCAGCACTATCAGATCGTTGGGCGCATGGGTCAACAGCGCAATAGGTGCGCTCATATCAGGCATCGCCGGTACCCAAGCGGTGAAAAACATGTTCGCCGACTTCGATGTTATTTTCCAGATGTTTGCTGACGATGCGCTCCAGCACCGCCTCGTCGGTACAGGAATACCAGACGCCTTCAGGATAAACGACCAGGATCGGGCCGTTTTTGCAGATGGGATCGTAGGATGCGCTGAACGCAGTGAAGCGCATCAATATCGCGAACGATGCGCTTCGTGCCTCAGCACATCCTACGGGGAGGGCATCGATTTTTGATCCCAGCTGTTGAAACATTTGAGTGTTGTCATCAGAGCAGCGCGAGCCGGTACACATGAATACATGTTTGTTGTGGGTTCTCATGAATCTTTTTTGTAAAACTGGCCCATCAAACCGCCTAGCGCCAGCCAAAACACAGCGTTGGCAAAAACGCTGGCAATAATAAAAGACTGCGCCAATTCGTCCGGTGCAGCGCTGCTGTGAACTTCCGGCTGCGGCGCGCTGATTAAATGAGGTGCTGCGAGCAACACCGCACCGAAAAATTTGTAAGTTTTGGTTTTGGCAAAAGCCAGTAACGACAGCCCGAAGCCGGTATCGAGCACCGTTATCAGCCACCAACTTTGCCGATCTGCCAGTTCGGCAGCTGTTGTGCCGGGAACTTCCGGCGGCAATCCCAAAGAAGGCGCAACGAAAAAGGTTGTGTAACCTGCCAGGCCCCATAGCAGTCCCATGCGCCAATTGTTGGGGCGGCCGCGCAAACACATGACAGCTCCAATCAACAGAGCAAAGCCGATGCCCAAACTGATATTGGCTGCCGCAGTAAAAAATGTCCGCTCCCAGCCGTTTTCAGGCTGCCATTCTTGATGTTCGTGGCTGTTTTCCGTCGTGGAAACGGCGGCGTTTTCTTCGTACACTTCGGCCTGGAGTAAGGTCGGGATGACTTGAATTTGTTGAACGGCGGTTAATAATAAACCCGCCAGCAAGCCGCTCCAGAGAGCCGCAGTAATCAGCTCTTTAAATGTGGTCAGATTAAACATTAATGACACGGAAAGCTGGCGGAATGTCGTCCATCATGTGCCGCGTTATGCAGCGGTGCGATGTCAGAAAAGCCGGCGGTGTACAACAGCGCCAAGCCCAGCATACTTGCCAGCATTGCAGGCAGTATTTTGTCTTTTAAGACTTCTGAACGGACTTGAGTTTGAGCGTTATCAAGCAAAACAGGTGTTGATGACATGGGTTTTCTCCTGGGTAAAGAGACAGCAAAGCCGCTAACTCAAACGCGTTAGCGGCGGAAATAATCTGTACGGGGGAAAAGTGCAGGACGGACGCGAAGGAGAGCAATCCATCTGAGCGCCCTCCGCGCACAAATTCGATTATCACTTCAGGCCGGTCTCCGGGCTTACAAGCTGTAGGGGCGACCGGCCGGTCGCCCCTACGAAGTCAGCGCCTTCCCATGCATCACACAGTGGCGTTTACCAACCTTTTACTTGTTTACCGTTGCGGGGGCAGCGTGGGCTTTGTTTGCATCTTAAGCAAACTCACCGACTTCCCGTTTCAATTCTGCGGACGATAGTCCATGAATACCTAAAGCAAATTTTACCGGGCTAGTATATTCACTCGATAAAAAACTAGCAAGCGTTGAGGCATTGCTGATCAGGGCTTAATTCAACAGCAACGGGGAATTATCTGCCGAATGGGTGGCGAGGTAGTCCGCCGTAAATTTGCTTTATCAAAATAAAATCTTATAATTATTCCTGCTTTCAGGTTCCAGAGGGTTTCTTCAGACCCAATGGTTAAACGGGAAGTCGGTAAGGTTTTGACCGAATCCGACGCTGCCCCCGCAACGGTATATAAGTAAAAGTTTCATCGAGATGCCACTGTGTTCACGCATGGGAAGGTGATGATTCAGGCTGACGCCACTTATAAGCCCGGAGACCGGCCCGAGAGTTTAATTCGGTACAGCGGAGGGCTGTCTGCGAAAATGACAGTGCAGCTTCGCGTTTGCGTCATCTCTCGTTTTCTATTGTCCTCTGTTGTGTACTCACAACCATTATGCGCGGGCGGCGCAACGACGAGGACACATGCAAAAAATTATCTTCGATCCATTATTAGTTACGGATTTTAATACCTTGTTACATCCGCAAGAAAATCCGAAGAATCTTTCCGATATGATGGTTATCATCTCCAGCTTGGCAGTTAGAGCAGGGGCTGCCATGGGTATCAAACAAAAACAAAACGCTACAATCTGTCTTGGCATCGGCGTTCTGCTGGCTCTGAACTGTGCATGGGTTAATGCCGACTCGCAACCTTTGGAACTTGATGAAATGGTCGTCGAAGCAGGGCGAGAAAAAGATCTTATCGGTACAACCGGATCGGCATCTCAGGGCGAAGTCAGTCAGGCACAATTCGAATATCGTCCGCTTTCCCGTAACGGCGAGCTGCTGGAAGTCATTCCCGGCGCTGTAGCTACCCAGCACAGCGGATCCGGCAAGGCTAATCAGTATTTCCTGCGCGGTTTTAATCTCGACCACGGCACCGACTTTACGACTTACGTCGACGGCATTCCGATGAACATGCCCACACACGCCCACGGGCAGGGCTATATGGACATCAATAGCGTCATTCCCGAACTGGTGAAGAAGATTGAATACGGCAAGGGACCGTATTATGCGGAAGTCGGCGACTTTTCATCGGCCGGTTATTCGAAAATGTTCTCGATGGACAAATTGCCTGAAGGCATTTTGAAGTTTACCGGCGGCGAGTTCGGTTATTACCGTACCTTGCTAGCCAATTCCAACAAAGTCGGCAGCGGCGATTTGCTTTACGCCGGCGAATTTAATTTCTATGACGGCGTCTGGCAACAGCCGGAGGATTCGAAAAAATTCAACGGCATGTTGCGTTACACTCTCGATAAAGACGACTGGGGTTTGTCGGTTAACGGAAAGGCCTATACCAACGACTGGACGGCAACCAACCAGATTCCTCAAGCATTGGTCGATAACGGCACGCTCGGCCTTTACGGCACCATGGATCCTACGGATGGCGGAAATACCAACCGCTACAGTTTTTCAACTAATCTTTGGAACAAAGGCGATAACTGGAAAAACGACGCTAATATCTATGCGCTTTATTACGACGTAAACCTATATTCCAATTCTACCGGTTATGCGGACAATCCGGTTAACGGCGACCAGATACGCCAGTTTGAACATCGGGTGCAAACCGGAGGCAATATCGAACATACCCGCTACA
This sequence comes from Methylobacter sp., assembly GCA_030655535.1. Classification (GTDB taxonomy): domain Bacteria; phylum Pseudomonadota; class Gammaproteobacteria; order Methylococcales; family Methylomonadaceae; genus Methylobacter_A. Next base: position 4,021 of record JAURVK010000163.1, on the reverse strand, counting down.
ACAAGCTGTTCGGTTTTGACATGGACAATACCGTGGGTTTTCAGCTTCGTCACGATGACATCAGGGGCTTGGGCCTGGATCGCACTCAGGCCAGACAGCTGGTGGATGCTGTCAGTCACAGCAATGTCAGCGAGACCGCTGCCGGCGTTTATCTGAAGAATCAGACCTATTGGCATGAAAAAGTGCGCACCATCGCCGGTTTAAGGGGGGATTTTATCCATAACGATGTCACGGTGCTCGACACGGCCATGCATGATCCTCAGGTGAATGCGGCAAATTCAGGCAATGCAGGGCAAGCGCTAGTCAGTCCGAAGCTGAGCCTGATTATCGGCCCCTGGTTCAATACCGAATACTTTGTCAATGGCGGTTTCGGCTACCACTCCAACGATGCGCGCGGCACTACGCTGCAATTTGATCCGGCTACAGGTGCCGCACTAGACAGCAGTACCGCCAAGATCTCGCCTATGGCCCAGTCGCGCGGCGCTGAAACCGGCATTCGCAGCAACTTTATCAAAGGTCTGAATAGCACCCTGGCAATATGGTGGCTGGAGAGCAATCAGGAACTGGTGTTTTCTGGCGATGCAGGCACAACCGAGGTGCACGGAAAGTCCCATCGCTACGGCGTTGAATGGACCAATTACTACAAGCCAACCGATTGGTTGACGCTGGATGCCGACTTTGCGTTGACTTCGGCGCGTTATGCGACAATTCCCGAGGGAGAAACCAACAACTATGTGCCCAACTCGGTGGGCAGGGTCATCACAACCGGCGCTACAGCGGTTGCCCCTAACGGTCTGTTCGGCACGGTACGTTTGCGTCATTTCGGCGACATGCCGCTGGATTCGTCGGGTACGTATTGGGCAGGCTCTACCAGCATCGTCAATTTGGGTGCGGGTTACAAACAGAAAAAATATAAGCTGGAGTTCGATATTTTCAATATTTTCGACTCGACCGCCAACGATATTGCCTACGCTTATCAATATGCCTATCCCGCCGGAGCTACACCGCAGACGGATATTATGAAACACCCTGTCGAACCGAGAATGGTGCGAGCGACTGTTACGGTCAATTTTTAAGGCTTAACCAACGCAAAACCTTTTGGACGGGGCAACAACGTGGTGAGGCGCAATTTGTAGGGCGCAATAGCGTAGCGTATTGCGCCGCATGGCAAGATTATCATTCGGCGCAATACGCGATAAAGCTGCTATTGCGCCCTACAGGCTACACTTACTTAGCGGAATGCAGTCAGTCGACCGCCGTGGTAAAAATTCCTTAGATGATGCAACATCGGTTAAAATTTATATTTACGCTTTCCTCCCGCTTATTTCCAAATTATGTTTTTTGCCAAAGATTTTATTGAAACCGCTGAAGGGCTTATTTTCGCAGTGGTAGAGTCGGGTCTGGAAGATGGCAAGGCGCTGTGTTTTTTACGTTATGTGCGGGAACCTTACGGCTGGAAAAAATACCGGACTGTAGAGGCTAATGACTTCCTCGAACAAAACCATCCCGATTATCTGCATTATTCACCGGTCTTGGATGCGCATTTGCATGCGGTCGCGACCGAGCGGATCGTCAAGCATCATCAGCCCAAGCATAGATTGCAGCAGATTATCCAGTCAAATCGGCATGATGCTGTAGAGCGGGATCTGTTCAGGCTGTGCGAGTTGTTTGGGCAGCACGGTCTGGATTTGGCGAAAACCGGGATTACGGGATCAATATTGGTCGGCGTGCAAAACCAAGCTTCGGATATGGATCTGGTTTGCTATGGTCGGGAGGTTTTTCACCAATTCCGGGCCATTACCCGCAAGCTTATTGGATTAGCAAAGTTGCAGGAACTGAATGAGCAGGATTGGCGCGAATCTTACGAGCGCCGGTCATGCGAGTTGAGTTTCGATGACTATGTCTGGCATGAACGGCGTAAAGGCAACAAAGCCGTGATCAACGGGCGAAAATTCGATTTGAATTTTATCGATGATAGTGCAAGTTCTGAGGCTATCAGTTATCAAAAATGCGGTGCGGTTAGCTTGCAATGCAGGGTGATCGACGATATTTACGCATTCGATTATCCGGCTGAATTTAAAATAGATCATCAGCATATCAGCGCTATCGTCAGCTTTACGGCAACCTATACGGGGCAGGCCGTCAGCGGCGAAATGGTGGAAGTGTCGGGCGTTCTGGAGCAATCGGAACAGGGCGTTAAACGTATCGTGGTCGGCTCCAGTCGTGAAGCGCACGGGGAATATATCAAGGTTATTCAGTGTTTAAGTTAGCCGATTTTGCTGCGGTTATTTTCGATATGGACGGTTTGGTTCTGGATACCGAGAGTACTTACATGATCGCCTGGCAACAGGCTGCAAGTGCAATGGGTCATGATTTTTCCGAGGATTTTTGTCGGTCGCTGTCAGGGCTGCATTATCAGGATATAGAGCTGAAACTGATTGACTATTGCGGGGCCGAATTTGATCTGCAAAGCTTTAACCGGCTCAGCGGCGATTGCTGGCGTGATCATGTTAATGTCCACGGCATAAATATCAAATACGGCTTTAGCGGATTGCTGGAAGTGCTAATCCGGCACAAAACCCCCTATTGTCTGGCGACTAACAGTCGGGCGGTTAATGCGCTGGAATGCCTTGAGCTGGCCGGGATAAAAGAGGTTTTTTCAATCGTTATCAGCCGCGATCACGTTCGGCACGGTAAGCCGGAGCCGGATATTTTTTTAAAAGCCGCAGAAGTATTGCAAGTGGACATCAGCCGGTGTCTGGTGATTGAAGATTCTCATGCCGGTATCGTGGCGGCATCCAGAGCGGGGGCTGTTTCGGCGTTTATACCGTCGATGGCGCAGATCGATCCGTTGACGGTTGAGCTATGCGATCTGATGATGGACGATTTGGTTCAATTGGCGAACGCGATCGGCGCTTAGTTCGCAGCCGATAGGCCGATCATGTATACTTCCAGCAATTTTTTGCAGCACAAACACAGCATAAACCTTGATAGTTCAACATTCTAAAGTCTCAGTCATTGCCCCTGCCAGATTGCACATGGGCTTTATCGATTTAAGCGGATCATTGGGTCGACATTTCGGCAGTATCGGTGTTGCGCTTAATGAAATCAGCACCCGTCTGTCGGTATCCGCTGCCGAGCAACTCATCATTACCGGCCCTGCCTCGCAACGGGCAGAAAAATGCGTGTCCCTATTGTGCGAAGCGCTGCACGTATCCGACAAGCTTAAAATCACCATTGAATCCGCGATCCCGGAGCATGTGGGCTTGGGTTCAGGCACGCAAATGTCTCTGGCAATCGGCGCGGCGTTAAATGAATTTTACGGCTTGGGGCTTAGCGTGCGTGACATCGCCGCCGTGACCGACCGGGGTTTGCGTTCCGGCATCGGCATCGGCGTTTTTGAACAAGGCGGCCTGGTTGTCGATGGCGGTCGCGGCGAAAAAACCATCACCCCGCCGGTACTGGCGCACATGGATGTACCGGACGACTGGCGGTTTATTCTGGTGTTCGATCAGCGAGGTCAGGGTTTGCACGGTCAACAGGAAATACAGGCTTTTAAAGAATTGCCGCCTTTCCCTCAGTCGGAAGCCGCACGCTTATGTTATTTATTGCTGATGCAGGGTCTGCCTGCGGTGGCCGAAAACGACATCATTAGTTTCGGAGATGTGATCAGCCAATTGCAGCGCTCCGTTGGCGAGCATTTTTCCTCGGCTCAGGGCGGCGTTTTTAACAGTCCCGACGTTGCGGCCGCCATGCAATGGCTGGAACGGCAAGGTGCGGTGGCTATCGGTCAGACCTCGTGGGGGCCGACAGGATTTTGCGCTATTGATGGAGTGGAGTTGGCCGAATCAATTACCGATCGGGCCAGACTGGAGTTTGCGCATTTCGATAAGTTGAGTTTTGTTGTTGCCAGTGCGCGGAACAGTGGAGGGAATGTTTTTGTCGGCTAGAATATATGATGTAAGACGGTAGCTTGTGGGCGCGAATTTATTCGCGCGGTAGGTCGAAAAGCGCGAATAAA
>JAURVK010000159.1 GCA_030655535.1 Methylobacter sp. | reverse complement strand
GACTGCATGGGATTAAATTCAACCAGGTCAATAATATTGATGTTACCTTCAGAACGCACTATTAATCGTCCTGCGCCCCATTGCCCACCTTCTAAAAGGGACTGATTTTTTTCAAGAACTTCATTTGCAACGTAAGCGTTTCGCTCATCTAAACAGGGGATGATTAATAGCTTTCTGTTCTTAGCAATATCAATACGCACATCAAAGCGATCTAACAACACAACCGATTCGCCAGACTGCAAGCGATATTTAATGGTTTCCTTTTCAGTTTTAGAAGGCAAATGCTGACTCATAAACCCAGTAATCTCCTTATAAACTTCAGGTTGACTCAGGTTTGGTTTTTGAAAACGTGAAATCAACCACTCTTCAACAAAACTCGGAATAGTCCGCTTTTCACGAATTTTTAAGGCACGTACTAAGGCTTTGTCGATCACCAACTCACTAAAGGCGGCACAGATTTTTTCATCTAATTGCTCTTTGTTCAAAACATATCCTCAAAATTTTGCGTTTGCGTGTCACGTTCCAATAAAGACGCGGGGAAACATACCTCTAAACGTTTGCTATTTTTCTCGTGTGCGCCCGCTTTTTCGTATTGCAGCCCTAAATCCAACGCCGTTAAACCTTCTTGTTCACAATCTGCGCGGAATTTAAGAGTGATGGTGTGCGACTTGTTAGCGCGAATAATATCAATCGGTTCACGAGATTCCAATCTAAAAGGCGGTTCGATGCTCAATCGCACCGTTTCGATCTGTACGGACGAGCTTAACCGCAATTCAAGCTGCCAGAATTTATCGGTTAAACGCAGGCACTCGCCTTGAATTTCAACTTCAACAGGTAATCGATTCGGTTGTGTAGAAGGACGTGTTAAGGTAATAAACGGAATCAACACTTCTTCAGGTGTTAACCCTCCATGCGCTAAAGCAGCGTTAGATAAGCCTAAACGTGTTTTAGGCACAGCATAATTGTCTTTGCTGTCTTGATTGATTAAAACAAAACCATCAGGTAATGGTTTATTATCTTTCAATTTAAAAATGCGATCGTTTTCCTCACCTAGCGATTCACCTTTATAGCGTTCATTTGTCACGGTCATACCATGATCGGCGGTAATAAAAAACACCACGTCTCGATGCGCGGCATCTTTTAGCCAGCTTTGAATGTAGCGTTTTAATTGTCGCATAATGGGTAGTATATCGTCACGGTGCTTGGTGAAACTGGTAGCCTCGTGTAAGCGTTCATCTATCCTATTTTCAAAAAACACTACTAAATTATTTTGTTCGGTAATATGTTCGCTGGTTTCTTCCCAGCTTTTAATGATTTTTAGCGCATTCGATTCAGATAAATGAGATTGATAGGTTTGTTGCAAGGCTTTTTCTAAATTGTTGGGCAACAAATAAGTTTGTGTGCCTGTTAAAACTGCCCGTTTGCCAACGTCTGTTAATGTCGGTAACGGCGCAAATAAAGTTTCATTTCTCACGGTTAAATGATCAAGCGTTGCTAATTCCGCTAACAAAATGTCTTGATTTAATGCCGACAGGGCATCGATAACAACAACGACCACTAAATAATTGCTGTTTAAAAATTTGTTAATTTGTTTCGCACAATAACGCCAATCCGCTTCTGAACGAGAAATGCGGCTCGATTGTGAAAGCAACCAATCAGTAAAACTGCCGTTAATGTTTTCGTCGGGAATTCGTTTGCTGAGTAACACAGAACGCAAATAATCAAAATAGCCGACACTCCAATCCAATACGGCATCAACACTGGCTTCAGCTGAAAGCGACCGATAATGTGAGGACGCTAAATAATCGGTTAATTTTTTGCTTAAGGCGTGCGCTTCTAAACTCTCAAAACGTTGGCATTGATTTGCCAAAGATTCGCTAATCAATTTTGGCGAATCTTCACATAACCGATCTAATTCTGCCCAAAGGCTTGCCCAATCAACCGTCACAAAATCAGCTAGTACTTCGGGTGCAAGCTCTTTGACCAAAATTTTCCTCGTAACTGCCGTAATTACCGCTAAAAAATGCTCGGGAAGTTGTCGCGCCTGATGTTCTGGCAATGGTAATAACGGTAACGTGGCGAGTAAATTTGAGGGTAATACTTGTGCAGGCAATGCAAATATTAGGGAATAATCGGCTAATTTTTGCCGCAAAAATTGCGTGTGCTGTTGATAAGCGAAATTTTGTAAAAAGGACTCGATAGCCTTATTTTTTGATAATTCGTCAATGAACAACTTTGCAATGTCTGGGTTAATCGCTAAATCAACGCTTAAATGTAAAATTAACCTTGTTTTTATCGCTTCAATGGCAAGTAAATCTAAAAAGGCAGGTGGTTGTTGACGCAATGCTGCCACAAAATCGTAAAAATCGGTACCCATCAATAAATCTGAATGGCAGGCGATTAACAATTGAACGTCAATGGCTTGCGCCTTTGATTCCGATGCAATCGTGGGATTTTTTAATAAACCTAACGCCACAATTAAATTATCCGTTAACCAATCAGGAAGCTGAATTTTCAAACGCTCTGCTAATAAGACACGCGGAATTAAATGCTTTGTAGGCAAAACGTCGTTCATGCCTTCAAGGTGACTAAAATGCTTGAATAACGCCAAATTTGTTATGCGTACGCGTAATAACGTAGTTTCTTTTCGTGCTAAATGTTCATCAATAGTTTTTCTTAGCGCATCAATTTCAGCATCCGTTTTCCCTACAACCCTTGCATCATCGCTATCAATACCGGAACAATCTACAATCAGTTGTATTGTCATGCGTAATCATTTAATAAGCGTTGCAGCATTTCCTGCACGGTTTTGCGCGGCAATTGTGTTGAATCAATTTGGCGGCGCAACGTCTCAATTAACTGATCGGTTATATTCGATGCGTTGGACGGTGGCTGCGGGTCTATTGGTGAAATAATTTTCGGAGGTGGTAATATTGGAGGTGTCGGAGCGCGTGGTGGGTAATAATCAACCAACATGCCTAATTGCCCTTTGCATATTCCAATATCACTTTCGTTACATTGATCAAACGATTTATTGAGTAACGCGGTGGTGAGTATGTTTGCGTCAACGGTTTGCTCGCCATTCAATAATTCGCCCACATCGCCAGCAATGGGCGCAGCGCGTTCGTGCGTTAAACGCAGAATCAAATCGGCTTTGTTCGATTCAATTTTAACAAGAAAATCCTGCCAACTGTGTTCAATTTCAAAACGTTTCGCATCTTCGACTTTAGCAAAATCATCAAAAATGTTTTTAAGTAATGGTACGGCATCGTTTGTTAATGTTTCAAGAGCCTTATGTTCAAAGCCTAAAAACTCAATTAGAAACTCTGCCGTATCTTGTGACGATTTACCCACTAACTCAAAAAATTTCACTAATTGCTGTGTTTTTTCCTGTAATTGCCGCGAATGTTTCACCGCTTCAGATTGCCCTTTAACAAAATCTCGCAAGTGATAACTGCATTGTGTTACATATTCTTCACGCGATTGTTCTGAGTTTGGTGTTAAAGAAAAATACTGTCCAACTATTGCCAAGATCGCTAATTGTTTATCACTAAAATCAAGTAACTTAACGGTTAATTTACTGTCTTTCTCAAAGGCTTCAGTCAGATTTTTCGCAAAATCTGTTTCTCTGGTGCTGCCCCAACGTAATCGTTTAACTTCATGACGCACGGCAACCGCCGCAAATATCGCTAAATTACACGCGGGAATACCATAAGGCGGCGCGACTAAGTCGTCACGCAATTTTTTGATGAGGTACGGCTGTTCACGTTTATGAAGTAATTTTCTGTGAATCAATTTTAACACAGCATGAATCTTGTCTTCGGTTTCGTCTACTTTCTTAATGTCCCAACCAGTTGGACGATGAATAAATAACCCATTTGCACCTAAAACACCATCGATTAACGCCGAAAGTTCGCTACTTTCATTATCTTCGCCAAGCAAATCAGTTCGATAATCTGGATTATCATCAAACTTTAAAACACGATCGACAATATCACTTTTGTTTCTCCTGCCTTTTTCATCCGTGAGTCGATTCATATTCATAGCGCGAATCGGCACCTCAGCAGGATAGGTTTGCTGCACGACTTCGCCTAAATAATGCCGAAAATCGTGCCAACTTTTACAATCAATCGCATCTGCGCTGCCAGCTCTAAAAATCTGACTTTTTCCCGATTGCAATCCATCGCGTCCGAATAAGATTTGCAGAACAGCTAACAATTGCTGACGATTTTTTTCCCATTTTGCCGTTAATTGTCGGCGTAATTCTTCCGTCGTGGTTTTTTGTTTTAGCAATTGCTCTAATGCCAAATAACGACACATTAAACCGCTTAATTTGACTTCCTTACCATCAATGGAGACGGATTCAGCGCGAATGCCTGCTAATGGTAACCAAAAATACACATTTGCTGCAGGTGTTTCTCGAATTCGTGCTTTAACAATATCGATGTCTTCAACATCTTTGGCAAACACTAAAAAGACTTGTGCGCTCAATAGTGGATTGTCGATTTTCAATTGATTAGTCATTGGCGGTGTGCATAAATCCACGCGATACGACCGCACAATGCCGCACACTGATGGCTCTAAATCATGCTCACCGATTTGCGGCAATAAATCTTCCAACATATCGGGATAATCGATAAGTAGTGTTTGCGGTATGCGTCCTGCAAAATGCGAAAATTCTTTTGTGATTAACGCTTCAATATCCACACCCGCATCACCGCTTAACGTCCATTGCTCAGTGACATCATTTTTCCAAAGTAAATCCGCCGTTTTTAACCAACTTAAATCTGTTTTTAGACGTTCGCTATAAGGTGCATCGTATAACGCAATGGCGAGAAAATGTTCTGTGGTTTGAAATTGTTCGCCGAGTAATTGCGCTAATAAACACAATTTTAAAATCGCTTTTTTAGAATCTGCTTCGTCTAAAGCTAAATGGGTTGGAATTCTACCGGCTGCACGTTGATAACGATCCCAATCGGTCGGCTTTTTTTCTTTTAAACTCAATTCGTAATAATCGACTAATGCTGGCAACCGAATTAACTCATCTTTAAATAAACCTTCTGAGCTTAATTCTTGGCGCAGAAAATCGGGGGCATTATCTCTAAAAAATGTGAGCGCAGTTCGATTGGATTGCGCGGCTTGTCCTGATAAAGCGAATAATCCTGCCGCCAAAATCGGATGCAACGGATAAACATCCAGCAAAACGTCGTCAAGGTGTGCCCCTAATTGATTAAACAACGCTAACTGCCGGCAATTTTCTAGCAACGGCTGTTTAGCCTCTGCTGCGACCGCTAAAAGCTGTTTGCCTTTTTCTGTCCAGGATCGTTGCATTCCGAGTAAATGATAGCCCTCGCTTTCGGCAACACTGAGTTTAATTGGGAAAGTTTTAAAGCGTCCTGTTATTTGCTGAAGACTTCCTTTTTCTGATTCTGTTGCACCTGTGCGATCGGCATATTCAGGAAATGAAACATGGGTTAAGCCAATGAAAACGGTATGACCTAACGCAGGCGAACAGGCCGTTTGAACAAAACTTTCTAACAGTTTAATTTCTTGTTGGGCGTATCGTTGTGGGTTGCTGATTAAATCTTCTAAGGCAAAACCGAATTCGTCCCAAATCACCACAATGCCGCCAAAATGGTGTTGTTCGGATAGATTTTTACCGGCTTCAACATAGGCTTCAATAAAATTTTTGCCACCTTCATTGGCGGGATTAAATGAGCGACCATAAACAATGTGACGATACCAATCTTTAAATAGCTTTAACGCTGATGATTCGTGATGCTCCAAGCCCAACAACATTTCGCGCGTTGTTAGATACTCATGCGTAAGATGCGCTGGTAAATCGGCGGTCGCTAAATCGGGCGAATTCGCAATAATGTCTTTAAAGCAGGTCACGCACACGTCGTATTCTGTTTTGGGCAAAATACTTTCAAGATTTAAATCAGGGTGGCGTTTAAGCGCATCACATAAACCTTCCATTAGCTTGTCGGGGATGGACGTACATTCAGAACCATACAGCGAAACCAGCAAATAAGGTCTTGCGTCTTTATCGTCTTTGGCTAAAAAGGTATTTCTTAAATCTTCGGCGAGATTGGGCGTAGCAAAATTTTTAATCCGTTCAAATAAGCCAGCAAAGCCTTCTGCGCCTGAGCCGTCGCGTAATAATTGCGCTAAAACGACGGCTAAATGACTTTTCCCCGAACCGTAAGGGCCGTGTAAGTTAATGGCGCGTTGTTCTTGTGTGGCTTGGGGCAAAACCGCCTTACTAAGGTGGTCAAAAACTTTAATTGCCGATTTCGTAGGCGCAAAACTATAGATTAAATTTTGGTTGGCTAAATCACGATTAAGCTCAATGGCTGCGGGGGTTTTCTGTTCATTGATTTCAATAATATCGGCTATAAAAGTCATCATTTGTCCAAGCGGGGGAATTGGGTTTTACTGGAAACCCACAGCGTAATTGCTGTGCCTTGCAATTCGTGTGGTACAAAATAGTGATTGTTTTGTTGGGCGAAGTCGTTACCACCAGAAAATACTACGACAACATGATGACCGCCGTGCCGCGTGCTTAATGCTGACCAAAATGCCTGTTTATCGGGCAAAGGCCAATGACGCAACCATTCGTCAGGGCGCACAATAATCAAGCCAGTTTGCTGGCTGTCAAAGGTTTGTTGAATGAAATCAGAGCGTGAACACTGTGAAATAGGCGATTGTGCAGTGGATTGATTGCCATCCCAAACGGTGTAGCCGGGCAGAATTTTTGTAATCACCGTTGCTAATTCATCCAACACAAGAACGTCTTTACTCGAAAAAGCCAAATGGCGATAACGCACGCTTGGCGCGTGATATTGGGCAAAAATTTTGCGTAATGGCGTTTCCAAAAATATTGGGCTCATAACATTAACCACGTAACTGTTTAACAGATTCAAGCCGTCTTTGTGTGCCCATTGCATTTCTTAGCAGATAGGCTGTTAGTTTTATCTGCATTTTCTTATCCCTAAAGCCATGTGTTCTGCCCTTCTTGCAGCAATAACAACAGCGTCTTATTCGGCGTGCATAATTCGGCAAACGACACTGAATCTAAATTCACCTGTTCGTTAAAATTAAAATACTCGTGCCATTTGTTCGATTGTTTCATACGGCGCAGATGTTCACGTAATTCGGTTGGCGAACAGCATAAAAAATGCCCTAATCCGTTTTTAGTCAATTCTGAAAAATCAACGGTCGGTGTGCTTTTATAACGATGAAAACGCATCATCGCCAGTGCATGAATAATGATTTCATCAGTGAGTTTTGGAGTACCAAGACGAATTAAAATCCCCTGTTCTCGATTTTTGCGCGTTTCGATTAAGCCAATTTCAGCGAGGGGGCGGTCTTCTGCAAACATTCTACGAACACTGCTCAACAATGATTCCATTGTTGAATCTTTATAGGGTTCGCCGCCGTCTTGTTTTAACGTGTTTTGTATTTTTTCAATTAACTGCGCCCAATTTACCCAATCCTTAGATAGGTTATCTAAATTCAGAAAAAAACTCGCATACGGCTCGCTTACGGTTGAAAAACAAGTCGCTAAATGAAACGCCCACCACGTCGAAGATTTTTCTAAAACGTGGTCGTAAAGATGAATGGCTAAACCAAAATCAGTTAATTCCTGCTCTCTGCTCGACCTACCATTTTTAATAATTTGTGCGGCAATCATCCATCCTTTAATTGTAGCCAATCTATTTTTTCCCGCTATCAATTCAAGTCTAGCGCGGCGCATATTGCTACCAGCAAAAATCTCTCTATCCACTTTGATGATGTCTATTGCTTTACTAATCCACCACCGTGAAACAGGTTCGCCTTCATTGCTAATTAGTGCCATTGCTAAATTTCCTTGTGAATTATTTAAAACAAACTAGACAGCCATCATCATCGTTATCATCAGAATCATCACCTGATAAGGCATCCATCAAGTTATTAAGTTTTTTAGGTTTATCTTGACTTAAAGCAAACTGTGCTTTTATTTCATCTTTACGAGCGACCATTTCATCTAATGATTCATCTTGTGTCCAAGTATGATTACGCCCTAAATTTTTATGGTAAAGCTCAAAGGCTTTGGCTTTTTCAAAATAATCTGGATGGCGTTCAGATAAACCTATCCATTCTATTTTGCGTTGATAAAAACAAAAATAACAACCTGAACGACTACGCCATTCATAGTATTTTGGCATTCCAAGTCCAGACTCATCCAAAATATTTTTTACATCACTAATATCTAAGCCGTCTTCTTTAAAAGGATAACAAGCTTTTATATTAGGTTTCGTTGAAATATAACCAGTCCGCTGAGGTTCATCGGCACGTATCGCCACATAGCTTAAAACATTATCATCACCGACGAATTGCTCAAACGGTTTGAGTTTTAAATTAATAGTGCACCACCTAGAGCGTGCAGTAGGTAAAAAATTACCATTCAATTTCAGGTAATGGTCAAAGCCTTTGCCTGCATTTAAACGAATAATTTTTTTACCTAAATAGTCCTCCATCAAATCGACAAACTCTAATGTCTCAGGTAACTCAGCGCCGGTATCTGCAAAAAAGTATTCCATCTCCGGTACTTTATCCCGCATATAAATCGCTAAAGCCGCGCTGTCTTTACCGCCAGAGATACCTAATAAATGTCTAATGGGTTTGTTATTGCTCATGGCCGTTTCTAGTGCCCTGTCTGGGTATATGCGTTGTGTTTCAAAAATAGAAGGCCTTATTCTCTTTGAAAATAAGGCTTATAAAGGTTTTAATGCCAGACAATACCACTGAAGTACGATCTCTGCGTTATCATCATGATTTAATGAATACCCAACAATTTGATTTTTATTTGCTGTAGAAGCTGTGGCGCTAAATACATGCTGTGTTGTTCAGTCAGTTGCCGGATCTTTTGCCAGGTTTGTTCAGTACTTAGTACTTTTCGCTTTTCCAGAAAAAGTAATAAACCTACCGTACCTATCACATCAAGTGCTAGACGTCGCGCTTTGCGCCGAGCTAATAAGTCATCCAGAACGACATAATCGGCGGCTATTTCTTGCGCTAAAATGATCGCTTCGAGTTCGCCTTGATGGAGTCGCCCTAAAGCACCCTGCACATAAGCCGCTCCTGTAGCTGAAAGTGTACGAACCTTTATAAACGCGGGCAGCGTATATTCATGTAATTCATTGATGACCGCCGCAGGCGCATAAATGTCATGGATACAGTCGGCCAACAGATTAAGGCTGTCTACTTTGCTTAAAAAAATAATTGGGCTGGTATTAAGTACGATTTTCACGGGTTTTTATAATTTTTCTACAGTGTGCATATCTTCTACAACACATTCATCGGCCATGATATAACCTTGATTAAAATGTTCTGTTAAGCGCGTTTTAAAGCTTTCAAAATCCAAACCTGCCATGTGTGCGGCGGCAGCAAAGCTTATTTTTCTAGCGTGATACAGACTTGCTGCTAAAAAAAATTCCGCAGCATGACTGCCAAGCGGTTGTAATATGTCATCAAATTCGGGCTGAAGTTGTATGTGCATTGTTTTTCCTTATGTAAAGCTCAAGGGTTTAATCGTTTAGCATATCGCATAGTTATGCTTCTTGCGTCTTAAGTTCGATATACAGATCAATGTCGCCGCCCTTAGTCTCGTCGTCAACCCTTGAGCCACACACCAGACATTAGTGTCTTTACCAAAGTTTTTTTGGGAGCTTTCACAAATGGTTTGTATTTGAAAAGCTGTTAATCGCATGGGTTAGCTCACTCCATTAATGAGTTCGGCAATAATGGCTAACTGCAATTGTTTATCGGCATTTTTAAAATCTTGCTGAATACCATCAACAGCAGCTCGCGCCTGATTTCTTAGTTGTACATTCAAATACGCTATTTGATCCTTTGCCCCTTGCTCATTGACAACACGAAATACTGTGACCTGGGTGTTGGCATCCGCCTTCAGCTGATGCGAATGAACCAGAGCCAGTTGATCCAGGCGATCACTAAACTCAATAAGGCGGTATTCTGCGTCCGTTCTATTACTTTGTCGCCATTTATCAGGTGGTGCTTTACCGAGCAAAGCGGCCACGGATTCCAACCAAGCCTTGTCGGTTTCTTTGTTGTTATGCAGTCTTATAATAAAGGGTTTAAGCCATTGCGAATCAGCGGTATATTTTTCTAGTCCTTTGTATTTCTTAATGAGTGCGGCTCTAAGCTCGGTCAGGTTTAAATCAGCAGGTTCTTTAAGCGCACTGGCTAGCTGGTCTTTAAAACTTTTAAGCAGGTTTTCATACGCTTTGTTTAAGATATTTAAGTGTCTAACCAGTTCATTTAAAAAATCGTTTGGATTGTTGTTATTCAAGTTTGTTCCAACATACGATGGATAACCACAAGCCTCTGGCAATGTTTCAAACAATAGCTTCATTGGACTTTGCGTGTTCTGAAAGGCATCACGAACTGCAATCGTTTGAGGATCAAGTGTCTTCGTTGAAAGTGTGTATTGAGGCAACTGGGCAATAAACTTCGCCAATTGTTTGACAATATCGAGTAGTGTGCCATCTTCTGGTGTTTTGCCAATCAGTTTTTCCAGATAGCTATTAAACAAGTCGCCTCTTATCCCTGTGAGATCGAAAGACTCGACAGAGAACAGTTCAGGACGTTTAGCTAAAATCTCGAAAACTTCCTGGGTAGCCAGCGGGCAAAAAACCCCGCTTTCGTAGAGCGCCAATGTTCTTTGATTAGCCAGATAGTAAGCCGAAAAAAGTAAGGAGGACACGCCTTTTTGTACGCCATAAGGCGGCTTTTCTATCAGTGTATAAATATCCGTCAGTTTTCGGGGCGAAGCGCTGCCAACTAAGAAATCATTGATTCCCTGCCATACCTTTGCAAATCGGTATTTGTTTTCAGCAGAGGGATTAACCAGTTGCCATACGCCGTTCCTTTGGGTATGTATTTCTGTCTCTTTAAACACTGCGCGATAAATGGTTTTCTCGGGGGGATATAAGACGCTATCAAAGCCGAGGTCTTCTAAATGCGCCTTTGTTAATAATGCTGCAATCAGTTTGTTTTTAGCGCCATTGGCTTGCCCTGATACTTTATTGCGATTTATCAGCTCGTTTTTAACTAACGGCGCTTGATCATAGACCGCATCCAACACTTTGGATAGTTGATTTTGTAATTCGCGCCGTGTAGGTAATTCCAGTCGTTCGCCTCGCCAAACCCATTGATTCGATTCGGGTTGCTCCAAATATCGAGTTAAAAATTCTGTTTCGGTGTGTTTGATTGTTTGTAGGCGATCTTTTAATTCCCTTTGTGCGACCGGATCGGATTTTATCTCTGCACGCTCGGATTGAATGCTCTCTAAGGCGATAGCTTCTGCGACCACATGCTTGTGTTGAGATGCTCTCTCGCATAAGACGTAAATGTTTAATGGCTCAGGATATGCTTTGACAATGATGTTAAAAGCCGCTGTGTCGTCTTGACCCTCTGATAAGAAAAAAATAATTTTAGGCTGAGAAGTGTTCTCATAAAAATCTTTTCGAGTCGCAGCATCTGCATAAAATGGCTGAAAATGACGTAGCGTTCCATTTTGAATGGAGTATTTCCTTGCCACTACGGGCGGCAATTTGTTTCGACGAGTCAATGTTTCCGCTAGATTAAAGCGCCCTTGTTGCTGCATTGTTTCTTCTACGGCCTGCTCCAGATCGAAGTCGCTGCCTTCCCAAATTCGATATTCCGAGCTGAATTTGCGGTAGTTGATAATGGATTTTTTTTGTAGATTGGTCAGCAGTTGAGCTACATCGACGGACGTTGGAAAGCATAAATTCAATAATTCGTTACTCGCTTTGAAACCGGCTTGGCTTCCTATGATGTTGAACAAACCAATGGTTTTTAACAGCTGACATTCTAATTCGTCTGCATCGCCTAAGCGCTCTATGGCGGTAATTACCTCCGCCCAGCGTCTGTGGATAATATGGTCTGTGGTTGCCGAGGGTTGGTTTTCGATAAAGTATTCAAAAATCCCCCATGGCAATACCCATTCGCCAATGTGTTTTAAGCGTTTAACGCCGTCTCTAAAGCCAAAATATTCCTGGCTGCCGAGGTAGCTGAATAAGGTTCTTTCGTTTTGGGCTACTTTTTGACAGAGCGTAGGCAATATCAATGCTGCCATAGGGTGTAACGGGTAACACTGTGCGAGTATCGCACTGGCAGACTCGATATTTAGCCCTGGAAACAGCGCGTTTTGCTGGGCTAAAACTTCAACAATGTCTGTGGTTTGACGTTTTATTTTTTGCTGCTGTTCTGTTGTCAGCCGGTTACGCAATGCCGCAGCAATGACGCGTAAGGTTTGTTCGGCGGATTCAAGAAACGGAATGCTCTCAAAACGGCCTTGTACTTTTAGCCATTCGTTTTTCAGGTCTTCGCCTAGACCTTTTGAATATTGCTCAAAAGCTTGGTGCATCAGCACCACTAACAGAATGTTGGCTTCGCCGCCTTGATAAGCGACATCGGCAATTGCTTGCAGTAAAAAAATGTCGTTTGTCCCTAGGTGACGGGCTTCGTACTCCAGAAATTTGCCTAATTCATCGATGACGATGAGTATGCCTTTACCTGATTTTTTACTAACAGCCTGCTGTAATTTTTTTAGCAACTCGATGATTTCGGTTGTCGTCGTTAGCTGTTGTTGTCTTGCTTGAGCTATCTCATAAACAATTGCCGGTGTTCGCTTCTCATCCCAGTATCGAACAGCCGATTGATACAGTGCTTCAACAAAGCGCTTGCTTAAAGACTCGGGACTGCCTGTTAAAAGTACGATGCAATAGGCATTGGTGCCTGTCGTATGTGCGGTTATTTTATCGGCAATATCAGGGTTATATCGCTGCAAAATCTCTTCAGCCATCAGACTTGCCTCAAGCTCCTGATCTTCCAATAAATGTGACAGGAAAGCCGCAAATGATGATTTGCCGGAACCGTAAGGGCCAACCAGCGACCATGCCCTTGGTATGGATTTTTGCTTGAATGTTTCGGCAATTTTGTCCAGAGTTTGTAGCGCACGCGTAGTTGGAATATACGCGCTGAGGATGTCACAGGAATCCGCATCTCTTTCAAGATTAATGGAGCGTGTATAATGCCTGTCCAGTTGAACAATGCTTTTTATGTCGTTATCTTTCATGTCGCAGCTTGATAATAGTGGTGTAGAAAGTCTAACGATGAAACGCTTTTATCTGCTCGATATAGCTGATTGATGCCGGCTGTTTCGTTGATCTGAAAAATATCGGGATATTGTTTCACTAGATTTTCCAGTTTTGCCAACAAAGCGCTTTCCGTCAGCCTAAATACGCTGCCGATAGCAACTCCATTTTTTTGACCATACATTAAATCGTTTATGGATAGTATGTCGGCGCGTCGCAGGTTAAAAACTTCGTTAACTGCGTAGCCAATCACACTGATCGGCAGATTAGACTGCCCACTTGCATAGGAGCGATAAAGGTGTGAGCCTTCAGCCGCCATGACCAATTTTAATGAGGTTAAAGGCGCATCCAAACTGTCTTCAAGCTGAGAGTTAATATTTATCCTGAGTGGGCAATACATCCTCAAAATCATGGCAATTTCATGTTTGACGGTTTTTTCGGAATGCTTACCCGATAAGTTGATCCTAACAAAATCGGCTAATGCTTCGGCTGCTTCCTCGCCGGTAAATTCCGATTTATGAAAACAATTAAAAAACCAATACCAAGCGCTGGCTAATTCACAATTGGTAGTCAGAAGCCAGTGTATCAGCCAAATAGTCGCCTCATCTTCAAGATAGGGATCCCAGCCGTTATCGGAAAAAATAGCTTTGCCTATTGGCGTTGCAATCAAACCTTCTGCGGTATCTTTGAGTATTGTTGTAGCGCGCAACCAATATTTGATTGCGTTGACCATGTTTTTACCAACACCTAACTTAATGGTGGAATCATCGGATGAAAACACACCTTTATCGTCAGTAAACTCCTGAAATCCCTTGGTTAACCAAGAGTAGCGTAGCGCAAATGTTTCGTGGCGACCGAATGAGGCGATTTTAGGGTTAAAAAATTTGAGTGTACTGTCCATGTTTCGAATTGTGGTAAATAAAGAGGTCAAAAGTCTTTGAGCATTGAAACTTTAAATTGGTATATAACCGTAATTATGATTATGCAGCAAGAAATTCCCAGTGTATACCGGCCAATACTTACATCTTTGTAAACCTGCAAAATTTCAGATAAATAAATTCCAAGTTAAATTAATATCTTTATGATTTATAATAATTAAACGTCAAAACTAGAATTAATTTAATTTTTGCAATATCTCCACCAAGCATCTAAAACCGACTCCTCCCAATTTCAAGGATTATCCACCATAATGAAGTAGTTGAAGTTTTTTTATGAATCTCGAAAATCAGTCCAGCGTCTTCATGTCGACCATTAAGCACATTGTTGTGCTTGTCTTTGTCCTGCTCAGTGTCGGTTGCGCGAGAACTTATCAGGCCAGATATGTCGAAACGTCGCACTTTCTGGATGATTACTCCCTGCTTAAAGACGGCGAAGACGGCGACGCTTTATTAAGCTTCTGGAAAGAAGGCACTAACTGGGCTGCTTATAAAAAAATTATTTTAGAACCCGTCATTACCAGCAAACTGCCCGATTCCGAGCTCAACGACATGACCCACGCCGAGAACCACAGGCTTAAAGAACTGTTTGAATACCGAATGCGGGAAGCCTTAAAGAAGAATTTTAAACTGGTCGCCCATTCCGGCCCCGACACGCTACGCATCCAATTTGCGATCACCGATGCGGAATCCTCGATACTGCTGCTGGATTTGTATACTGCCGTCTACCCTTCGGCTCGCGCCTTATCACTGCTTAAAATGTTGGCGACCGGCACTGAATCTTATGTGGGCCAAGCCAGTGTCGAGGGAAAAATCACCGATTCGCAAACCGGCGAATTACTGATGGCTTCAGCGGACTGCCGGGCAGGCGGGAAAACCTTAATGGGTTCTTTCGACAGCTGGGATGATGTTGAGCAAGCGTACCAATACTGGGCGAGTCAATTAAACTACCAGCTTTGTACCGAGCAGGGACATACTGATTGCCTGGAACCCGACTAAATTGAGTCGTCAAAACAACCTCGCCCCGCATTTCTAACCGGAACCAACACCATGATCATTAATCAACCGCTTATTCTCTTGTTTGTACTGACGTTCGCATTACCCGCCCAGGCCTCCATATGGTTCGATGCCGATGGAAACACGCATTATATTGGGTCAGAAACCGACAATCCTGCATCCTTAGAAAACCCTACCGGACTTGAAGCAAAATCACTGCAACCGACTTTCCCCAATAACAAAAACAAAGCAGCAGCGCCGCAAGTCGATCTTTACGTCACCAACTGGTGTCCTTATTGCAAAAAAGCCATAACCTTTCTGCAAAAGAATAATATTGCCTTTAATACTTACGATATTGAGCAGGATATTGATGCCGCAACGCGCAAAAAAACGCTTGATCCGGGTTATAGCGGTATCCCGCTGGCAGTCATTAATGGCGCCGTCATTCGTGGCTTTAGCGATGCTGCCTACCAACAAGCGTTAGCGAAATAAACTAATCCATGAATAAAACATGGTTGGGAATATTTTTTTCGGCACTGATTTGGTCGGGTACATATCCTAAAGATTACCTGATCTGGATACTTGAAACAGCGCCCGCAATGATTGCCTTTGTCGTGCTTATAGCGACGCGCCGGAAATTCCGATTAACGGGTTTGGCTTATAGCTTGATCCTGATCCACAGCCTTATTTTAATGGTCGGCGGACATTACACTTACGCGGAAGTCCCGCTGTTCGACTGGCTAAAGGACACCTTTAATTTAGACCGCAATAATTACGATAAAGTCGGCCATTTTGCCCAAGGCTTTATCCCCGCCATCATCGCCAGAGAAATCCTGATCAGGAATCATGTGGTGGAAAGCATCAAATGGCTTAATTTTTTCATCATCTGCATCTGTCTCGCAATCAGCGCCGTTTATGAGCTGATTGAATGGTGGGTTGCGCTATTAAGCCAGGAAGCCGCCGAAGCTTTTTTAGGCACTCAAGGCTACATCTGGGATACGCAGTCGGACATGGCTTATGCGCTGCTTGGCGCAATATTGGCATTGACGATGTTGAGTCGCATTCATGATCAACAACTTGGCAAGTTAGCGGCTGGATCGGTTCAAGCGTCGTAGTACTCGTTTTCACAACAACAACGCAGTTTTGTTCTTCCTATCGCTTAAATCGTTATAAAATAACGCCCATCAAAAACCACCCTACACGATCATCATGAAATCGACATTAACCGTTAGTGCTGTGCAACAGCCCTGCGATGAAGACAGACAAACCAATCTTGATTTTTCTATTGAGAAAATTCATGAAGCCGCCGCTAAAAATGCGGATCTGGTGGTATTGCCCGAGCTGCATCTGGGGCCGTATTTTTGCCAGAGCGAGGATTACAATAACTTCGATCTTGCCCAGCCGATTCCGGGCCCCACCACTGCAATCCTGTCGGATGTGGCTAAAGAACTCGGTATTGTCATCGTCTCGACCATTTTCGAAAAAAGAGCGCCGGGGCTTTATCACAATACCGCCGTGGTTTTCGACAAGGATGGCAGTATTGCCGGTCAGTACCGGAAAATGCACATCCCCGACGATCCGGGTTTTTATGAGAAATATTATTTCACCCCCGGCGATTTGGGTTTTAAGCCGATCGAAACGTCTATCGGCAAATTAGGGGTATTGGTTTGCTGGGATCAGTGGTACCCGGAAGCCGCTCGACTGATGGCTTTAGCCGGCGCGGAGCTATTGATTTACCCGACTGCGATAGGCTGGGATCCTGAAGATTCCCCCGAAGAACAGCAACGCCAACTGGATGCCTGGACGACTATTCAACGCTCTCACGCTGTCGCCAACGGTATTCCGGTTATTTCCTGCAACCGTATCGGCTTTGAGCAAGCGCCGGACTTGACTACCGGTATTAACTTCTGGGGCAATAGCTTTATTGCCGGGCCGCAAGGGGAAATTATCACCAGCGCCAATGATTCGGAAACAAAACTCCTATGCTGCACGATCGATAGTGCCAAGGCAGAACGGGTCAGGCAAATATGGCCGTTTTTGCGTGACCGTCGCATTGATGAATATGGCGATTTGACCAGACGCTTTATTGATTAAAGCCCGCTGCCGTAAACGTTATGGAAACTGGAGTTTCCTGTCTTAAATTGACCAAATCAGGGGTTTTATCGTTGAGGCGCTATGAATAATTCAGATAGTTCGGATGTTTTTCATCAAATACATATTGATGTTGCGCGTAATGCAACGGACGATTTCAACTTGTTTCACGATAGAAACAGATGGCGGCGCATCAATCATAATCCGTTCAAAGGCCCGATTGCATTGGGCTTTCAATTGGAATCGTTGGTTGAGCATAAAGTTTTTCTTCATCGCCGGTTACATAATGAAAATCCGTTGATCAGCGATAACAACCTGCATTTTAGCAACTACCAGTTTTCTTTCGTTAACGCGGTCAAGCCCGGACAAACGGTCTCAATCGATATAAAAAAATCGCAATTTAAACAAGATCCCGAGACCATGCTCAGCAACCGGATTACGGTTAAATCGGGCGGCGCATTGGCCTTGCTGGGCTACAAAACCGAATCCAAATTTGCCTTATTTCTGCCCAATCCGGATATTCCGCAATGTGGCATTCTCAATCAGCACCCCGACCGGTCTTTTATCACCGGCAGCCATTTTTTTCTGAAACGAAAGTTCATCACCACCAGCAATGCAAAAAACTTTTTGTGCGGCTCGCTGGTCGATCAGGATGCTTTTTTCGACCCTTTTAAAGATAAAGCGGTGTTTCCTGAGATATTCCCTTGCAGCCTGATATCCAGTGCCTTGCTGGAAAAGGCGGTGATAGAAAAACATGATTTCGAGCGCAATCCGCTGGTGTATATGTCGCATAAAATCAGCATCGATCGCAGCTACCTTGCGCTGCTAAAATCCGGTGATGCGTTGTATATACTGATCAAGCAAATCCCCCCGGAACACAAGAAAGAAGGCATAGGCCACGCCATAGACTCGCCTTATCATTATGAATGTTACGGTCTGATGGAAGATAAAACCATTCTGTACCGGGCGCTGATTTCTCTGGCTCCGTTAGAGCAAATATTGAATACGCTGAAGTAATCCGCCATGCAGGAATTAAAATATTTAATCGGCTATCCCGAAAACGTCTGCAGCCAGGTACGCCAGCTGATCAGTACCGATAAGCTGGGCGATACGTTGTTGAAAAAATATCCGCTCGCCCATACGCTCAGAACCGATAAGGCGCTTTATAGCTATGCGGTCGATATAAAAAATGTTTCGCTGAAACAATCCCAGCCGCTGAGCAAGGTGATTTATGACGATAAAATTAAAGATCTTCATCATGCCTTGGGCTTGCATACCTTTATTTCCAGGGTGCAGGGCGGCAAACACAAAGCAAAAAATGAAATCCGGGTGGCCTCGTTGTTTAAAAATGTGCCGCTGGAATTTTTAAGGATGATCGTCGTGCATGAGCTGGCGCATTTAAAGGAAAAGGAGCATAACAAGGCGTTTTATCAACTGTGTCAGCATATGGAACCGTGTTATCACCGGTTCGAGCTGGATATGCGGCTGTATCTGACGCATATGGATTTAGTCGGCAAGCTCTACTAAAGCAGCTTTATAAACTACTCAATGCCATCAAATACAATGGAACGCAGATGAATATGATAACCACAGATAATTTATGAAAAATCTTGCACATCATAATTATCAGCGTTCTATTTTTTAACAGCCGGGTAATTACGAAGTATAAAGATGAATTGGCAGGCTATTGTTCAACAGATTGAATCGGCAACCGGACAGCCTTTTGAGTTGCTGGATGCCAAACCGCTGACCGGCGGCGATATGAATGCGGCTTATCGGTTACAGGCTGCAAACCACCGTTTTTTTGTCAAGCTGAATACGCCAGATCGACTGCCGATGTTTGAGGCAGAAGCCGAAGGACTGCAAGCGCTGGCACAAACTCAGTCGATCCGCGTACCGAAGTTTATTGTTTGCGGACAAACGCCAGACCATGCCTTTTTAGTGCTTGAGTCTATCGCCTTAAATAAGCTGAATAGCCGTTCCGAACAGTTGCTGGGACAACAATTGGCGCAGCTGCATTTACAAAAACAGGCCTATTTCGGTTGGCACCGCGACAACACCATCGGCACTACTCTGCAAGTCAACGGCCATTACGACGACTGGCTTAGCTTCTGGCAGGAGCAACGCTTGGGGCATCAATTAGCGCTGGCCGCCGACCAAGGTTATGGCGGTCGCTTGCAAGCGTTGGGCGAAAAACTCTGTAGCGATTTAAAACCCTGGTTTTTAGCCTACCGGCCGCAACCGGCTTTAGTGCATGGCGATTTATGGGGCGGTAATGTCGCGGCAGACGAACGGGGCAATCCGGTCGTTTATGATCCGGCCTGTTACTTTGGCGACCGGGAAACGGATGTGGCGATGACCGAGTTGTTCGGCGGCTTCAGTCCGGCATTTTATCAGGCATATCAAGATGTTTATCCGCTAGATGCAGGCTATGCCGGCCGAAAAAACCTGTACAACTTGTACCATATACTCAATCACCTGAATCTGTTCGGGCAAGGCTATCTGCATCAGGCGGAAAACAGGATCAGTCGATTATTGGCCGAAAAAGGTCATGCAACGTAGTCAACTGTTTTAACCTGATGTCGCGCCGCATCTTTAATGTGCAGCGCTGCATTCGGGTCTTAGTGCCGCCTGCCATCGCTGAAGTTTTTGTTCGTAGGAAAGGGAGGCGTGAGCCGGACTGGTGGAGGGAAGGCGCCTATAGCTGACAGCAACGCTACTGACGGTAGGCAAGACGTGTTGCCGGTATGCCGACTCCGCCTTTGCTCCGTTGAAGAACACCGCGCGGATATTTTGATGAGTATCAAAGAAGTTCCGAAAGTCATTTGCAGTGATGGAGTTGGCGTCTATCCTTGCGTCCAAGCTACCTGTTCGGGTACAAGACTGCAATACATCCCAGAGTGCGATGCGGGCTGTCTTTAGTGCGTGTAGCCGGGTATCGTAGCAAGAGTCGGGATCAAACCCGAGTATTTCAGCCATGATTTTCCAGAAGGCGTTACGGCGATTCGCGTAGTACTGGCTTGCCGTTAAGGATTCCTGTCCAGGCATGCTGCCCAGAATCAATAGCTCAGCGTTAAAATCTGCGATGGGGTCGAAACAGAATAATAGGGGTTTGGTCATGAGGTTTATCGGCTGAATTAACTCGCTGGCGGAGGAGGGGGGGCGGCTTTATCATAAACCTGCTTGACTATAAAGGGATTATAGGGCTTAAGCCTATAATCCAAAATAGGGTATGCTTGTGCTTAGCGCTTTATTTAATCGGCAAGCAATGCTAAAGTAATTGTTTATTAAAACACTTGGTATTTATTTTTGTGCCAGTTGTTTGCACGTAACACCTTACAGCAACTTTATTTAGGAGAATCCCATGGCTTTCGAACTTCCTGCTTTACCTTATGCTAAAGATGCATTAGCGCCCCAAATTTCTGAAGAAACTTTGGAGTTTCATTATGGCAAGCATCATCAAACTTATGTAACAAACCTGAATAATCTGGTTCCGGGTACCGAATTTGAAGGTTTGTCGTTGGAAGAAATCATCAAAAAATCTTCCGGCGGTATTTTCAATAATGCGGCGCAAATCTGGAATCATACCTTCTACTGGAACAGCTTGGCGCCCAACGCGGGCGGCGAACCTACCGGCGCTTTAGGCGATGCGATCAACGCAACTTTCGGTTCATTTGCAAAGTTTAAAGAAGAATTTACCAAATGCGCAGTGACGACATTCGGTTCGGGCTGGGCTTGGTTGGTAAAAAATGCCGACGGCAGTTTGGCTCTGGTTAGTACCAGCAATGCAGGTTGTCCGTTAACCACCGGTCAAACGCCTTTGTTGACTTGCGATGTTTGGGAACACGCCTATTACATCGATTACCGCAATGCACGTCCGGCTTATCTGGAAGCATTCTGGGCATTGGTTAATTGGGATTTTGCTGCAAAAAACTTTTCAGCTTAATTTTTAAGTAGGTTAAGAAACCTTCTGCGTCTGCCGATGCAGAAGGTTTTTTTATGGGAGGTACTAAATGGCTACCGTTTTAATTACCGGCGCTAATCGCGGTTTGGGTCTGGAGTTTTGCCGCCAATATGCGGCTGAGGGCTGGAACGTCATCGCCTGTTCGCGTAACCCGGATGATGCGTTTGATTTAAACAATCTCGCCAGTCGTCACCCTATTATTCAACTGGAACAGCTGGATGTTTCAGAATTTGAACAAATTGATGCGCTGTCGCGAAAATTGTCAGACTGTTGCATCGATGTATTGATTAACAATGCGGGTGTCTACGGGGACAAGAAGAGCGGAGGTTTCGGTCGGCTTGATTATCAGGCTTGGACGAACTCACTGCTAATTAACACGCAAGCCCCCATAAAAATGGCCGAAGCGTTTTTAGAACAAATCAAGCGCAGCGATAAAAAACTGATTGTTAATATCAGCAGCCTGATGGGCAGTATTGCGGATAATACCGGCGGCGGGAGTATTTTGTATCGTTCCAGCAAGGCAGCATTGAATGCGGCCATGAAGAGCCTGGCGATAGGACTTAAGGATCAGTCTGTCGGCGTGCTGACTTTCCATCCCGGTTGGGTCAAAACCGATATGGGCGGGCCTAACGGCTTAATTAATGCCGAAGAAAGCATTAGCGGAATGCGCGCTTTGATAGAGAGCTTTTCATTGGATCAATCAGGCAGTTTCGTCAAGTACGACGGAACGCCACTGCCATGGTGAACGTTATGATGAAAAAAATAGTCATTTTATCGCTGATGTTACAAGGCGCGGCTTATGCCGAGACTGTGATACCCGAACAGATTAAAGTGCCGCAAGGCTATAGCCCTATTTTGACCGTGCATGCCAAGGGTGACCAAATTTATCAATGCTCGCTGAATCAAGGCGAATATGCCTGGACAATGCTGGCGCCCGATGCCAAGTTATTCGATGAGGAAGGTAAGCTGGTCGGTAATCACAGCGCAGGACCGCTTTGGGAATATAAAGAAGGCAGTCGCGTCGTCGGCCGGGTCGTTAATAAAATCGATAGGGCGCCGGGCAAGGCTATTTCCTGGTTGCTGGTCGAGGTGATCTCGCATCAGGGCGACGGCTTGTTTTCGAACGTCAGTTTTATTAATCGGGTCAATACTCATGGCGGTCTGCCGCCTTCGTCGGGATGTAACGCCAATCATCTGGGCAGTGAAAAGCGGGTTGCCTATACGGCAGATTATATTTTTTACGGGAAATAATTGATCGATATTGAGAATGGAACACGGATGACGCAGATGAATATGATGGACACGGATAATTCAATAAAAATCTTATTTAATCATAATTATCTGCGTCATCCGCGTTCTGTTTTTTAACAGATAACCTCGATTCCCTGAGCTTCATCAACGCATAGACCGATTCCAGATGGGGAACGGCTACGCCTAACCGCTGAGCGGCGCGCAATGCGTTGCCAAGGATGGCTTCGGTTTCCATCGGCTGGCCGTTTTCATAATCCAGCAACATGCTGGTTTTATAAGGCGGCATCGCGTAGGTATGTTCGATGTTGATGTTAACAATATCGCCTGGCAACGGATGTCCCGAAGCCGCCGCGATGTTGCAAACTTCCTGCATGATGCTGCGTACGAAAGACTCCTGGGTTTGCAGGATGTCCAGCGTCGGCAAGCCTCCCGATAATACCGATAGCGGGTTAAACGGCGCGTTCCAGACGCATTTTTGCCAGCGCCCGGTAACAATGTTTTCGGTCGCGTTGCAGTCTATGCCGGATTGCCTGAAAAGTTCGCACAACTGCGCGGTTTTAGGGCTGACGCCGTTCGGCAGATTGCCTAAAGCCAGACGGCCATAGGCCAAATGCAATATCTCGCCGGAACCGACCCGGTTGCAGCAAATAAACGCCAGACCGCTGACGACTTCATTGTCGGGGAAGGCGGTCAGTATTTCCTGTTCGATTTCCACGCCATTTTGGATAAAGACTATCGCGGTATTTTTACCAACGGCAGGGCGTATTAATGTAACCCTATCCAAATTCGGAATGACTTTGGTACAGAGTAAAATATAGTCCGCAGTTCCTTCAAAATCGGCAGCGTTTTTTAACACCTGTGCCGGGGTAAAATGCCAGCGGCCGAGCGGGCGACTGTCGATGATAAAACCGTGTTGCTTGACCTGATCGTAATCGGAGCGGCACACTACCGAAACCTCGGCGCCGGCCTTTGCCAGCAGCGAGCCGTAAAAAGCGCCGATGGCTCCAGCGCCAATAATCAGCACTTTAATCACGGCTTTCTTCGTCCAGAATCTGTTTTAAAAAAGGAACAGTTAATTTACGTTTGGCGGCCAATGACGCCCTATCCAGTTTTTCCAGTAAAGACCATAAAGAAGCCAGGTCTCTGTGGTAATGCGTCAGCAGAAAACGTCCGGCTTGCGGAGCGATTTCAAAGCCCATGTGATCGGCTTTAAAGATCAATGCCGCCACCCGGTCGCTATCGGTTAATGGCTGTATTTTCAAGGTCAGCCCCCAATTAAGACGGGTTTTAAGATCGGGCAATTGGATAGCAATCGCATTGGGCGCGGAAGATGCCGAGACGATCAGTTTGTGGCCGCGATCACGGTGCTGATTAAAAAAATTAAAAAAAGCCATCTCCCAGGCTGCGTTACCGACGATGCGCTCGATATTGTCGAAACAAACGAGATCATATGCATCCAGTCCGCTCAGCATGGCCGGATCAGGCAGCCCAGCATTCGCTAAATCAAAATAGAACGAACTGAGTTTGTGATGCTGCGCCAGATGACAACAGGCTTGCAAGAGGTGTGTTTTACCTTGTCCCGATGTTCCCCAGAGGAAAATTTGCTGTTCGCCCAGGCCTGCAACGCACTGTTGTAAGTGAGTGACGATTTCCTGATT
The DNA here is from genome assembly GCA_030655535.1 of Methylobacter sp. Taxonomy (GTDB): domain Bacteria; phylum Pseudomonadota; class Gammaproteobacteria; order Methylococcales; family Methylomonadaceae; genus Methylobacter_A. The sequence goes on along the minus strand of JAURVK010000159.1, from coordinate 4,374 downwards.
GGCCCCGGGGAAAAAATCCTCAAAGGTTTGATTCGCTCTGAACTCAAAATGCAAAGGCAGTTGCTGCGCCATGGTCAGTTCTGTTTTCCCGCAAAGCGTATATAAAATGTGGCGCCGAAAAAAAGCATCAGGCTCAACAGGATTTCAAGCGATGCATACAGCCGTTCGTCAGCATTAACGTAGGCTTCGGCAGTACCGTGGAGAAAATAAATCAGGCTGATGTAGGCCGCCCACGCGCAACTTCTGGGATTGCGATTCAGCAAGCCGCGCATGGGCAGCAATAACGGCGTAACGGCGACCAGTAAAACCAAGGCTACCGGTAAGCGGGTGGAAGGTACGAGCACGGTATTCCACAGCATTAATAAGGCGAACAGCCCGAAAAAACCGGCCAAGGCAGTGATGTAGCAATAAATCGGTTTTATGTTCATGAAGATTGTTTCAGATGAAGCGCGGTTTTAGCCAAGCGCGCACCGAGAACCCGGCACAGAGTTTTTTCGTGATCGCTCAAACGCGTGTGATCCGTCGATACGTGGCTGGGACCGTAGGGCGTGCCGCCGCTAGTGGTTTCACGCAAAGCATGTTCGGTATAGGGCAAGCCCAGCAGCAACATGCCGTGGTGCAAGAGCGGCAACATCATCGATAATAAGGTGCTTTCCTGGCCGCCGTGCAGGCTGCCGGTCGAGGTGAATACGCCGCCGGGTTTGCCGGACAGTGCGCCCGAAAACCAGATTTCGGTCGTGCTGTCGATAAAGTATTTTAGCGGCGCGGCCATATTGCCGAAATGGGTCGGACTGCCCAGCGCCAGACCGTCGCAGGATTTTAAATCGTCAAGGGTCGCGTAAAGCGCGCCGTGGGCGGGAATGCTTGCTGCGGTTTTTTCACAAATCGCTGAAACATCGGGAACGGTTCTGAGCACCGCTTCAACGCCGTCAACGGATTCAACACCGCGAGCGATATGATTAGCCATGTCGGCGGTAGCGCCATTGCGGGAGAAATATAACACCAGGATCTTTGTCATAAGCAGGGCAATTAAAGGATGGCGAGTACAGCTTCGGGCGGACGACCCAGCGCCGCCTTGTCATTGGCAACAACAATGGGCCGTTCAATGAGAATAGGATGGTTCGCCATGGCGGTTATCAGCGCCTGTCGGTCCAGTGAAGCATCGTCCAGACCGTTGGCTTTATAGTCGGCTTCAGTTTTGCGCATCAACTTTCGCGGCTCCATGTTCAGTTTTTGCAGGATGTCGTCCAGTTCCTGAACGCTGGGAGGCGTTTTAAGATACTCGATAATCTCCGGTGTTATGCCTTGCTCTTGTAACAGTTGCAAGGTTTGCCGGGATTTGCTGCAACGCGGATTGTGATAAATCTTTACGCTCATGGTTCGCCCGCTCATTAAAATAAAAAAGCTATAATAGCATTTTTAACAAAATACAGGCCTTGAAAAGGCAACAACTCTAATTATGGACAGAGCAACAGATAGACTCAGGCAATATTGGTTATTAGCGCGCTTTGACAAGCCTATCGGCATCCTGATTTTATTGTGGCCGGCATTGTGGGCGCTGTGGGTTGCCAGCGACGGCAAGCCCGACGTGTTGGTTTTGACGGTTATTTGTCTGGGCGTCGTACTGATGCGGGCTGCCGGTTGCGTGATTAACGATTACGCCGACCGCGACTTCGATCCGCATGTGCAGCGCACCCAACATCGGCCTATCGCCGCAGGCAAGGTAAAGCCCAAAGAAGCGCTGATTGTTTTTGCGGTGCTGTGTTTGTGCGCGTTCGGCCTGGTATTATTGTTGAATATCTACACCATCCTGCTGTCGTTTATCGCCGCATTTTTGGCCGCCAGCTATCCGTTTATGAAACGCTATACTCAGCTGCCCCAAGCCTATTTGGGTATCGCCTTCGGTTGGGCGGTGCCGATGGCTTTTTCCGCGCAGATCAACAGCATTCCGCCGGTGGCCTGGGTGATGTATTTGGCCGTGGTATTGTGGGCCTTGGTTTACGACACCATGTATGCGATGGTCGATAAGGAGGATGATTTGAAAATAGGCGTCAAATCGACCGCCATCCTGTTCGGCGCTTACGACCGCCAAATCATGGCCGGATTGCAGCTTATCATACTCGGCTTGCTGATGACCGTCGGGCAAATGATAGACGCAAACTGGCCTTATTACGGCGGTATTTTAATCGCGGCGGGCTTGTCGGTTTATCAGCAGAAATTGATTTTTCACCGGGAAAAAGCGCTTTGTTTTAAGGCGTTTTTAAACAATAACTGGTACGGCTTAGCGGTATTTGCAGGGTTGGTCGTGGATTATTGGCTGCGATGAATGAGTACCGTAGGTCGGGCAGGCTTTTTATGCTCGACATTCCGAGGCTTGAATACGGAAATGGATTTCGTATTTAACCGCCTCCGTTTCTCTATTTAATGTCGTAATGATTCGTTTGGCGTATTTGTCTACCTCCTCCATTTTATTAGAAATCCTGCTTCTTACGAGGAAGCAAATTTAACAATATCATCTTTTCGTTTTATATCAGCCATCACAATCCCTTCTTTTTCAATTTGCCCTTTAATGTCATTGAATGCAGCGAATAGATTGCTTTGGCTTTCATCCGGCGCATCGTAGGCAAATAAAATCTCATCTGGACGGATAAAACGATACTTTTCCAATTGCTGAACTTTTGCAAGCCAAGAAAGCCCGTGGTCAATCAACTGACTAGGCTTATCTTGCTTAAAGTGAATCGGTTTGATAACCGATTGCTTAGTATTTTTGTAAACGAAAGGAAATTTAACTTCATACTTATCCGCCTCCCCAATCGCGCCTTCTTTGTATTTTTCGCCAAGATTGCAATGGTTAAGCAAGTCTCGCACCTGCTTTTTCATTTTCTCTTCATGTACAGGTTCATGGATAAAACTACGATGAATATAATGCTCAAACAATTTATCCACAGTCGCCACAGGATCAATACAGAATAAAACCCGGCTATCGCTGAAGCGAATAATATCTTCCCTACAACGGGTTAATTCCGCATACAGATCAACATCGGTACTCGCTGCCTCATCTAAAAACTTCTTAATCCGCTCAATTTCAGCCCGAATTATTTTGCTTGTCTGCACAAAAACATCTTTGCACATGGGATGATCAAAAAAACGAGTAATCCGCGCATGGTGTTTACCGTCCAGCAGTCTGAATTCCAGGCGCTTAGAGGCAGTGGCATAAAGCACAATACCGATATTGGCAAACTCTTCCGTTTCAGGGTATGGCTGAAAACGAATAATGCTGTACTTACAAATTTGCTTATTCATGGCAGTTTTAACCAAATGTCTCCGTTTGCTTCATTACTAAGGCGTTGCAGGTGTTTTTCAGGATCAAAACAGTGTGTGTCATCGTTTAATTCGATCCATTCTTGTGACATGTTATCCCACGCTGATTGCCAACAGGCAAGTGCTTTCTTCATCCTCGCCTCGAAAGCTAAATTTTCCACAGCATCGTATTGTTTATTGCTGAATACCGATTTAAAAGCATGGGTAGCCCAAAACTCAGCTTTATTGAACTCATCATCAAAAATCAAATTGTGATCAATCACATACAATCCTGATTCGTCACTTTTCCAAAGCAAGTTAGGATTTCCACCTTTCTCTGTCAAAGTACGGTCCTGATTTTCAACCCAAAGATCAAAAATCAATACGCTTAATTGTAGTTGAATATCGATTTTCTTTACCGTTTCAAACTTTAATTCGGTTACTGAATGCACTTGCTTAGAAGCAAAGACATAACCGCCTTTAAGTTCGGAAGCCTCCGCGCCGTCATAGCTATCAACAAGCCTATCATCCAATAACGCTATTTGAAATGACGGCACTGGCAACCCAAAAGCCTGCGCTAAATGGGCACCCAACCACTCCTTCATCAATCCGGCAACTGAAGCAGCATAGCCTTTAACATAGTAGGCATTGCCATCGGATGCATTACATAGAAAAGGAGTGGTTCTGCCCTGGTCAGCTGGCCTGATAATTTCTACAATTTCCAGCACTTACTAACCGATTTGCTCATCAATCTGCTGAAAAACACCTTTCCCTTGAGTATTTTTCTTTTCCGCCATTAAAAACAGACATTGACCACCGCTTTTCTTGGCCCACAATTCGCCAACGGCGCGTTTTTCTCTGGAATCATCATTCGTTACATACACCTTGCCTTTGTACTCAACAACCAATAACCTACCATCAACTAATTCCGCGACAAAGTCAGGATAAAACCAGTTTTTTGCCAAGGGTAAGCGAAACGCCGCACCGTCCCTATTCACTAAATTTCTAATCCAGTATTTAACTTTAGGATGACTGTCGATTAGCTTGGCACACTCAAATTCTTCGCCGTCTTCC
>JAURVK010000145.1 GCA_030655535.1 Methylobacter sp. | reverse complement strand
CAAGCAAAGCTTGCACTCCTTATTTTTTCGTGAACTACGTTGATTTCAAAGTGCTTCCGGCCGGTTTAAAGGTGTGCAGGTCGACGGTGGCTTCTGAGCTGTCGGTTGCGCAGCCCCACTGAAGCGCTTGATCTTGGGTATAGCGTTTGCCCAGTTGCCAGGCTATTTCAGCTCTGGCCAGTTCCACGCCCAGATAAAAAGCGTGACCGCCGTCATTTTCGACATGCAATTGTGGAAACAGGTCGAACGGGTCGGTGGCGCTGTGCATGCCGTCTCGGTTGAAAATATGCACGCCTTCGGCGCTGATTTGAACGCGGAAACTGGGATCTTTGATTTGTCCCGCCAGTTCCTGTATTTCTTCCAGACTATAAGGAAACGGTGAGGTTTCATGCAAAGCCATTAAGCCCGGATCGATATGCTTGGGCAGCATGTCGTGTTCTTTCGCCGCAAACATGATGCGCCGGGCCAGGTCGGCTTCTTTGACGGCCCGGCAGGCATGTTTGCTGACTTCGGTTGCCAAAATACTGTTGATGTTGAGTTCCGAGCAGATGCCCAGCAGCAGGGCATTCATGCCCAGGGTATCGGCATGGGTCAGTTCGGTGATATTGCCGACACCCAGCATCATTTCTATATCGGGATGGTTTTTCCTGACTTCATGATAGCGGACGATGGATTGTGTGAAACCGAAGTGCAGGGGATCCAAAATGGGATCGACGATAAAGGCCTTGTTTTTGGCCTGCATGATCTTGATGGCTCGATCCAGCGAAGCCAGGTCTTCATGTCTTTCAGGAATTAAAATCGGCGTTGCCGCCACTTCATCGGCGACCCACAAGGTGCTTTCGTGCAGGCTGAGTAGGTAATCGGCGCCCGCTTTGCCGCCTCGGAGCAAATCGTCCGCCTCCAGCGAATCGATACTGACGGTAAAACCTTCCTGTTTCAAGGTGCGGATGACGTCTTCCATGTGCGGAAAGTCGGTGCTCGGCAAACAGCCTATGTCGATCACATCGGCGCCGTTTTGTCGGTAGTAGGTGGCGCGTTTAACCACTTCTTCGACGCTGACATTCGGCGCATCGACGATTTCGGCAAAGATTTTGACGCTGTAACGGCTTAAATCGAGCTTGTGCGCGGCTTGCCCGAAAAACATCGGCAAGTCTTTGAGTTCGTCAGGGCCGCGTTCAATCGGCAAACCCAAGTCTTTGGACAAGGCTTCCAGGTCGCCGCGGCAGCGTCCTGGCACCAGTACCCGGTCAGCGCCGAAAGTGTCGGTCAGGCGGCGGCCTATCATGTCTGCGGTCATTAATGCAGCGACCTTGAGACCCAGTTGATGCACGGTGTAGCTGAATTCCGGCTGCATTTTTTTCAGGATATTATGCAGCTGTTTTTCCGCCAGTTTGCCGGTAAGAAAGAGGATATGTTCGCTCATGTCAGAGACCGCAACCTGTCTTTAACTGTAATAATCAATTCATCCACACTTTCAACGACACTCGTATATTCAAAATCGCGTAATTTGGCCGTGCCTTCCAGATCGATTTTACGCGGATACACCATGACTTTTCCGCCCGGCGCGGTGGTTTCCATTTCCGGCGCTATATCGCAGGGGTAGACAATACTCGGAACCTTGCATTTCCCGGCTTGGGAATAAAGGTTGGTCACCAACGAGTCGGCAATGCCCAGCACGCATTTGGCAACCGTATTCGACGTGGTCGGCGCCATCACAAAGGTATGGTAATAACCCTTGTAAAAATGCCCGACCGGCGGCGCAGAGGCGGTTTTGTCGCGGTAGACCGGCATTTTTTTGCGGATGTCGTCGAGATTGATGCCGTACATTTGTAATACCTCTTCACCGGCCTGGCTCAGATATAAATCAACATCATCCAAGGTCAGCATGAAGTCCAGGCATTCTTCTATATAATGACCGGAGCCGGTAACGGCCCAGGCTAATCGCGGTTTATCCATTAAATTCAGCATTCATGATTGACGAACGTATTATCCACGAAAGACACGAAAAGCACGAAAAAACACATAGCAGAAGGGAATAGAGCTGTGGTTATTTTGAGCATATCATTTCGATCCGAGTAATTATGGTGTGTTCAAGTTCAGTTAATTACTAAAGCTACTTTAATAAAACAAGGTGTGATCGGAGTGCAAGCTTCGCTTGCCAGGGCAGGCAAAGCCTGCACTCCAGCGACAATGTTATTTACTATACCAATTCAAATTGAAACCACTGTACCTGTAGAAAAGCTCTTTCGTGATTTTCGTGTCTTTCGTGGACAGTAGGTAATATCGGTTATTATACATGAATCGATACGCCGATTTCGCGCACAGGAGCTTTTAGGGAATGTTTAACCAGGTCAACAGCAGCGCCAGTTCCAGACTGGCATGCGGCATACACACCAAACCGCTGATTATGGGAATTTTAAATGTGACGCCGGACAGTTTTTCCGATGGCGGCAAATTTTCGGGCCTCAATGCCGCTATGCAGCAGGTTGAGCTGATGTTGTCCGAAGGCGTGGATATTATCGATATAGGCGGAGAATCGACGCGTCCGGGCGCAGAACCGGTTGCGGCCAGCGAGCAGATTCAACGGGTAGTTCCGGTGATTGAAGCCATCAGACAGCAGTTGGCTAGCGATATTTTAATCAGTATCGATACGACTTTAAACGAGGTCGCCAAAGCGGCGCTGGATGCCGGAGCCGATATGATCAACGATATTTCAGGGGGCAGGGCGGATGCAGCGATCTTGACGCTGGCGGCCCAAACCGGTGTGCCGATTATTTTGATGCACAGTCAGGGGGTATCAAAAACCATGCAGGATAATCCGCATTATGAAAATGTCGTACAGGAGGTGCTCGATGCCCTGAACGAAAGCATTAAGGCGGCATTAAAGGCGGGGATTAAAAAACAAGCTATTGTGATCGATCCGGGCATAGGTTTTGGCAAGCGCAAGCAGGACAATATCGATTTATTGGCGCATCTTGACAGCTTGGTAGCAACGGGTTTTCCGGTGCTGTTAGGCACCAGTCGCAAGCGTTTTATGGGCACTATTTGCGCTGTTGCCGAACCTTCAGAACTGGTTACCGCCACCGCAGTGACTACGGCTTTGGGGGTTATGGCGGGCGTGCAGCTGTTTCGGGTGCATGATATTAAAGAAAACCGCCAGGCGGCCGATGTGGCCTGGGCGATTAAACAGAGCAGGTAGTAGATTGTCGCTATGATGCTTGTATGATACCGTATATGGTATGGGTGAAATTATTATGGATACCAATATTCTGTTTTCCGGTTTATATTCGGCAAGCGGGGCATCCTTTAAAATATTGGAGCATCTTTCGGCGGGACGTATTCGGTTGGCATTATCGACGCCTTTACTGTTTGAATATGAAGATGTCCTCAAGCGTAATCAAACGAAGTTGAATTTGCTGGACGACGACATAGATGTTGTTTTAGATAACCTCAGTGCTTTTAGTCGATTTCAGAAAGTCTATTTTTTATGGCGACCTTATTTGCCTGATGTGAAGGATGATTTGGTGCTGGAGTTAGCGATAGCGGCAAAGGTTAAAACCATAGTCACCCACAATTTAAAAGATTTTGTCGATATTGATAAGTTCGGTGTTGAAGCCATTTCCCCTAAAACTTTATTGGAGCGTTTGAAATGAGTGCATTAAGTTTACGTTTGCCGGATTCAATTCACCGACATATTAAAGAACTGGCCCAGCAAGAAGGCGTGTCTATCAATCAGTTTATTTCCAGTG
>JAURVK010000137.1 GCA_030655535.1 Methylobacter sp. | reverse complement strand
CACTGGTGGATTCTTATCATAGCAGCCGCTACAACGTACAGACCAAGCGACTGACTAAGGAAATGTTTGCGGAGGTTTTTCGTACCATTGCCTTGCTGCTGGAATAATGCGCTGCCTTCCATACTGATTTTGGGTGTTGTCATGTTTCCGTATGCATTCCCACGCTGGAGCGTGGAAACGAGGGAAGCTAAGGGCTGGTCGTTACGTGGGCGCGAATTTATTCGCGTATTTGGCGGCCACGGCGCGAATAAATTCGCGCCCACAATGTTCGGTCGTCACTGTCTTTTCAGTCTAGCTTAATGACGGTGCCACGGGAGAGCGAAATAACTTGTGTAGATAGCGATGCTCAGGCGCTCACAGAACCGTGCCGCTATTACGTTTTTTCATTACCTTGTTCTGCCGCTTTGCGATACCAATAAGCGGCTTTGGTTTGGTCCTGGGTTACACCTTGACCCGATTGGTACTTAATGGCGCAACTGTATTGCGCATTCGAATTGCCTTGCTCTGCTGCTTTAAGATACCAAGAAAGCGCTTGGGTATAATCCTGTATTACGCATTGGCCCAGTTCGTACATAACGCCTAATTTGAACTGAGCTTTTGCATCGCCTTGTTCTGCCAAGCGCTGATAAAGCGGCAAAGCTTCCGCATACCGGCCCTGGTCGTGCAAATCATGTGCCTGTTGAAACCTATCTTTTACACTATTCGTGCTCGATGGGGGTGGCTGAGTGTATTCCTGTTGCGTATCTTGTTTTTGATCATGCCGGTGTTCAGGCGCTTTGCCGGTTTCGCCGAACTGTGATTTTTCGCTCCGTTGCTTGGCTTGAGCTTCTTGCTCTCGAATCCAGGCGTTATGAACTGCGCGCTTAGCCGGGTCTATTAATACGGCATAGGAAGCATTCACAAGTTTCATGACTCTTTCGGCTTCTTCGGTGTTACCCTGGAATTTATCGGGGTGAAAAGTTTGACAAAGGGCTTTGTAGGCCGCTCTGATGACACTGGCGGGGGCGTCTTTTGTAACCTTTAGGTTATCGTAATGGGTTCGGGTCTTGACCATAAAACGTAATATTTCTCTGTGTGAAAGTCGTTAGGATTATAACTGTTTTCTGTTGTCGCATTAACCGCAAAAAAATGCATATTTCCGATATACGAAACTGGCAGCTGCAAGTTTCGTTAATAAGGGATTAAGCCTCGCCGTAGAATTCTGTCGTCTTAAATTACGGCTGTCCGCATGCGAAACAAGGTCATTAAAACGGGCAAAGAAACAGCTGAAAATCTGAAAGAAAAGGATGGTAGCGCTGCTAAGGAATGAGTATGAAATAACGTGAACAACTCGCGCCATAAGTTTGTAGCGGGAGTGCAAGCTTTGCTTGCGTTTGCACGGGATGCCTGTACTCCGGCTATTGGAAACTTGCTCACTTTATTTCGTGCCTGTTCCTAAGGTAAACCGTATCAATCACCATCGAGTAAATTACCCAAGCCACCCAGAATTGAACCTTCACCTTGATGCTTGCCGCCGCCTTGCGGCGCAGCTGAAAGCATTCTGCCCGCCAAACGTGAGAATGGCAGGCTTTGCAACCAAACGGTGCCAGGGCCGGTTAATTTGGCAAAAAACAAGCCCTCGCCGCCAAACAACATGGTTTTAATGCCGCCGGCCTGTTGAATGTCAAAATCGACGCTACCGGTCATCGCTGCCAAACAGCCCGTATCGACATGCAGTGTTTCACCGACGGCAAGTTCTATTTTTTGTAGACAGCCGCCGGCATGAACGAATACCCAGCCATCGCCTTCCAGTTTTTGCATGACATAGCCTTCACCGCCGAACAGGCCGGTTAAAATACGGCGTTGAAAGTGAACTCCAATCTGTACGCCTTTGGCCGCCGCCAAAAAACTGTCTTTTTGACAAATCAGTTTCCGGTCGTAGTCTTTTAAATTTAAGGCGAGAATGGTTCCCGGAAAAGGTGCGGCAAACGCCACTTTACCTTTGCGTTGAGCGCTTTGCGTAAATACGGTAATAAACAGGCTTTCGTTGGTCAGCAAGCGCTTACCTGCTCCCAGCAATAATCCCATAATACCGGCTTGTTGAGCAGTTGAGCCGTCACCGAAAACAGTTTCCATTTTCACATCCGCGCTTTTGTACATCATCGCCCCTGCTTCTGCGACTGCGCTCTCTTGTGGATCGAGTTCGATTTCCACAAACTGCATTTCATGACCGTATATTTTATAATCGATACCCGCAGTGACCGTTTGTTGGCCAAAACCACTGGAAGACTGGGCATCGATAACGGAAGATTGCATAGTAAGCGGATTAATCGACTGGGCGGCTGCGGGCAATACCGCCGGTTTGGGTGACATCATATAAGCGGGTGGCGGCGGAAAAGGCGTGACGCCATCTTTCTTCATCGGCCTGATTTCAGTCGCCTCATAAATGGGAATCCAATCGGGAAAACGCTGACACCAACAATAAGCGCCCTGGTGTTCGCGGGCAAAAGTTTTTGCATAGTCCAGCGTATAGGGGCCGCTGGTTGCATTTTCAAAAGAAAAAAACCATTCGTTCATCGTGTTAACCTCGATCGTTATGGGATGTAGAAATAGTCTGTGCAGAAACCGCTATGATTTTTGATACAGCCATCCTTTCCACGCAGTCGCTGTTTCTATGCGCACCGTTTTATCTTCAAGACGGGCAACAGCAAGCGACGCAGTTTTTGTTGCTCCCTGTGTATGCCAAGGCGTCGGCATTCAACGCATAAAGCTGTGTTCTGTCTTGTATAAATAGTTTTTAAGTGGTGACGCGGCTTTTGCTTTGGGCGCTGCCGAACCGACAGGGGCGTGTTTTAGAAAACATCCCGTAGTCATAGCTTTCAATCCTGATTTAAACCCAGTTCGTGCAATTGCATGTTGATGATTTTAAGCGCGGCCAGGATTGCGGCAAAAACCTGGTTGGAATGCACGGCGCGGGTTTTTCGCAGCTCGCCGTCGCAATTCCAGGTGATCACGCACTCGGTTAAGGCGCTGGTATGGCCGCCTCTGGGTATCCGTATTTCGAAATCGGCCAGTGCGGGCAGGGTGTAGTCATGCTGTTTCATTACCTTGTTGATGGCGTCGACAAACGCGTCAAAGCCGCCGTTGCCGGAACCTGAGGCAACATGCGTCGTGCCGATTACTTTGACCCGCAGGCTGGCAGTCGATTCCAAATCGAGACCGCTGGTGATCGAGCAGTTGAGCAGCTTTATATGCTGATAATTTTTGCTTTCCAGTACGTCGGCGATAATAAAGGGCAGGTCGTCGGTGGTGATGGTCTGTTTTGAATCGCCGAGGCTGACGATCCGGGCCAGCACTTTTTTCTGGTTTTCTTCCGACAGATCCAATTCCAGCATCTCCAGATTTTTTTTCAGCGACGCTTTGCCGCTCATCTTGCCCAAGGCGTAGCTTCGGGTGCGGGAGAAACGCTCCGGGCCTAATTTGGTTTTGTACAAACCGCCTTTTTGGTCGCCGTCGGCATGGATGCCTGCGGTCTGGGTGAAAACATCGGCCCCGACTATCGGCGCATTGGCGGCGATGCGTTTGCCGGAAAAGTTTTCGACCATCGCACTGATGCGGACAATATGGCTTTCATCGATGGACAGCTGCATGTTCATTTTGTCGCGCAATACTACCGCAACCTCAGCCATCGAGGCATTGCCTGCGCGTTCGCCGAGACAGTTGACGGTACAGTGTATGGCGCTTACTCCGGCGCGAACTGCCGCCATCACATTGGCGGTTGCCAGGCCGTAATCGTTGTGCGGGTGAAAGTCGAATTGCAGCTTCGGGTAGCGTTTGCACATGTCGCTAAAACTTGAAAATACTTCGTCTGGCGACAATACGCCGAGGGTATCGGGCAGCATGAAATGACTGATGCCCGAGTCCTGCAAGTTGTCCATCAAGCCGTAAACATAGTCCGGGTCGTCGTGATAACCGTTGGACCAGTCTTCCAGATAGACGTTGACTTTCAGGCCTTGTTCCAGCGCGTAGTTGACGGTTTGCAATACATCTTCGGTATGTTGGGCGAGTGTTTTGCCCAGCTGCACGCGGCAATGCTTTTCGCTGCCTTTGATCAACAGGTTGATGACCCCGCCGCCGGTTTCCAGTATCCAGTCGACGCTACGCATGTGATCGACAAAGCCCAGAACTTCTACACGTCCGGCAAAGCCTTCCTGTTTCGCCCACTCGTTAATGCTGGTGACCGCTTCTTTTTCGCCCTGAGAGACACGGGCGGAGGCGACCTCAATCCGGTCTACCCGTAGCGATTGCAGCAGGGCTTTGGCCATGCTGACTTTTTCTACGGGCGTGAAGGAAACGCCTTGGGTTTGTTCACCGTCGCGCAAGGTGGTGTCCATCAGCTGGATGTGTCTTGAGTCGGTGGGCATGGTTGTAGCCTGTGATTTCATTTCGGTTTGTTGGTTTCAGTGCCGTAGGGGCGTCATGTAGGATACGCAGTACGTGCCATCGAATACCGAAAAGTGCCGCATGACTTACGAGTTTAGCGAACCTTCAGTACCCGTTCAAAAATATCTGCCAGGGTTTGATAATGAACTTGAAAGCCATCAATGTTAGCTTTAATCCAATCGTTTTGCGAAATGGACTTCCAATCCAGGGCATAGCCATTAAAAGCAGCTAAATGCTCAAAAAACAAACGTTGAACACGCCCATTACCCTCTCGAAAGGGATGTATCACATAAATTCAGCGTAATACTCTGCAAGTCCGTTACGAAGTCATTATATGAAAGATTTTGTAAATAGTTTTCATCTTTCAATTTCTTGAATAACTTCTCAATCTCTGGAGTGATGTAGAGAGCACTACAAAATAATGTATTGCCTTTTGAAATATTTACATTACGAATTTGTCCAGCCCAATCATATAACTCGGAAAATAAAGTGGCATGAATGTTTTGAAGATACTTCAAATTGTACGGTGGTTTAGAGATTTTAACATAATGAATTGATGCTTCTGTTATCTCCCGCTCCGCTTCCTCGAGCTTTTTCTCGTCGGTTATTTCTAGCTTATTTTTTAATACTGTCGTATTCGGATAACAATAATGGTCATTGCTAGCATCGTATTTATCCATAGTTATTGCTTTGCCCGGTATTTATCAAGTACATCAGTCATTTTTAAAGCTGGCGTGTCACTCATTTGTATGCCTTCCAACCTAGAGCTATGAATAAAGTTTCGGATTTTATTTTTCTCAAAGATTGCCGATTTATCGACCATATCGCGATTTCTAAACGCTACAACGATGGATTTTAGGTTTCTTTCAAGCTGCTTCCAGCTGCGGGCTTTGATTTGTAATCCTAAGAGCGCCGATACTTTTTTCTTGGCTTCGGGAAATGAACCAAGCTCTTTAAGATGCTTATTTTCGTCAAGAAGAAATATCAATTTCTCGATGTTTTCGTTAACCGAAAACGATAAGTCGTAAATTCTTTTTAAAAGTTGATTCCAACCGTTAATTTTCAGAGTCACACCGACTTTTTTTTCGACCCAAATTTTTACTTCTGTATAACTACCAAAAGATTTAAGAGTTTCGACATCTTTAATCTTATAAAGATCTGGGATCCTTGAGCTTGTATTGTCGATGATTTTTTTTTGCATGTTTACTCATTCAGCCGACCATTAATATCGTGTTGCAAGCTGCTTAGGCTGGACTGGTGATAGCCAATCCAGCCTACAAAAAATAATGTTTAAGCCCAAAGCCAAGGATAATCTTTTTTATGCTGCTGTTCGTACTCGGTAATTTTATCGACGTGTTTCAAGGTCAAACCAATATCATCCAGACCGCTCAATAAATTGCCTTTTCGGAATGGGTCGATTTCAAAATGAAAGCCAGTGCCGCCGAGCGTGGTGACCTGCTGGTTTTCAAGATCAACGACAAAACGCACGCCTTCGTTGGCGGCAATTTCGGTCATCAATTTGTCGAGCTGGTCTTTATCGACTTTTATCGCCAGAATGCCGTTTTTAAAACAGTTGTTGTAAAAAATATCGGCATAGCTGGTCGATATAATGGTGTTAAAACCATAATCGGCAATCGCCCAAGGTGCGTGTTCCCTGGACGATCCGCAACCGAAATTGTCGCCGACCACCAGGATTTTAGCGCCTTTGAACGCAGGCTTGTTCAGCTCGAATTCCGCGTTATCGCTGCCGTCGTCATTAAAACGCCAGTCGTGAAACAGGTGCTGACCAAAACCGCTGCGTTCCACTTTTTTTAAGAACTGTTTGGGGATGATCTGATCGGTATCGACATTGCTGCGATTCATCAATGCCGCGATGCTTTCGTGTTTTTTGTACGGTTCCATAATTCTTTCCGGTCTTATAGTTTACGAATATCGACAAAATGGCCTGCCGCCGCTGCGGCCGCTGCCATGGCTGGCGAAACCAGATGCGTGCGTCCGCCTTTGCCCTGACGACCTTCAAAATTGCGGTTTGAAGTCGATGCGCTGCGTTGGCCTTTAGTCAATTCGTCGCCATTCATCGCCAGACACATCGAGCAGCCGGGATCGCGCCATTCCCAACCGGCATCGATAAAGATTTTATCCAGGCCTTCATCTTCAGCCTGATGTTTGACATGATAGGAGCCGGGGACTGCAATCGCGGTGACGCCTTTGGCAACCTGGGTGCCTTTTGCCATTTCGGCGGCGATTCTAAAATCTTCGATACGACCATTGGTGCAAGAGCCGATAAAAACAAGATCTATCGGAATGTCGGTGATTTTGGTGTTTGGCGTCAAGCCCATATAAGCCAAGGCGTTTTCGCAGGCTTGGCGTTTTATTTCGTCAGTAAAACTTTCCGGTGCAGGTACACAGCCATCGACACCAACCACTTGTTCCGGCGACGTTCCCCAGGAAACTTGCGGCGCAATATCGGCGGCATCCAGTGTGACGGTTGCATCGAACAACGCGCCTTCATCGCTGGGCAGAGTCTTCCAGTAAGCCAGCGCCTGATCCCAGTATTGAGCGGAGGGCGCAAATTCGCGGCCTTTAAGATAGTCGTAGGTTTTTTCGTCGGGAGCGACAAGGCCTGCTCTGGCTCCTGCTTCAATCGCCATGTTGCACAGCGTCATCCGGCCTTCCATAGAGAGTTCCCTGATCGCCGAGCCGGTATATTCAATCACATAGCCGGTGCCGCCCGCTGTGCCGATTTTGCCGGTAATCGCCAAGGCAATATCTTTTGCCGAGGCGTATTTGGACAACGAGCCATTGACCACCACCTGCATGGTTTTGGATTTTTTCTGCGGCAGCGTTTGGGTTGCCATCACATGCTCGACTTCGGACGTGCCGATGCCGAAGGCCAACGCACCGAATGCGCCGTGCGTTGCGGTATGGCTGTCGCCGCAAACGACCACCATGCCGGGATGGACGAAACCATGCTCGGGCACGACCACATGAATCACACCGTTATTGGGGTCGGTCATATCGTACAAATTCAAACCATTCACGCGGCAGTTTTCAGCCATGGTTTCGATCTGTTTTTTGGCAATAGGGTCGGCAATCGGCAGGTTGCGATTTTTGGTCGGTACGCAGTGATCCATGGTGGCAAGAATGCTGTGCGGGTTGCGCACCTTGCGACCGGACAAGCGCAGACCTTCAAAGGCTTGCGGGCTGGTGACTTCATGCATCAGATGCCGGTCAACATAAAGTAAAGGCGCCTGTCCTGCCTCATCAACGACAAGGTGGCTGTCCCAGATTTTTTCGTACATGGTCTTTTTCATGGCATATTCCAAAGCTTGCATACCGGCTCTATAGCGAGCGTATGACGAGTTACAGGGTCAATCAAAAGCATAGTCAAACTATGCGTAGCCGCATATTATCCTCTAAAAGAGACATTGTTTGCAATTTGGCAGGAATGCTCTTGTGTCGGGAAACATAATTGGATTAGCAGCGTTCCCTATTGCAGGACGTTTTTGCCTATGCCGTAGGGGCTGACCGGCAGGTCGCCCTAAGCTGTCGAGACGATTAACGTATTTAAATTAACGGGGGGCTTCTTGTTGTGTAGAAGCGGCTTAAAAAGCTACTTTGGCGAGCCTAAATCCAACTAAAACCTTAACGTAAACAGGCTTCTAATCGCCGTTTGTATCTTTTATAGGCGCGTTGCGACAAAAGATACAAACGGGTTTTCCGTTTAATATTGCGTCGTCCTGAATATCCGGTTGCAAGCTCGATATCTTTACGATTTCGGCGCTCCTGTTTTCGACGCTCCCGCTCAAGATCAAGATCAATTAATTTTTGATATAAGAGCCATGCTTGTGTTGCTAATTCCCCTGATGACATTATTCTAAGCCTCGCCGCAAGTGAATGCTTTCCATGATTGCACTTTAAGCTAAATGGCTGATTATCGGTATATCGCTAAATACCTAGAGTTGGGTTTTATTTTTCGCTCGTTCCCACGCTCCGGCTCCCGCGTGGAAATGCATACAGGCAATGGTAAGCAAAGCCAGCATAATTATGTCGAGTCTAACCCTGTTACTCGCGTTTTGTAGGTTGCCGGAGTATTTAAACGTTTTGGACGGGGTTGCAACCCCCGTCCGGCTTAGATGCCGAAATGTTGGTTTTGGTTGAATGGATAGCTACGTCGAAGCTAATGCTTTACGAGATATTTTAATCACCAGACCTGAAAAACGACCGCACTATTATCAATTCACCGGACATCATGATGGATATATTGAAGCGGTCATGCCGGGGATAGCGTGATTTAATGCGGTTTCTATGGCTTCGGGGGAAGATCTGGGCATAAAAAACCCCGCTAAGCTAGATAACTTGCGGGGTCTTGGGTCAGTCTGAGCCTGTATGAAACAGGCTTAACTGTTACAAGCTGTAGTACATATCGTATTCTACAGGGTGTGTACTCATACGAATGCGTGTAACTTCTTCCATTTTCAGCGCGATGTAGCCGTCAATTGCGTCGTCAGTGAAAACACCGCCGCGTGTCAAGAATTCACGATCATTGTCCAAAGCGTCTAATGCTTGGTCGAATGAGTGGCAAACTTGCGGGATATTTTTTGCTTCTTCGGCAGGCAAGTCGTATAAATCTTTATCCATCGCGTCGCCAGGATGGATTTTATTTTGAATGCCGTCCAAGCCTGCCATCAGCATAGCTGAGAACGCCAGATAAGGGTTTGCAGTGGAGTCAGGGAAGCGAACTTCGATACGACGGCCTTTTGGATTGTTGACAAAAGGAATACGGATGGAAGCCGAACGGTTACGTGCAGAGTAAGCCAGCATAACGGGTGCTTCAAAGCCTGGTACCAGACGTTTGTAGCTGTTGGTCGATGCGTTGGTGAAAGCATTCAATGCTTTAGCGTGTTTGATGATGCCGCCGATGTAAAACAGCGCCATTTCAGACAAGCCGCCGTACAAATCGCCAGTGAACAGGTTAACGCCGTCTTTAGCTAAAGATTGGTGTACGTGCATACCGCTGCCGTTGTCGCCCACTAAAGGCTTAGGCATGAACGTCGCTGTTTTGCCGTATGCATGTGCGATGTTGGCAACAACGTATTTCAATTCCAGCACTTCGTCGGCTTTTTTAACCAGGGTGTTAAATCTTACGCCGATTTCGCACTGGCCTGCTGTTGCAACTTCGTGATGATGAACTTCAGTCACTTGACCCATGTCTTCCAGTGTCAAACACATCGCAGAACGCATGTCCTGAAATGAATCGACAGGAGGCACAGGGAAATAACCGCCTTTAACGCCTGGACGGTGACCGGTGTTTCCGTCCGGATAGACTTTTTCTGAGTTCCAGCCCGCTTCTTCTGAATCGACTTTGTAAAAAGAGCCGCTCATATTGGTGCCCCAACGAACATCGTCAAAAATGAAGAATTCGTTTTCAGGGCCGAAGAATGCAGTATCTGCAATGCCGGTCGATTGTAAATAGGCTTCTGCGCGTTTGGCGATAGAGCGCGGATCGCGTTGGTAACCCTGCATGTTGTTTGGCTCGATGATGTCGCAACGCAAGATTAAGGTGTTGTCATCAAAGAAAGGATCCATAACCGCTGTAGAAGGATCCGGCATTAAAATCATGTCTGATTCGTTGATGCCTTTCCAGCCGGCGACTGATGAGCCGTCAAACATGTTGCCTTCTTCAAAGGTATCTTCATCAATCGAATGAGCAGGGAAGGTGACGTGTTGCTCTTTACCGCGGGTGTCGCAAAAACGAAAATCGACGAATTTTACGTCGTTTTCTTTGATCAATTTAAGTACTTTTGCTGCAGACATTTATGTTGTCTCCTAAGGATGGGTTATGTGGAATCGGTGTTTTATGCCAAACGGCGTAACGATACCATTTTTTTTATCGAATTAGCTACTAAAAAAGCGCCCTGAATAAGCGCTATATTGGAGTATGGCTTGGGATTTGCACGCATCCTTGTGCGCCAAATTTCCGCTCAGGCAGAAAAGTGATTAGAAGCGAACTGTGGCGTCTGCTGAAATCAACAGCTGATCATTGCTTAAGCCATCGTTAAACGCATTGTTTTCGGTTGCATGGTCGTATCTGACTTCAGGACGCAAGGTCAACCAGGACGTCGGCGAATAGTTTAACCCGACCGTTGCCGCGAGGTAATGGTTTTGACCGCCCGGCATGGTGTTGCCATTACCGATTGCGCCGACTTTTGCGCCGTCTTCGTCGCGGAACCATTCAAGGCGAACGCCGGCGCCCAGTTTGTCATTGATGTCATAAGTCAGGTACTGGTTGATGCCGTACCATTTGGCTGCATCGGCAGTAGTCGACTTTTCTTCTATGCCTAAGTCATGTTGCAGTTTGTAGTGCAGAGTATCGGTAAAGTCATGGCTTAATACCACGCTGTACATAGTTCGATTATGTTTATCCAGTTTTTCGACATCGCCGGTGATCACCGAAAATGCCAAAGAGGTTTTTTGGTTGTCGGTCGTAAAGGTAACGCCGCCAAGGAAATTAGCCGGTTCCTGGAAGAAAGAATCCCATCCCGATACGACGCCGCCGGTCAGGCTGATGTTGTCGTTGACCGGGTATGAAGACAGGATTCCTGTGTGAGTGAACGGTTCGCCATATTGCATGGTATAAGCATGCGAGAAGAAGAAATTATCGGGTGCGGTAACCACTTCATTGCCGATGATGGTGTAAAAATGCCCGATTTTGGTGGTCAGGCCGTTACCTATCGGTGCGAAAACGGTTGCATAGACTTGTGGAAATGCCAGTTTATAAAAACGGGAATCGCTATCCAGAACCAGGGTGTTGTCGAAGTTGGCCTGCGTCGTGAAGCGGGCATCCGTGCCATACAAAATATCGGCGCGGAAACCCAAATCCCATTTCTTGGCTTCGGTATCTACGGCTCTTTCGATATAGCCGTTCAATTGTTGCATATGGAATTCGTTGGCGCGATCGCCAAAAGTTACCGGCCCGTTGAAACGGTCTTCAGGTGAGTCAATATTGCCGGAAACACCCGATGAAACCCAGCCGCCCACATTGATGCCCAGATCTTTCAAAGGTGCGGTTTCGTTAATGTTAAATCCTGTCAGGCTTTCTACGGCACCTTTGTCATCGGCTTGCGCCAGTGATGAGCAGAGGACTGCGCTACACAGGGTGAGTTGCAAAACTACATTTTTTCTTAAATGAGATTTCATAAGTAGGCCCTTTATATTAAATGGTTGTAAAAAACTATTTGGAAGTTGTGACAGTGAGCGAAGCTGATTTTGCAATTGACCGGTAGAAAAACTGAGCGATTGCGAAACAGGGTAGCACGCTGTTGTTTATAAGGTACTCAATCTCTATCAAAGCAATTTTAGTGCCATGATTTGTGGCTGTAGACAAAGCTAATGTCAGGGTAATGCCATAGCTATCTACACAAGTTATTTGCCCATTGCCACGCGTCCTTATCGCGACGTGGGCGTCGCTCCCACTAAACGAGACACTGCGCCATATCAGACTAAGGTGATAATGGGCGACCTGCCGGATCGTCCCTACAATTTAATTTGTGTAGATAGCTACGGAGTAATGTAGAGCGTCATTATTGGGTGAAATCAACGAATTCTGTGATCCAAAATAAGGCCAAAACTACAAAATAAGCTCGATTGTGGTGCATTGTTTTCTGGAAAAATGCATTTATTTTTTGAGCAGAGAACAACGAAAAAATTTATTGGCGGGACAGGTTGTTTTTTATCCAAATAGAATCGAGCGTTATTTTGGTGCTTAAGCAGAAAATAGTGCATCAAAATGGTGCGAATTCCTTTGAAGTTATTTTATTTATCTAAAGC
The DNA here is from genome assembly GCA_030655535.1 of Methylobacter sp. Classification (GTDB taxonomy): domain Bacteria; phylum Pseudomonadota; class Gammaproteobacteria; order Methylococcales; family Methylomonadaceae; genus Methylobacter_A. The sequence goes on along the minus strand of JAURVK010000137.1, from coordinate 17,371 downwards.
AGAATCTAGGGTTTTATGGTGATTTTAGCTTGGCATGTTATGTGCTTTGTTCAAAACTGAATATAACTTTAAAGCAAGAGGTCTTAGTATGAAACTGATAACCGCTGTTGTTAAACCCTTCAAGCTGGATGATGTCCGTGAGGCACTTTCAGATATAGGGGTTTCGGGGGTAACTGTCACTGAAGTAAAGGGCTTTGGTCGCCAAAAGGGGCATACCGAGCTTTATCGCGGCGCTGAGTATGTGGTTGATTTTTTGCCCAAGGCCAAAATTGAAGTGGCGGTGGCTGACGCCATGTTGGATCAGGCTGTGGAGGCCATTACCAAGGCGGCCAATACCGGCAAAATAGGCGACGGCAAAATTTTTGTAACCGATTTAGAGCAAGTTGTCCGGATTCGTACCGGGGAAACCGGCGAAGAAGCACTGTAATCGACCAGGAGGAAAGATGAAATCATTTATTAGTCGCTTTATATTTTTTTTATTGCTGAGTTTCGCCGGTGTCAGCAGCGCTGAGCCGCCAGTGTCGGCTATAGAAATCAAAACCCTGGATAACCCTGCTGTGCCGGTAGTGGTGGAAATAGCCCCGACCGCTGAGGTTGTGTCGGCACTGACTGAGGCCGCAGTGCCGACGGTCGATAAAGGCGATACCGCCTGGATGATGGTGTCGACGCTGTTGGTCATTATGATGGTGGTGCCCGGCCTGGGCTTGTTCTATGGCGGTTTGGTACGCAGCAAGAATATGCTGTCGGTGTTGATGCAGGTCATGGTGGTGTTCTCGCTGACTGCAGTGCTGTGGGCTGTTTATGGCTACACGCTTGCGTTTGGCGGCGAAGGTTTGATTATCGGCAATTTCGACAAGCTGTTCCTGCTTGGTGTCACGGTCGATTCGCTGGCCGACACCTTCACTGACAATGTGAAGATTCCCGAATTTATTTTCATTGCCTTCCAGTCCACTTTTGCGGGCATTACCTGTGCGCTGATTGTCGGCTCGTTTGCTGAGCGTATCAAGTTCAGTGCGGTGCTGTTGTTTGTCGTTATCTGGTTCACTTTCAGCTACCTGCCCATTGCGCATATGGTCTGGGGCCCTGGCGGTTACCTGCTGGGCAAAGGGGCTCTCGACTTTGCCGGCGGTACCGTGGTGCATATCAATGCGGCTATGGCGGGTTTGGTCGGCGCTTACATGGTGGGCAAACGGATCGGTTACGGCCGGGAAGCGATGGCGCCGCACAGCCTGACCTTTACGATGGTAGGCGCCTCGCTGCTGTGGGTGGGCTGGTTCGGCTTCAATGCCGGCTCCAATCTTGAGTCCAACGGCGGCGCAACTTTGGCCTTCATCAATACCCTGCTGGCCACTTCAGCAGCGGTGCTGGCCTGGTCGACGGGCGAAGCGTTGAACGGGGGTAAAGCCTCAATGCTGGGCGCGGCATCCGGTGCGGTTGCCGGTCTGGTGGGCATTACTCCGGCCTGTGGGTCGGTCGGCCCGATGGGCGCTATCGTCATCGGCGTGGCGGCGGGTTTCCTCTGTCTGTGGGGCGTCAACGGCCTTAAAAAAATGCTCGGCGCCGATGATTCGCTGGACGTGTTCGGTGTGCATGGCGTAGGCGGTATTGTCGGTGCGCTGCTGACCGGCGTATTCACCGCTCCCGGCTTGGGCGGCACCGGGGCTGACGATTTTTCTATCATGAGCCAAGTGCTGATTCAGGCTGAAGGTGTGATCATCACTGTAGTGTGGTCTGGAGCCGTGGCCTATGTCGCCTACAAAATTGTGGATATGTTGCTAGGTCTTAGGGTTAGCGAAGAAATTGAGCGTGTGGGACTGGATGTCTCGAGCCACGGCGAGAAGGCATACAATTTGTAATTTCTTCATAGGCAACGGCAGTCTGCATCACCTTTTTAAACGCAAGTCTTTTCAATAAGCCGGACGCGCGATGCGTCCGTTTTTGCGTTTGAAGAGGTCGTGAGCTGAAAAAGTGCAAGCTAAAGGCCGCGCAAGTTGAAATTCGGTTTTTTCGTCTTGCGCCTTTTGCCCTTAGCCTATTCATTGTATGTTGATTGATAATTCACTATGATTGCAGCCGATATTATCAACACTTTTTGCTAGCTAACCGAGAGAGAATATGAAATTAATAACAGCAATCATTAAACCGTTCAAAATGGATGATGTCAGGGAAGCGTTATCTGAAATTGGGGTTGCGGGTGTCACTGCAACGGAAGTCAAAGGCTTTGGCCGTCAGAAAGGTCACACCGAGTTGTACAGAGGTGCCGAGTATGTGGTCGATTTTCTGCCTAAAGTTAAATTGGAAATCGCTGTCGCTGACGATGTGGTCGATAAAGCCGTAGAAACTATTGTTAAAGCGGCCAATACCGGAAAAATCGGCGATGGAAAAATATTTGTCTCCAATTTGGAGCAGGTTATTCGTATTAGAACCGGTGAAACCGGAGAGGATGCCATTTAAGGCGCACAAGGAAAAAAGATGTTGTTAAAGATAAACAGCAGGCTGTTTTTAGGCTTACTGCTGCTTCCTGATCTTGCTGTTGCGGATCAATTAAATCAGGCTAATACAGCCTGGGTTTTAACCTCGACTGCTCTGGTTTTATTCATGACGATACCGGGTTTGTCGTTATTTTATGCCGGATTGGTTAGAAGTAAAAACGTATTGTCGGTATTAATGCAGTGCTTTGCGATTACTTGTCTGGTTTCGTTACTTTGGCTGGCAGGGATTTACAGTTTTATTTTCGCCGACGGCGGAGACATGCAAAAGCTGATCGGCGGGGCGTCCAAAGTATTTTTGCCTGACATAGGCGTTGAATCGTTAATAGGTGATATTCCTGAAACGGTTTACTTCATGTTTCAGATGACCTTCGCGATTATCACCCCGGCGCTGATCGTCGGCGGTTTTGCCGAGCGGATGAAATTTTCGGCGATGCTGTGGTTTAGCGGCTTATGGTTGATTATGGTTTATATGCCGATCTGTCACTGGATGTGGGGCGGCGGTTGGCTGGCCGATTTGGGCGCGATGGATTTTGCCGGTGGTATCGTCATTCATGTGAATGCCGGTGTTGCCGCTCTGGTGTCCGCGCTGGTGTTAGGTAAAAGAAGAGGTTTTCCAACCACGGCCATGCCGCCGCATAACATGACGATGGTGGTTACCGGCGCAGGCATGTTGTGGGTCGGCTGGTTCGGCTTTAATGCCGGCAGCGCGTTGACCGCAGACGGGCACGCCGGTATGGCGATGCTGGTGACCCATATCGGCGCGGCATCCGGGGCTTTAAGCTGGATGTTTATAGAATGGAAGCACTTTAGTAAACCCAGCGTGTTGGGTATTGTGACCGGCATGGTCGCAGGTTTGGGTACCATCACTCCCGCGTCCGGTTTTGTCGGCCCTGCGGGTGCTTTAGTCATTGGTGTTACCGCCGGTGTCGTCTGTTTTTATGCGACCCAGTATATAAAACGCACCCTGAAAATAGATGACTCTCTGGACGTGTTTTCCGTTCATGGCGTAGGCGGCGTGACCGGTTCATTATTGACCGGCGTTTTTGCGGCCGACAGCCTGGGCGGACTCGGTTTGGCCGAGGGCGTTTCCATCATGGATCAAGTCGGTGTTCAGGCCTTGGCGATTGTCGTGACGGCGGCCTGGAGTGCATTATTCAGTTATCTGATTTTGAAAGCTTTAGACAAATTGATTGGCTTGCGGGTGACTGCTGATGAAGAAGTTCAGGGACTGGACAACGTTCTGCATGAAGAGACCGGTTATCTCGATTTGTAGCTTGGGTCGATAGTACCATTCAGTCACAAAAGGCGGCTCTCAGGTTACTGGGAGGCCGCCTTTTGTGTTTATAATGATGATAATTAAAGCGGATCAGGTCACTGGATTTTATGCAAATTCGACACATAGCATCAAAAGTCAAAACAGCTGTTTTTATTGTAACCAGTCTTGCGGCTATCTATGCCGGCTTGGGTTTTTATGGATTGCCGATGCTGCTTAAGTCGAAACTGCCGGCATTCATTCAGCAGGAAACCGGCAGGAAAGCTTCGGTTTCAACGGTTCGGTTCGACCCCTTTTCACTACAATTCAACCTGCACGGATTTGAGCTTCAAGAGCCGAACGGTCAGCTGTTTGCCGGTTTTGATGATTTTTTTGTCAAGATCAATGTGCGGCAATCCCTCAAGCAGAAGGCTTTGGTTATTGATGAAGTGTTGCTGAGCAAGCCGGATGTTCGTATCGCCAAAGATAAAAATGGTGCGTTCAATTTTAAAGACCTGCTCAAGGATAAAAACGAAACCAAACAGCAGGGCGCTAAGGTTTTTCCGGTAAACATCGTCAAGCTGTCGATAGTCGAAGGGAAGCTGGACTGGGAAGATGCGCAGCTTAAAAGCCCCATAAAGGAGACTATTTATCCGATCAATCTCGTTATTGAAAACTTTAGCACTCAGGCGGATAAACCGGCCGGCTTGGGCTTATCCCTGGCTATAAAGTCAGGCGGCAAGCTGGATTGGCAAGGCTCTGTTAGTCTTAGTCCACTGTCTTCATCAGGGCATATCAAGTTGGATAATATGCAGCTGCCGAGAATTCATGCGCTGGCGGCCTTGCAAGAGCTTGTGCCACTGGATTTACAAGGCTATGAACTGTTTGAGGCCGATTACAAGGCTACTTATGTTAATGAGCGGTTTAATGTTCTTATTAAACAGGGTAAATTTGAATTGCGCGATGTGCAGATTTCAGAAAATGCACAGCAACGAACGCGGCTTGGCATTCCCCAGATTGCCGTATCCGGCATTGATTTTAACCTTGAAAAACAGATACTGGCGATCGAATCGGTTTTAGCCAAAAATACCAGTTTTAACGCACGGCTAAATGCCGAAGCCGAGGCTCAGGTTTCAGTGAATGCGCAGCCACAAACGCTGTTTAACATTCCCCAGCTTGCCGTATCCGGCATTCATTTTGATATTGGAAAACAGGCGTTAGCGATCGAATCGGTTTTAGCCAAGGATGCCGATTTTAAGGCATGGCTGAATGCTGATGGTGTTATTAATTATCAAACTTTATTACCCGTCAGTGATAAAGCGACCGAAACTACCGCCATTGAGTCCGACGCCATTGAGTCCGAACAAACGCCGTGGGATATTAAAATCAATAACATTGCATTGAATAATTTCGGGCTTGGCGTTGAAGATCAGACCGTAAAAAAGCCTGTCACCATGACCGCCAAGCCTATCGATTTCAAGCTCGATAATTTCAGCAATAAAGCCGGTGCAAACCTGTCTTTTCAGCTTAGTATCGGGCTTAATGAGACCGGTTCGATAAAACTGGACGGCGACACCGTTATCGAACCTTTATCCGCGCAAATAGCCGTTGCTGTCAACGGTATTGGGCTGGAAAAGTTCCAGGCTTATGTCGATAAATATGCGCGACTGGATGTCATCGACGGGACGCTGGCTCTTGACGGCAAGGTTTTGATCGCCAAATCAGCAGCGGATAAGCTGGCGGTTAAATTTACCGGCAATAGCCAAATTGCCCGGTTATTAACCCGCGATCAGTTGAAGAGCCAGGATTTTGTCAAATGGGAAAATTTAGCGCTTAACGGCATTGATGTTGATGTGTTGGCAAATCGATACAGCGCGGAAACACTGGCGATTCATAAACCTTATGCCAGAGTCATCATCAAAAAAGACAAGAGCGTCAATTTTGGCGACATTATGATTGCCGATAAAAGCAAGCCGAAAGTCGCTGTTAAGGTCGCTAAAAATGCAGAGACTGAAGCGCAAAAACCTAAATTCAAACTGGGCAAGATTCAAATCATTGACGGCTCATCCGATTTTGCCGATCTTTCCCTGATATTACCGTTCGCCGCGCCTATCAAAAGTTTGAACGGCGGTGCTAGCGGCATATCCTCAGAACAAAAATCAATCATCAAGGTTGATTTAAAAGGTAACACTTATGATTTGTCCCCCGTCGATATTAAAGGTCAAATCAGTCCTTATCTGGGCGATTACAATGTTACTGTCAATTTCACCGGTATGCCGATGCCGTTGATTTCACCTTATATGGTGCAATTTGCCGGTTATAAAGTTGAAAAAGGCAAAATATCGCTGGGGCTTAATTACAAAGTTGAGAACAAGGTGCTGACTGCATCCAATAATATCTTGATAGACCAGTTCGAACTGGGTGAGAAAGTCGAAAACCCCAATGCGGTGTCATTGCCGCTGGAACTGGCGGTGGCCTTGATGAAGGATTCCGACGGCAAGATAAAAATTGACGTGCCCATATCCGGCAGCCTGGAAGACCCCCAGTTCAGCGTCAGTCATATCATTGTTGATGCGTTGATCAATTCGATAAGCAAGGTGATCACGTCGCCTTTCCGTGCGATAGCTTCGCTGATAGGCAGTGAAGAAGATTTAAGCGCTATCAGTTTTACGGCGGGCAGTGCCGTATTAACTAAGTCTGAAATTAGCAAGCTGGACGATTTGGCCAAGGCGTTAACAGCACGTCCGGTTTTAAAGCTGGAAATTAAAGGCGCGGCTTTTCAGGAGCAGGATTGGCCCGCAGTCAGCGACGATGCCTTATACGATCAGCTTAAAAGAATAAAAGCCGCCGAGATGAATAAACAGGACGGCAGAAAAATACGCGCAGAACATGTGGTGATTTCCGACCAGGATTACCGGCGTTTGATGGAGCAGCTATTTGCTGAAAAGTTTCCGCTGATGGTGGAAAAACCGTTGCTGGGTAGGTCGCGCCTGGTCGGTAGTCGGGCCGATACGACAACAGACGAGTTTTATGCAGTCGCCAAGCAGAAGTTGTCGGCCATTATTAAACCGGAACAACAGCGACTAGAAGGCCTGGCCGCAGAAAGGGCGCGAGCGATTGCCGGTTATCTCGTGCAACAAGGCGGCATAGCCAACGAACGGATATTTATACTGAATACGGCGATTGACCCGAAAAGGGAAGGTAACGGGATAGTTAGCTTGTTGTCTTTGAAGGCGGATTGATTAATACGCCACGAAGAGAGTCAAGTTTGTAACTATTCAACAGTTAGCCTGGTAGGGCGGTTTCGCGTAGCAAACCGCTAATTAATGCACAACGTCGATGACAGTCTGTCGTAGTTGCGGTGGATTGCCTAGCGGCGACCTGTTAGAGTACGAAGTGAACCCACAAATAATCCGCCTTAGAGCTTTAGTTTTTCACCCTGTTGTAATATTTGTGAGTGGCCGTTTGCCATAAGATAAAGGACGCAAACCGATCCTTTGCGGTCTGACAAGTTTGTTTAAAAATAAGATAATATCCAAACCGACAGTCGTTCAACACATTAGGCAATTCACAGCTCATAAAAACTATAAAATTCAAATGGAATTCAGTGTTTTCCGTAATAGCATACCTTATGATACTCAAATAATTTGCAGTTCGGGCCGTTAGTACAAGGTTAACTCATGCGGGTATGACTGCGAATTCCTGATATGCCCAGCCTTGTTAGCCAATTCATAAGTTTCCTATGCAAACACTTATCTGTAAAATCTGCGGCTTTATTATCATGGGAGCAACAGCAAAATGGGTAGAGCCTATCAAAACCGTAAAGTGTCTATGGCAAAAACGTCCGATGCCAAGGCAAAGGTTTACAGCAAATATGGCCGAGAAATCTATGTAAACGCTAAATCGGGAGGCGTTGACCCGGCTGGAAATTTAGCGTTGCGGGGTTTGATTGAGCGTGCCAAGAAAGACCAAGTCCCTACCCATGTTATTGAGAAAGCAATCGATAAAGCTAAAGGCGGCGCTGGTGAAGATTTCGCGCCTGCGCGCTATGAAGGCTATGGCCCCGGCGGTTGCATGGTGATAATCGACTGCCTGACCGATAACCCTAACCGTACTTTTGGCGATGTGCGTCAGTGTTTTACCAAAACAAAATGTAAAATCGGCACTCAAGGCACGGTCAGCCACATGTTTGACCATGCCTCCATCTTGGCATTTAAAAATGCCGACGAGGACGCTGTTCTTGAGGTGTTACTTTCGGCCGATGTCGACGTTACCGATATTGAAAGCGATGATGGAAAAGTCACTGTCTTCACGCCTCATACCGACTATTTCAAAGCCAAACAAGCTTTATCGGATGCTTTGGGTGAAATTGATTTTGAGGTGGACGAGATTCAGTTTCTGCCAAAAAGCGTCGCCACGATCAGCGGTGATGACATTGCGCTGTTTGAAAAATTTTTAGATATGTTGAGCGATCTGGACGATGTGCAGAATGTTTATCATGATGCAGAGTATTGATGACCGTGTTCTGTTTTAGGGATGAAAATTAAATAACAAGCCGTAGGGGCGACCGGTCGGTCGCCCTTTGCTTGTATTTAATCCCCGCTCCTTATCAGTCGCTTAGGGTGCATTGTGTGTACTCTTTAGCGCCGAAAGCTTCCTAGGCTATTTCATTATCGGTCAGGTAGCAGCCCGGATCTTCAGCCCAAAAATTCCCTGTGGTTTGTGCGGCCCTGACGCGGGTGTTGCCGTTGCAAATTTCTTGATAATGACAGCTTGCACATCGTCCTTCGAGCGGTCTGGGATGTTGTTTCAAACCAGCCATCAATGGATCGGTCGTATCCTGCCATATTTCCGAAAAAGGCCGTTCTTTGACATTGCCCAGCTCATAATGCCACCAGAAGGTATCAGGATGAACATTGCCCAGATTGTCGATATTGGCGACATTAACGCCGGAGGCATTGCCGCCCCATTGTTCCAGCTTGGCTTTGATATGCTCGGCTTTATCCGGGAAATGTTTTGTTACCCAGTGCAAAAAATAAACCGCATCGGCATCGTTATTGCCGGTCACAAATTCCCGGTCTTTGCCCGCTTTAAGCCAGTCGTAGCTGGTTTCGAACAGCAAATCCATCGCGTCTCGAGTCATTGAAAAATGGGCGTCATCTTTGCGGTTTTTATTGCCGCGACCGCCGTAATTCAAATGCGACAAATAGAATTTGTCGATATCGTGATCATCCATTAACTGTAATAAGGCCGGAAAATCATGGGCATTATCCTGCGTTAAGGTAAAGCGCAATCCAACTTTAATACCTTTTTCCAGGCACCGGTGGATGCCGTGTAAGGCTTGGTCGAAAGAGCCTTTTACCCGCCGGAACTGGTCGTGAGTATCTTTGATTCCGTCCAGACTGACGCCGATGTATTGATAATTAATGGCGGCGATTTCGTCGATATTAGCCGCAGAAATTTTGGTGCCGTTGGTCGATAGCGCGACATAAAAGCCCATGTCTTTGGCGCGGCGCGAAATGGCGAAGATGTCGGGATGCAGCAACGGTTCGCCGCCGGATAAAATCAGCACTGGCACTTTAAAGGTTTTCAGGTCGTCCATGACCGTATAGATTTCCGGTGTGCTCAATTCGTTGGGAAAATTAATGTCGGTAGAGGTGGTGTAGCAATGTTTGCAGGTGAGATTGCAGCGGCGGATCAGATTCCAGATAACTACCGGAGCCGGAGGTTGGCGCGCCGGTTTTAACGGTGTAGGGTTTATCAGTTCCCGCATATAGTGGCTTAGTCTAAACATAATGTTCAAGTCCTCGTGACTGTGTTATTTCACAGTACATGTGCTAAAGGGCGACCTGCCGGATCGCCCCTACAATTACCAATTATTTACCATATTACCGTAGGGGCGACCGGTCAGTCGCCCTTTTCACTCAATACACTGAGGATTTTCCTTATCCAATTCCCATTTCTTTGGATTATTAACGATATACTCACGGGTTTGCAATAAATCATCCTCGTTTCTCACAACGTGTTCATAATAATTTCTTTGCCAAACCGGTATGCCGGGTTTGTTACGAATGCTGTTGATTTGTTTGGTTACGGTGGCTTGAAAACCGGCAATGAATGAACTTAGGGATTTCGGTTTCGGGCCTGGGGTGTGGCTTTGGGCGACCGCCCGCCCGCCCGCCCGCCCGTGCGAAAACCGGTTTTCTTCAGAATTTTGGTGCTGTATAGAACATCACTGCCCAGATTATAGTCGTCGAGCAGATCAGAAATCTGCTGAATCTGTTTGTCGACTTCTTGCTGGGTTTTGCCATGCACCATGGCAAACAGGTTGTACGGCCATTCGGGAAGATGCCGTGGACGATGATAGCAATGGCTGACAAAGACCAGTTGCCCGACTTTTTGCCCCATTTCATCGATGAACTCATCGGGGATATTCCAGACGGTCATGCCGTTAAAGCGATAGCCCAGTTTATAGTGGTTGGGCACGGCGCCGATACGGCGAATGATACCGCTGTTTTGCATGGCTGACAGCCGCATCATCACATCATCGCTTGTCAGGCCGAGTTGTTCTGCAATAGTTTGATAGGGCTGGGGTGTTAACGGTAAACCGGCCTGGGTTGCCTGGATGATTTTGCGGTCTGTTTCATCGAGCATGCTCAGGCTTCCAGTTTCAGGTTGACAAAATACTCTTTGTTTTTTGGCATGTTGTAGACGGTCAGGCCGGTTTGTTGTTCTATTGCGTTGATGGTTTGCTGGATTTGCTCAGGCGTTTCGGTGGCAATCACAAACCACATATTCAGCTCATGGCTGCGCGCGTAATTATGGGCAACTTCAGGGAAGGCATTGATGATGTCGGTGATTTCATCGAAGCGCTGTTTTGGCGCTTTGACGGCCGCCAGGGTCAAGGCGCCGCCCATTTGTTCGGCATTATACAAGGGGCCGAAGCGGGTGAGGGTGCCGTTATCCAACAGTGCTTTTAACCGGTCTATCAGTTCCTGTTCTGTTAACCTCAGTTGCGCGGCGACTTGTCGATAAGGCGCGTCGCAGATCGGGAAGCCGTCTTGCAGGGCGTTGATAATTTGTTTGTCTATTTCATCCATGCGGCAACAATTGTGAAAGATGTGTGGGGGCGACTTTAGTCGCCAACTATGTGGGCCGTTTCAGGTTGCTGGGCGACTAAAGTCGCCCTCACATCAGCATGTGCAGCACGTTGATAAATGGCACCACGTTGTTTAAAACAGCGGTTGCTGAACAGGATTTCTTGGTCAAAACCGCTTAAACCGCAAGCGTCAATGAGCTGTTCCAATTGGCTTAATACGGTGGACTTGTCTTTGCCGTGTATCATGCAATACAGGTTATACGGCCATTCCGGCTGCTTGGGACGTTGATAACAGAGCGTCACAAATGAAAATCGGCTGATATGTCCGCCCAGTTGTTTAATCAGGTTGTCCGGTACATTCCAGACGATCATCGCATTGGCGCGATAACCCAGTTGCCGGTGTTTGACGATAACGCCCATGCGTTTGATCAGGCCTTGCTGTTTAAGGCGGGTTAAACGTTCGATTACTTCGGTTTCGGGCATGTCGCAAAGCTGCCCGATTTCGGCATAAGGTCTTGAGCAAACCGGCAGTCCCAGTTGAATATGTTCAAGCAGTTGACGATCCCTGGCTTCAATCATTGTTCAGGTCCAGCTTAAAGCCCAAATCAATGAAAAAATCATCCAGCATCGGCAGTTGCATGGCTTTGTATGATGTTTCCTGTTCTATGGCATCGATCACGGTGCATAAGTGTTCGGTGTCGGAAGCGATGACCACAAACCAGAGGTTAAACCGGTGTTCGCGTTCGTAATTATGATTGACTTCGGGGTAAGCGCTGATTTTATCGGCAACTGTTTGCAGTTGCTGTTCAGGCACGGACATCGCGACCAGGGCGCTGACGCCGATATGATTAGGCGGAATAACCGGGCCGATGCGGCTGATAAAATTGTTATCGTTCAGCTCGGTCAATGCCGATAAAACATCGGCTTCGGTCACGTCTAACGCATCGGCGATGTCCTGATAAGGCCGCGCCGATAGCGGAAAATTGTGCTGATAGTCGTTTAGCAGCTGTTTGTGTAAGGTTGTCAGCATGGGCTTATAAACCGATTTTATGCGCGCGCGAGCTAAAGAAAATGCCGTTGGGTTTGTTGGCGGGCAGGCGGGTTATTTCCTGCAAGGTTTCCGTGTCGTAAACCACCAGTTGATTATCGTCCCTTACTGCAACCCAGACTTGTTCGCCGCGCGGGGTGAATTCCATGTGCAAAACGGCTTTTCCCGGTGACAAGGTTTTGCTAAGAGACAGGTCTTTGACATCGATAATCTGTACTTGATTGTTATCGGGAAAAGCAAAGTTAACCCAGACTTGCCGCCCATCGGGTCTGGCCATCACAAAAACCGGTTGTCCGGCGACGGCAATGGTGTCATGCAGTTCCCAGGTGTTTTGGTCGATGACCAGAACTTTGTGTTGACCTATCGCGGGTGCAAACAGGTAGTCACCGGCTACCGCCCAGCCTTCAAGATGCGGCATTTTATAAACGGGCAGTTTTTCATCGTCTTTGCCGTAGTCGGGCAAGATGCGTTTGACTCCGGCATCAAGATTCCATAAATCCAGCAATGCCATTCCGGATTCGCCAAATAAGCCCGCTATATAATAGCGTCCGTCTGGTGAAATTAATGCGTCGTAAGGTTGTTTGCCGATGTTGGGGAATTTTTTAATGACCGGCGCTTTGGGATTTTTGAGATCAACCATCCAGATTTCACCGGCATCGAACAGGCTGAATACAAAGCGCTGTCCCGGTGCGTCAACCAGGCCGACCACTTTAGAGCGCAATCCTTCGCCATACTCGGAAGGAATATCGGCAACCAGTTCCAGCGTGTCTGAGGAAAAAACTTTAACGCCGCCAGGGGCGTAGTTGGATATGGCGATAAGTTTACCGTCTTGGGAAATCGCCCCGCCGATACTGTTGCCGGCCTGGATGATATGTTTGTCTATGCTGTCCTTGAGCATATCGATTTTGGTCAAACCGCCGTCCCTGCCGAAAACATAGGCGTAACGTTGATCGCGGGAGAAAACTACGGATGCGTGGGACAAGTCGCCCAGCTTTTCGATCTTGGCTAAGCGTTTATGCTCGGTGGTGTTGATGATCAGCGCATTGCCGTCTTCCCGTTCGATAACGATGCCCAGATCGCCGGTGGCGCGCAGCTCTGCCATTACACTGAAAGAGAACAGCAAGGTTAAAAGAGGTAGTAGCTTGTTCATAGCGGAAAATAAATGTCGCGAAGGACACGAAGGTTTGTGAGATGTAAGGCTAAGGCTTGCGTAAAATCCCAAGCAACCAAGCCGCCTCATCATGACTGATAAACGGCTGCCAAGGCGGCATGGCGGTGCCCGGGCGTCCGTTAATAATGGTTGAAATCAAAAAATCATCAGGCTTTCCGGTTAACGCTTCGGGCAACAGCGCAGGGCCGAGGCCGCCTTTTAAGGTCAGGCCATGACACGCTCCGCAATCATGCTTGAGCATGTTGCGGAGCGTGATTTGTCTGTTCTGCGATGGTTTGCTGGCCATGCTGGTATTGGCAAAAACAGCAGGAATAACCAGCATTAAAAGCAGCGATTTTTTCATGAATGTTACGGTTTTAACCTAGCATAGTAGGTTGCAACATTACTAATGTCGCTGTCGCTTAACGAGCCGGCAATAGCATTCATAATGTCGGATTTTCGGGTTTTATCGCGATACTGTTTTAGCGCCGTTTTTAAATAGTCCGCATCGCGCCCGGCTAAAGGTGGGAAAGGTGCGTCGGCTGAAGGTGTTTTAATGCCGTGGCATTGCGAACAGACCGCCGCCGCTGTGGCATGACCTGCATAAATGCTCGCCGCATAAGCGCTTTGGGAAGACATTAATCCCAGTAGCAACAATCCTGAAAGAGCAGTTGGTTTCATTACTTTGCCCCTTTCATTTCGTCAGGTGAAAGTCCGCGTGTCATGTATTTAACCCGGCCGTGAGAGAAGATACCCGCTGGGCTTTCCATAGCGATTGAGGCCACTTTGTTTAACGAGCTCGAATCGTAAACGACCACTTCATCACCGCTGTAGCCCGCACTGATATACAGGAATTTACCGTCGGCGCTGTATTCAGGGAAATAAGCATGACCGCCTACATCCAGAGTTTTAACGACTTCAAGGGTTTTCTTGTCGATCAGTTGAACGGTACGAGCACGTCTGTCCTTAGATATAATGTCAACGGCGACATACGGTGCATTGGCATGGGCGGCAGGCGATTCGGTGCCGCCAGAGACGGGAACCTGTTTAACCACTTCCATTGTGTCCAGATCCCAGACGCTGACAACCATTTTGTCGCAGTCGCCGAAGTTGGTGCCGAAACCGAGTGTACGGCCGTCAACTTCAACAGCAGCGCCGCCGCCAACGTGGGGTACGCAACCGGCCTCGAGTTTTTTGATGATTTTGCGTTCTTTTAAATCAATCGCGGTGACGATGCTGTCGTCATAAGAGGCAACCATCAGCTTGCTGCCGCCATGTGTCAGGAAGGCATCATGCAAATGGCGTCCGACGTTTTCTATTTTAGTGACCGGAAAGCCTTCTTTTAAATCGACTACCCAGACTTGACCGGCATTTTCCAGCGCGATGGCAAAAATATCGGCAAACGGGGTACCGATGACCATGCCGGAATCGGAAGAAACCATTTTGCCGTCAGGATCTATACCTTCCAGTTCAAAAGTTTTTAGGGGTTCCAGCGTAGCCGCATCAAGAATGACGGCGTTGTGCGGTACATAAGAACCCGCCATGATATATTTTCCGTCGCGGGATACGCCAAGCCCCGGACCGTTGAAGCCGGTTTTAACGCTACGTACAACCTGCATGGAGTACAGATCGACTTTAAAAATTTCGGCGGTATCATTTTTTACATAAGCCCAGCGCGGGTTGGCGGGGTCATAGTCGATAATATGTGCGGCGGTGCCGGTAGCAATTTCGCCGATTTGTTTGTGAGTAACACTGTTGATGAACACGGCTTTTGAACCTGAACCGCGCCCGTATTTACCGCGTGCAGCTACACCGATAATATTATCCATGCTGTCGATTTCATAGGTAGGCTTTGCAGGCAGGGTGCTTTCGTCCTTGACATACACTTTTAGCGACGCCTTGATGTCATCAATCGTCCAGGCCGGGTTCGCAAGTTTCGGCGTGGCTTGTAGATGTTTAACCAAACCGCGAATCTCGTCATCCGATAGTCGACCGAAGAACGGAGGCATTAAGGTGTCGAAACTGCCGGCCATGATAATCGTGCGTAAAGCCGTAGGGCTGCGGCCTTTCAAGGATTCTGAATTTAACCCGGGAGCAATAAACCCGCCATGGTCTGAGCCGTGACAACTGGCACAATTGTCCTTGTATAATTGGTGCATATCTTTGCCTGTATCGGAGGCTGCCTGCGCTCCAAGCGGAAAAATGACAGCGGCTAAGCCGATAAGGACTGATTTGGGTAGGCGTTTTTTTGTTGTATTCATTATGCTGGTCTCCAATGTAGTATTGAATCAATATTATCGTGTATGGTTGAAAAGCTCAAGCTTGATTTTGGTTAGTTATTAGCACTAGGCGTTAAACAAACAGGAAAAATTCGTGTGAGTTGAGTTTGAAAATCAGGGTAAGCGCTGAGGGAGCGGTATTTTATGGAAAGAATGAGCATGGTTTTAGTGCGAGAAAAAACTCATTGTTTCTGCAATTTGTTGTTTTTCATCATGCAGTATCTGTAGAGACATTTCCGGCGTTAACGGTTGGTTTTCCAGTTTTTGAAAGGCAGGCAGGGTGATCAGTAACGGCAGTTCGGGTTTTTCGGGGGATGCCAGAAGATGATGGTATTTTGCTAATAATACAATGTCATTCAGATTGATATCTTCAGTGGTGCTGGTAAACCAGTTGGTAGACTGTAATGGGATTTGTCTTAATTTATCGGGAAATCCCCATTTCTCTAAAATAATAGAACCTATCTGTCCGTGAATCTCGTTTATACAAAGATCAATGTCTGCCGGTTGATAAGTGCCTTCCGGCAAGCTGTCGGCAAAAGTTAAAATGGGCAGTACGCCGATATTATGCAAAAGTCCTGCCAGTAGCGCTTCGTCAGGATCTGCTTTTTGAGTGAATTGAGCTAGGGTATGGCTAATACTGGAGATTTTGATGCTCTGTAACCAGCTGTGTTGTATTAGTTTTTTTGTTGACGGGTTTTTGCTTTTAATCAGGTTGTTCATGCTGAAAGCAGTGACTAGATTGCGCGTCGTCGTCAGTCCCAGGCGGTTGATGGCGTCAAAGCAAGTACTGATCGGACTCAATGGTCTGTATATAGGGCTGTTGACGACCTGAATCAGTTTGGCGGAAATAACCGGATCCAGATTAACGATTTTGACGATATCGGCAACCCCGCAATCCTGTTGGATGGCTTTACGCAGTTTTAAGGCAATATCAGGGAAGTTGGGAATTTGAAGTTCCCCCTGAATAAAATGCTGATAAAACAGATTAAAAAACGGATTATCTTTAAGGTGCTCCGAAATTTTTAACTCATTATTCAAAGGGGTAAGAGTGCTTTGGTTTTGCTGGAGTATAGACTTGGGAAGATAGATCACCGTCACATCTGATCCGGCAATCGCGGTAAAGCAATGTAGCTTACCGGCGGACAGAGGATATAGCGCTTTAAAGGTTTGGGCGTCTATTTCAAGCCCCGAGCCATTATTGGCCTCCATAAAGATTGTGCCTTTAACAACATATATTAACGAATCTACTTCAGTGCCTCTGTTGAAAATGATAGACCCAGGCGTATAACTGGAGGCGGTAATGCGTAATTTTTGTATTTCGTTTTCGGTCAATAACTGAGCAACCGGCATTAGTCTTTTTAAAAAGGAGACGGGAATATTGATGTTTTTTGCCGCCGATGCTTTCTTGTCATGGGCAGGTGGAAAATTCGATATATCATTGCGTGATGTCTGCTTGGGTGTTTTTTTCTTGAAAAGGTTCCAGAACATAATGATGGAAAATTCCTATAGTAAAGTCAGATTCGCTTTAGTCTTGTTAGCAATATACAACGAATTTACGAAGAAAGCAGCAGGTTGACAGATTTGCAGATTATTGATGCGCCTATTTTAGATAATAAGACTATGTTTGTTAATGGATAGTAAGTTTTGCTGTGCCGGTAATAAGTCTTGATATACCGAGGAAAGGGCCAGGATCGTAATGTTATCTGTGTATTCATTGATTAAGCTTGTTTATACGATTCAGTGATGTTTTTGCGTTTTTAAAACGGCTTATTGTGTCAACACCACTTGACGTAAGAGGTGAGGGTTGTATAATGACTAGCTCTTCCGGGGTAAACGCCCTGACGGAGACGCAGCAAAAACTAAAAGTTAGCAAGGATGTTGACAAGCGGACCGGGTGGGTTATAATGGTCGGCTTCTTCGGGGTTCGGTAACTGGCTTCGACAAGGACGACAAGAAAAGCAAGGTTAACAAGGTGTTGACAAACTGAATTGGAGCTGTATAATTGTCCAGCTCAACCGGGGTTTACTTCGGCGCTCTTTAAAAATCCGATC
>JAURVK010000136.1 GCA_030655535.1 Methylobacter sp. | reverse complement strand
TTCAGGAATAACGCATGCATTTCGATGTTTTCAATGGCGACGCTGACGGTATTTGCGCACTGATTCAACTGCGTCTGGATCAACCGCTGGCAGCCAAGCTCATTACCGGTATTAAGCGAGACATACAACTACTGGATAAATTTACCGCAAGCTCAGGCGATCAGGTCACCGTACTGGATATTTCCCTGCAAAAAAACAGTGTTCGGGTTAATGAGTTTTTAAGCCGCGGGGCTCATATTTTTTATGTGGATCACCACCAGTCCGGCGATATTCCGAATCATCCCCATCTAAAAACGCTGATTAATACCGACAGCGCCGTCTGCACCAGCCTGCTAATCAATCAGCACCTGAAAGGGAAATATCCGTTATGGGCGATAACGGCGGCCTTTGGCGACAACGTAAACCGCAGCGCCGAACAACTGGCCGCCACCCTAAAGCTAAATCCGGCAGAACTCGAAATCCTGAAAAACTTAGGTATCTATATTAATTATAACGGTTACGGCAGCTGCATAGCCGACCTGCATTTTGCGCCGGATAAACTGTATCTGGAAATGACTGGCTTCCAATCCCCTTTTGACTTTATCAGCGACAACCCGCACATCTTTGCTCAACTGCAACACGGCTACCAAGAAGACATGGCAAATGCCCGTAGCATTAACCCGGAATACCAAAGCGATGCCGTCGCTGTATTCATCCTGCCCGACACCCTCTGGGCAAGACGCGTTAACGGCGCCTTCGGCAATGATCTAGCCAACCTAAATCCTTCCAAAGCCCATGCCGTGATCACTCATAACCCGGACAACAGTTACCAGGTTGGCGTCAGAGCGCCGGCATGTTACAAAAATCAACCCAATAAAACCGGAGCCGACGAACTATGCTCCGCCTTTCCAAGCGGCGGCGGACGCAAAGCGGCTGCCGGCATCAATCATTTACCCCGTGATCAGCTGAATGTTTTCATTCAAAAGTTTGAAGAATTTTATTCCTGAGTAGCTGGTACAATGAATAAACCGTCAACCAGGCCTCCGGAACCAACACGCATGAACTCATTGACCAATCAAACCTACTCAGAGCCATCCCCCCCCAATCGACTGGAACAATTGCAACACATTAACCTGCAACTGGCGGCACTGGGTCAACCAACGTGCGAAGTGGAAAACGACCCGAAATATCTTAAAATTGCCGGAGGTTTGTTAAAAAACTATTCCCAGCAACGTCGCCTGTTAGCACTGACCAACTACCGCTGCCCGGCAGACCAACGCATACAGGATTTTCTTAACGGTTACCTGGCTGAAAACGGCGTAACCCTTAATCAGAACGCATTCATCAGCTTGCCTGGCGAAACCTTTGTGCTGGAACAAAAAGGACTGGCAAGGGAGTTATCCCTGCCCTTCCAGCATAACGAATTTCACTCGGCTTATATCGACTCTTACCGGATACAGCAAGGGGTTCTGCATAATCCGCAAAATGACCGGCGCACCACCAAAGGCGTGTTCCATATTGCCGCCGGCGGTCTTCCGGTTCCGGCTGATAAAAACGAAGTGCCGGTAGCGGCTTACGCGGCTCTGCTGCGTGAAGCTCTTTCGCCTCCGGCCGACCTTTTGAGCCTGCCTTTTACCAGCGCCCAACAAAACAGCGCAAAACTCTGGGTATCATCGCTGATGCGGCCTATCGTCTGTCCGGAAATTTCCGATACTATGCCGGTCAAAACCATGGAAATCCGGTTTTTTGCGCCCGGCGGACTGGTCGCCAACCTGGATTTTGTTGAATCCATTTTCGGCAATGCAGGCAACCCGCTGCTGCCCGAGAACGACGCTGCATTAGATAGCGCCCATTGGACCGGACATACCGGCTGCATTATTCTGGCTCCACACCTGGTTCATTGCCGTAAACAGGCTCTGGGGCTGCCGCATATTGACGATGCCACCGAGCGCCAGCGTAAAGACGGCATGTGCTGGCAGCATGAAGATGATATCTACAATAACGGCCAGCCGTTTAAACTGGTGTGCCGCAACATGCAGGGCGTGATTGTCACTATCATTGCCGACAACTATTTCGGCTACAGCAAAAAGGAAATCAAATCCCAGATCAGTTATTCAGCCAATCTGTACGGCGGCTGTGAAGAAGAGCATTCAGGGGGCGCGTTGGCTTTCCCCAGGGTTATCCTTGGCGAAATTTTTTCGCCGCATACTGCGTATATCAGCGGGCATTATTCTTTCGATAAAGTCTGTCGTCAGTTGGCGGCTGTCATAGAGCATAAAGAACAAGGCTACGCTATTGACAAGAACTATGCCGACATCATTTACATTCCCAGTACGGCAAAGTTCAACATCCAACAGCAGACAATCAGCTGGACGCATAACAGGCAGCCGCAAACGCTTAAATTGCTGTTCAACCACACTTATGTCTATCCCAACGGCTTTAAAGTCCACATGGAGCGTCATCCGAATGCGCCCAGTTGGCGCTTGATCGGCACCCACCAGGAAGGCACTTTTTGTCATAAACCGAGCACGGTATCCGGCGGCGGCAAGTCGGAAATCTCGAAATCCATTGCCGGGGCGACTATTTTCGGCGCCGTTTTTATCGATAATTTCGACAAAGACATGGCGATAGTCACCCAACTATTCGAACACGATTATTCCTCCCGGTTTCGAGATCCGGCCATGCACGGTCTCGACCAACGCCCTCTACTTAGCAATGAACGCAGCCTAGGTTCCGTAATCAAACTATTGACGCCGTCTGCAAGCCAATATTCGGATGCCTATAACCGATGGCTTGCGGAAATCCCCCGGCATATCCTGGCGGTGGTACTGATGATCAAGCGTTTTTACAAGGAAGAATGGCAGTCGGACTGGAGGAAACATTTCTCCGTCGATATGGTCAACAGCCACCCCGGCAACGAACTGAAATTTCAAGACCGAAAACTGATCGCCAGCTATCTGCGCGTAGGTTTTGACGAAAAGGGTGCATGGCGGGTGTTCAAACTGCGCCAGGATTTTATCGCCTCGGCCAAAGTCCAGATGGAAGATGACATTTCCGCGTCCACCGTGGTGCCGGTGCGTTATCTTCCCGGCCTTAATCCCGACTATAAAAACCCCAGCGTTAAACTGGTCGAAAACTGCGAACAAAGTTTCTTTCAGCGTCCTGATGATGCGATTCATCGAGGCACCGATTTACAGACCGAACTGGATTTTTCGGGTACCGATAACTTCATCTCCAATTTTCAACCGCTAACCCCGCAAGATGCCCGCGAGTTTATCGAGGATGTTATTCACTTCGACAAATTCAGTGCACCGATGCAAAACGTCATCACCCAGGCCGCAGCAGGCAAAGAGGGCGAGTACTTCGTATCCTCAGCGCATCCTCGCCTGGTTGACGGAAAACCGAGCCTCAACGTCCGCTACCTGCAACTGCGTCCCGACATTGCCGACCCCAAAGCACGCTATATTGCGGAACAATCCACCCGCTTGGCGCGGGGTCTTAATGCCGATCAAAGCGTTTATTTTCCGGTTAACTCGGTATTGACCGGACGGCGCAACAACCCTGCCGACCTGGAGGCAGGCATCCGGCCGCTGGCTATCTATAATCCGATCCATTACCAGGAATTGCCTGAGCTGTTTATGGATTTTATTTGCAGCCTGACCGGAAAATCGCCCTCCACAACCGGCGCGGGCTCCGAAGGCGCATTGACCAAAGGCCCGTTCAATGCCGTATCGGCGACCGCCGACCTGAACACCGCGCTGGTTTCATTCATGCTGTGCGGCTACGACGGTTTTTCCACGGCGGCGGGTTTCATAGGTTCCCAGCGTCGTATCGATCACGACATCAGTTTGCTGATTCCGGAAATCTGGTCACGCCTGCCGGTAGACCAGCGCGACCCGCAGTATTTGATTAAACAGGGACAATTGGAAAAATTGGAAGATTTTGAATACCAGGGTCGCACTGTTTTCCAAAGCCGCCTGGGCTACCGTATTACCGAACAGTTTGTGCATACCAACTTCGGTAAAATGTTCGATTACCCAACGGCAGTATTCGACGAAGCCATGTTGAAACCGGAAACACAGGATCTGCCCGGCTATGTTGACGGCATCGACAATGTTTTTGAGGCGCAGCAACGGGTAGCGCAACTGTATTTTCAGGACGACTCCATCGATGACGCCTGCCCGCCCTTAAAAGCGCTGTTACACATCATGGTCCACGGCCGCTATGCAGGAAAAACCGTCGGAGATCCTGATATTCGCGCCCTATTCACCCGCGACTATTTGCTGCAAAGCGACTGGTATCAACAGCGCCTTAAGATCAAACAGCAACGCGACAACAAGCTGTGGCAGCAACACCAGACTTATATCCGGCAACAATTGACGGCAACGGAACAGAACGATTCATCACAGGCTGTCCTTGCCTGTGCCCCTTCGGGCGCTTTGCGTGCCAATCCGCTCCTGGCGGATTGGTCGACCGTTCGCGCCGAGTTAAATCAAAAACTCGAAACAGCAGAACGCATGCTGGCCGAAATCAACGATCCGGCTTATCTGCAACAGCTACAAGGGACTTTAGGGGCGGATTGGGTGCATCAAGAGGGGCGCGACAAACCCTAGTCAAGCAGGGGCAATCGTTTGCAGTTGCCCCTATATACAAGCTCAGGAAGTTTGCAACAAAATATTGAACAATAATGCGCTAAGTAATTGAGTTTTCAGGGCGTAGCAAGGTTTCCTTAATAAACCGAACCAGCTGTTCATGTCCATTATTTTCAATATCGGCATAGCGCAGTCCAATTTTGCATTGATCGCTGGACATACGCCGAGAAAAAACCACATGGCAACGCGCGACTATCTTGAATAACAATCCCTCATCATTAGACAGATTCAGATCGACAAACACCGATACCGGCCTGCCGTCACGGACAAAACTCCCTCCCGGCGTAATCATGTTCCGTTGCTTG
This sequence comes from Methylobacter sp., assembly GCA_030655535.1. Taxonomy (GTDB): domain Bacteria; phylum Pseudomonadota; class Gammaproteobacteria; order Methylococcales; family Methylomonadaceae; genus Methylobacter_A. The sequence goes on along the minus strand of JAURVK010000136.1, from coordinate 2,279 downwards.
ATATTACACTCTATACTTAGCCCATCGCTGGATACATCTATCGCAACCACCTTAATGCGCACACCATCCCCGCTAGTAACAATAGCAGAAACTTGCACAGGAACCCTTTGATAAAGCCTACGCTCCATAACCATCCACACTGACTATCAAAATCACTTAAGAATTTTAATTTAAAAAAATAACTATTCCAATGCAATTGAAGGCATTTTCACCACGCAGACATAGTTCTATGATTCATTATTCGCGGTGCTTTTATATAACTATCTGATGTTACGCGCGTACCTATAAAAATCGTAGTCCACGAAAAACAAACGGGGTACATAGAAGCCTGTCGAAAATGCATCCTGATTACAAGGAACCTTGGCTAGTATCGACATGCCGGCATGAATGCCGGTTCCAGTCACCTTAATATGATATGAATGAATAATTCGGCATTACACCGTCAGTCGGGAAATAGAGGGCTTTACATTTTTTCGTGGCTTTCGTGCTTTTCGTGGACAGTGCGTAACATCAGTAACTATTAAATAATCGGCTCGCCTCTGGCTAGTTTGGGTAAATTGCCTTCCAAACCCATCGCACTGCGCATCACTTTATTTTTAGCGGGTAAAATCCGCTCAGCCAAGCCCAGACCCAAGTTGCGTAAGAACTTGACCGGCAACACCTGATTGCTGAACACTCGGTAAAAAATATCCATAACCGTCATCATTTTCAGGTTTTCATTGCGACGCAATTTTTCATAGCGCCTTAAGACCGTCAAATCACCCAGTTCAAGGCCTTGCTTGTCGGCCTCAATCAGCACCTCGCCCAAAGCCGCCGCATCCAGCAAGCCGATATTAACCCCTTGCCCCGCCAACGGGTTGATCATATGCGCCGCATCGCCGACCAGAACCACGCCGGGTTTAACATAGCTTTGCGCATGCTGGCGTTTTAACGGAAAACTCGCCGTTCCCAAGATGGCATTAACCTTGCCCAGACAATCGGGAAAAGTCGCCGTCAATTCGCGCAGCAACTCGGCGTTAGGCAATGCTTTCAACCGGCTTACCTCATCCGGCGAGTTATACCAGACTATTGATCCGTAATGCCCGGTCAACGGCAAAAATGCCTGCGGCCCGCTGGGAACAAAGCGCTGCCAGGTTATATCCTGCTGCCCGTAATCCGTTTCGATATAAATCACCAGCGCATGCTGCTGATAATCCCAGCTGCTTACGCCCAAACCCACTGTTTGCCTGACTCTGGATTGACCGCCATCTGCGGCAACCAACACTTTTGCCGACAAAATCCGGCCATCAGCCAGCTCCACTTCGCTCAGGTTTCCAGCAGAATAGTTGATCTTATCAATGGTAGCCGGGCACATCAGCTCGATATTGGCAAAATCCTGTAACCGCTCCAATAACGCCAATTGGGTCACCCGGTTTTCAACGATATAACCCAATTCGGGATAATGAATATCATCGCTGCAAAATTCGGTGTCCCCCGCTGTTTCCCAGACACGCATCCTGCGAAACGGGCAAAGCCTGCGATTGACCACGCCATTCCAGGCGCCTACGGTTTCAAGGATATTTTTTGACGCAATACTCAGCGCGGAAACCCGTAAATCATGCGGCTGATCGGCAGCAAAAGCCTGCGGCGGAGCGCTTTCTATTACCGCCACTTTCAATGAACTCCCGCCAAGACTACAGGCAACAGCTGCGCCAACCATGCCCCCGCCAACAATTACAACATCAAAATTTTCTTTCATCATTAACCAGTCAACATATGAATTCACTTAACCTAAGGTAAGCAGGTTGATTATTAAACCACGAAGATACGAAGGACACGAAAAAAACCAAGGTAAAATCGGTAACTATTCAGCCTTGCCCCTTGCCTCGTTAAGTCATGCAGCTCAGCTTTGAACTCCGAAAGTCACCGTTAGCACAGTTCAAAGGGGTGTTGATTTCAGGGAATGTCATTTGTTTTTACCATGAAGAGCATGAAAAATTTACCGTGTTTACTTCCTGCGTTTTCTATAGAGATGATTTTATAAAACAAAACTTTTTAGTCCTTGCTTTCATAGCTTTACAGTAAAGTTGATTAGACATTCTTATTCGACACATCGTCCAATTCTCTTTCCTTCATTATCTTCATATCTTTCATGGTAGTAAAAACAAGTTATAATTTGGATAAAGGATCAATAAGACATTGTTTCGCATCACCACCCATTCAAAGCGTACTTTGCAAATTCTACTCCCATTACACTCAAAAACCGTTCAAGTTAAGTAGGATGTGCTGAACGCAGTGAA
>JAURVK010000130.1 GCA_030655535.1 Methylobacter sp. | reverse complement strand
TGGCATTTTTCTTTGCCGTGATGGTGTGTCACGGCGAACTGGCTAAACTAAGACCGCATACCCGGCATTTAACCACCTTCTATTTGATCATGTCCTTTGCAGGCATGTTGGGCGGCATGTTCAACACCTTTGTTGCGCCGTTTGTGTTCAATGCCGTTTATGAATACCCGATCATGATTATTGCCGCATTAATGCTGCGACCAGGGCGAATGACAAATTTGCCGGGAGCAAATTTGCATTTACCCGAAGGGTGTCGGGCAGGACAGTCCGGCATGAATTCGCCCCTACAGCAAATAATAGCCCCAGCGCTGCTGGTTATTGCCGGGATTATTGCTCATGCCACCGTCGATAATTTACTCCAGTATTTCGACATTATTGTCATCGGCCTGATAGGCTTAACCTTGTTGACTTATCTGCTCAGAGCGCGTCCGGTCGGCTTCGCGCTAATGACCGGCGCGATTATCTTCCTTGCTCTCGGCTTGCATGGCCTGTCGTCGCATACCCTTTATCAGCAACGCACCTTTTTTGGCGTGTTGGCCGTAAGGGTAGCCGCGCTAACCGACGAACAAGGTCGGCCCGAAAGCTATCATGAACTATTTCACGGCACCACCAAACACGGGGCGCAACGTCTGGCAGCACACTTAAGCCAAATACCGCTGACCTATTACAGCCGTCCCGGGCCGATGGGACAGCTGTTTAAAGAATATGATAATAACGATCAAGCCTGGAATATCGGCGTAGTCGGACTGGGCGCAGGCGCGTTAGCCTGTTATGCCAAAGACCAACAGAGCTGGACACTGTACGAAATCGATCCGCTGGTGGTAGACATTGCCGGCAACCCTGCCTATTTCAGCTACCTGAGCCAATGCGCTCCCAACGCCGCGATACGGGTCGGCGACGCCCGTTTATCGCTGGAAAAAGAACCGGATCAACACTTTGATTTATTAGTCATGGATGCGTTCAGTTCCGACTCGGTGCCGACCCATCTGCTAACCAAAGAAGCGCTGGCGCTCTATTTCAAAAAACTAAAAGTCGACGGCATCCTGGCATTTCATATGACCAATCGCCATTTGTCGTTGAAAAAAGTATTATCGATTAATGCCGAAGCCTTGCACTTGGCATCCTTGATTCAGGAATTCCAACCGCAACAAGACATTCCGCTGATCGTTGCGACAGACTGGGTAGTCATGGCAAGGCATGCCGAAACCCTGGAACCGCTACGCCTAAGCCGTCTCGGAAAATGGCAGAAAATGCCCTTGTATTTCGACATGAAGCCATGGACGGATGACTTCACCAATATTGTCAGCATTTGGAAATAAGGATGCTCCAATATTTATGACTCGTTCCCAAGCCGAAGATACTGTGGAAGTATTATCCAAATCGAGCTGAAAAAATTATTTACCACAGAGAATACGAAGGACACGGAGAAAATAACAGCATTAATTCAAGGCATTAAAAACTTCGTGCTCTCCGTGTTCTTCGTGG
>JAURVK010000113.1 GCA_030655535.1 Methylobacter sp. | reverse complement strand
AATCGGGTAGGCAACAACATTCTCAATCCATTCAAGTTTTATGGGTGACCTATCCACCCTATTCCGCGTATAAAGAAAATATTGGGTGAACTTCACTTAAACGCTGGTTCCGCCCACCGTCAATCCGTCAATCTTCAACGTAGGCTGGCCGACGCCGACCGGCACGCTTTGGCCCTCCTTGCCGCAGGTGCCGACACCGCTATCCAGTTCCAGATCGGTGCCGACCATCGACACCTTGGTTAATACATCCGGCCCGTTACCAATCAATGTCGCACCTTTAACCGCACGGGTGATTTTACCGTTTTCGATCAAATAGGCTTCGCTGGCGGAAAAGACGAATTTGCCGGAGGTAATATCGACTTGTCCGCCGCCGAAATTTTTGGCATACAGGCCTTTTTTGACCGATTTTATGATTTCCTCTGGATCGTGTTGACCCGGCAACATATAGGTGTTGGTCATACGCGGCATCGGCAGATGGGCGTAGGACTCGCGCCGACCGTTACCGGTCGATTGAACGCCCATTAACCGGGCATTGAGATTGTCCTGCATATAGCCTTTGAGGATGCCGTTTTCGATCAATACGGTAAGTTCTGTCGGTGTGCCTTCATCATCGATACTTAACGAACCGCGCCGTCCCGGCAAGGTACCGTCATCGACTACCGTACATAAATCGGAGGCCACGCGTTCACCGACGCGGCCGCTGAATGCCGAGGTGCCTTTGCGGTTAAAGTCGCCTTCCAGGCCGTGACCTATGGCCTCATGCAGCAGAATACCCGGCCAACCCGGCCCCAGCACTACCGTCATATTGCCGGCAGGCGCATCGACGGCTTCCAGGTTAACCAGCGCCTGTCTTACGGCTTCGCGGCCATATCCCAATGCGGTATCTTTATCTAAAAAATAGCTGTAATCGCTACGTCCGCCGCCGCCCATGCTGCCTTGTTCACGCTGACCGTTTTGTTCGACGATTACCGTTACATTCATCCGCACTAAAGGCCGCACGTCGGCAACCAAAGAACCGTCTTGTCTTGCCACCAGAATATGTTCATGTACGCCGACCAGGCTAACGATAACTTCTTCAATCCGGCTGTCCAGTTTGCGTGTTTCGCTGTCAACCCGGCGCAACAAATCGATTTTCTGCTGATCTTCCAGCGATTTTAACGGATTGTGCGTCGAGTAATACTGGGTCCAATCGGCTGTTTTGGTAGAGACCTTGCAATGCAAGGGGTCTGCATCCTGGCCTTGCCGAACGATGGCTTTAACGTTATTAGCCGCCTCCAATAATACCGACAGTTCAATTCGGTCGCTGTAAGCAAAGCCGGTTTTTTCGCCGCAGACCGCACGCACTCCGGCACCCTGCTCAATGCTATGACTGCCTTCTTTAATGATGCCGCCTTCCATGACCCAGGATTCGAAATGGCTGGATTGAAAATAAATATCTGCCGCATCAACCGGCGAACTGAGCAACCGCCCCATAATTTTTTCAATATCGCCATCCTGTATACCGGCAGGCATCAGAATAGCTTGTCTTGCAAGGTTTAGTATTTTCACAGGTTCTCAAGGTTCAAAGTTCAAAGTTCAAAGTGAAAGGTTCAAGGCGAAAGGCGAAAAAACACAAACTTCAGCTAGACTATTTTTTAGCCCTTAGCCTTGCGCCTCAATCATTTCCCTACCAAATCATTACGAATGATTTTATATAATATGTCTAACAGTTCGGCCGAAGCATCAACCGGCGCGTCGTAATAGCCATCCTGATCCCCGGATAATTTGCCTTGTTCAGTGGCATTACTCATCGTCACCGTTATCGTGGTTTCAGCTCCGTTTTCTTCTACCAATAGCAGGTAGTTGGATTCTTTATGCCCATCCTTTAGAAAAGATAAGGCTTTATCAAAAAAACCACTCGAACCATAATTGACATATAAATGGCCTTTATCGCGTTCATGATCGGTTATTTTAATGTCGCCTTGCTTCAATGCCCGATTTAAGGTATCCCAGGCTTCATCAAAAGGTTGTTTGATGTTCAGTTGCCCCTGCGTACCCAGGTAAATATCCTCGCCTAAGCCGGCGCTGTCTTTTTTCTTCGGAATCGAGCTGTTGTCGACTATGCGCTGCTCTCGGGCCGGACTGCTGCTAATCACAGTTGGCGGGCGTTCAAGGTTTTCGGTGTTGCGGTAACGACTTTCCTCCGTGGTGGTTGAACAAGAAACCAGAAAGCCGATCAGCAATAAACTTTTAATTATTACAGACATATTTCCCTCAAAAAAAACGACGATGGTTCAGCGCCGGAAATGCGCCGCGCACTTTCTCCAGACGATCCAGATCTATTTCAGCCGAGACAAAGCCGCCGCCCGTTTTGTAGCAATCCAACACCACGCCCCACGGATCGATAATCATGCTATGCCCGAAAGTCTTGCGTCCATTAAGGTGAAAACCGCCTTGATTCGGCGCAATCACATAACACAAGTTTTCCACGGCACGCGCACGCAACAGCAACTCCCAGTGAGCGGCTCCCGTTTCTGCGGTAAATGCGGACGGGATTATCAGTATTTCCATGCCCATCTTGCGGAAAAACTCGGGAAAGCGCAAATCGTAACAAACTGCGATGCCCACTCTGCCAAAAGGCGTGTCGATCACCAACAAGTCAGTTCCCGGTTCAATAGAATCGGATTCGCAGTAAACCTCATCGCTGCCGGGAACGTTGACATCAAACAAATGTACCTTATCGTAGCGTGCAACTCGTTCGCCTTGATCGTTATAAACCAGACAAGCCGCCCGCACTTTATTGCCGTCATTACCCGCTATCGGAATGGTACCGCCAACCACCCAGACCGCATATTTTTTTGCAACCGCTGCCAAAAAACTTTGGATAGGCCCTGAACCATCGACTTCTTTGGCTTTAATTTTGTCCAATTCATGATCGCCCATTAAGGCAAAATTTTCCGGCAAAGCCACCAGCTTTGCACCCGCTTTGACCGCTTCCGCTATCAACTTGTCGGCTTCCAGAAAGTTGGCGCTGACATTGGGACTTGATGCCATTTGTATGGCCGCACATCTACTCATATTGCTCTCTCTCTTTAATTTATAACTACTCAGCCATCAAATACAATGGAACGCTGATGACGCAGATGAATATGATGATCGCAGAGTATTCGATGAAAATCTTATTTAATATCCGCGTCATCCGCGTTCTATTTTTCTAACTGCCGTGTAGTTTCTTCTTGCCGTAACCACGGAAAGTCGGTAATGCCATCCCAGGTTTTCTGAAATAAGCCATCATTTTTATGCATCGGGATGATTTGGGCATTCCCCCAGGCACCTTTTACCCGATACTGGGAACCAAAGAAAAATCCTTCCTGATCTTTGCCCGTCAAAGACTTACCAATCAAGGCTGCCAATTTGCCCATAATTGTACCAGCAATAGGCACGGCATCGGCACTTTTAGGTGTGACATTGACAATGTGATCAACGGTTTGACCGACAAGATCGGTATCTCCGCTGATGGAAATTTTAGCAGGGACTGCATCGACGACTAAATCATGCGTAGATGCGATTCCGTCGGCTAAATCAAAATGCCCTTTAATGCTGTTAAACGTCAAACCTTCCTGATAAATATCGCTAAAATCCAGCTGCGCCCGCTTTATCCACTGAGCCAGAGCCAGCATTCCCAGCACTCGGCCGAATCCTGGTTCTATACTTAAAATCCGTCCATTTTTGAGTTTAATGTCCATATGACCTTTCAAACCAGCCAACGAGAATTGATAGGGTGCCGCATTCCAATTAACGTTGAAATCAACGGCCGCAATGGTTTCGGTCATATCCTTAGTAATACCCAGCTTTGCCAGCAGTTGCCCTGCACGAGGCACTTCCAGATGACCTTGGGTATGCGTTACCGATTTCCCTCCGATTGCCTGCCAGTCGCCCGACAAGGTTAGCTTTTGATTTTCTCCGGTCAGCTCTGCGTTGTTAAAACGCATACCGCCCGGAATGCGCTCGGCTTCTAATGATAACCGACCCAAATCAACCGACTGCCACAGCGTTTTACGACTGGTGACCGTCAATAAAGGCATAAGCTCCGGCGATAATGCCTGCGAAACCGAGGCATCTTTCGATCCTAATCGCTTTAATGCCGAAAGATCCAGTAACTCCATATCCAGACTGATTCTGTCATCGCCTTTCATACCGGGTTGCTCGTGTAAATCCGCTCCCGGCGGATTGGTAAAATTGACAGGAATCCGAACGCTTCCCTTTGCAAATGAGCTGGCTATAGCCCCAGCCCAGTTATTGCCATCGCGCTTCAAAGCCAGATCGAAAATGCCGATATCGGCTTGCTTCCACAACGCATGATCGCTATGAATCTTCAGCTCCCTTACCCCATCTCCTGCACCTTGAGCAACCGCCAAACCTAGCCAGTCTTGCAAAGCCAGACGGTCGCGATTGATCTCCAGCCTTAACCCGGCATCTAGGGACTGGGCGACTTCACCGGCACCAACCAGCACATGCCCTGAATACAGAGTCTTTTGTTGGGTATCTAACTGAATCGCCACTTTCAGTTTATTGTCGTAATTTAGCAACATCGGCAATAGCCGTTTATCGCCTAAACTAAATATCAATGACAACGGCACGCTTTGTTCTCGGGTCTTAGCCAATGCTTCCGGTAAATCTAGGGATACACCGAATAGCGTCGACTTCACAACAAGCTCTGGAGAAGCATTCCCGTAAGGCAACTCCAGCTTCAACCGATACCCTGTCTCCCCGGCAGCAATGTTCCACCAGGGCAGGTCAAATTGCGCCTGTAGGTCGTCAATACCTGCTTTACCCGTAACGTTGACGCTGGTTTGGCTATCCGAACTTTCAATGTTGATTTGTATCGGATGACCCAAGGCCGCTGCGTGAATGGTGTCGCTAAAAACGCCCTGCTCATCGAACTTGAGTTGGCCATTAATTTTGCTAACCGGCAAATCCAGCGATTTTACCGTCAATCCGGCATCTTTCAATTGCGCCATGCCATCTACCTGGGTAGGCGCACCGTCAACTAAAGGGATTTTAAGATCCAGCGCTACTTGGGTATTACCTTGAGGAGTAATCGCTTCCAGCAACGAATTCACCGGCGAACTCAGCGGCGTCTGCTGCATAAAGGCCAAAACCTGACCGATCCCCGCTTCAGCTTCGCCCTTAATCAGCAAATGCTTACTTTTATTCAGCTTTGGAATAGTAACTTCAGCTTGTTTAATGATCACGTTACCGGATTTTCCTTGCCCGATATTAACCGTGAGACTGTCCTGTGAAAACATGACCTCGGCATTCATGCCGGTTATGTGAGGCCATTCCGAATCATAAGACAGATCGAACTGCTCGCCATTAAATACGGCTTCAAAAACCCCCGGTGCACTGTTAAACGGAAAATCGTTCAGATTACCGTAGACCAACAAGCCGCCGTTAGTCATGCTTCCGCTAACAAAGGCATGATCCAGCCAGGCAACGACATCTTGCTCCATAATGCCCACCGGTAAATAATGCATGACCTGACGTGCGTCTTCGCCTGCAAATGAACTTTGCCAATCCATAAAAACAGGTTTACCTGTTTCGGGAATATCTATGCGGAGCCGGCTTTTGCTTTGAAAACTCAAGGAATCCAATTCAATCATTTGGCTGGATACGGACCAGACATTGTCTGCCTGCTGCCAGTCCAATATGCCTTGAAGACGGTCGACCGGCAAGGCTTCACGAAACAGATCCGGTGCTATTAGCCTGGCACCTTTAGTCGTCAGGCTAATAGCACCCTGTTTTTCACTGCCCTTTATTCGACCGGTCAAGTTCTCTATGCCGGGTATCGACAACATCGGCGCAACACCGACTTTGGAAAAGCCGCCATTCAGGGCAACCGATTTTGCATCCAGATCGGTAAACAAAGAAAAGCTCTCCAGCACGCCTTTTAACTGGGCTTGCGCCAGCAAGTTAAGCTGTTCATCAGGCAGGGGAGCAAAAAACTGCGCCAGCGCGGACGCTTCTTGCAAGTCCAGTTGTTCAACAAACAGCGCTATTTTAGATAAGACATTATCACCCTTGTATTGGCCGGAAATGCTAAACACTGCGGAGGGCCATTTTTTAACGGTGCTTTTGGGGTTATCCTGGGTTTCCAGTGAAAAATCGTTCACATCAAGTCGCCACTGCTTGTCTGTGTCCAGAGAAACATTATTTAGCCCCCAGTGAAACCGGGTTATCAGCTGCTTGACAAAAAGTTTCTGCTTGTCCTGCCGAACCAGTGCCATCTGTTGAAGCTGCGCCTCCACATCCATAGCCACCAGTTGCGATTGCCGCCAATCGCCCCAGATTTTAAAATCACCGATGCCGGCATTGATATTGATTCGACCCCAAGCTGAAGTTTGACCCAGCGCTGCCAATTCAGACAACAAAACGGCTTTTCCTTCTATATAAACGCGCCCCTGAATGGTTGAAGGCTCAAAAACATTGCCTTTAAAATCCATGGAAACTCTTAATGTATTACCGATTTTTTTCGGCAAGTTGCTCAGCATATTAAGCCGGTGATGCTCCCCTTCATTACTGATCGCCAGATCTACCCCACTGAACAACAGCGGCTTAGTCTGACTGATTTCGTCCTGCCAGCTGATTTCGCTTTGCAAGACCTCGTATTTTCCGCCCTGCAACAGCCACTGCGGCTGTCCATCACTGGCTTTTAAGCCGACAATAGCAATACTGCCATCCTGTTGTCGTTTAATAGAGAGCTTGGCGCCCACCAAAGTAACCCAAGACGATGACAACAAATCCCTACGGGTCAACAGTTCCAGTAAATTAATACCCAGACGTATTTCCGTAAACTCGATAGCCGGTTTTTCGTTGTCTGCAAGTGCGACCGATGAAGGGTGGCGGGCAGGGACAAGCCGGGGTGAAATAGCGATGTCTTTTAACACCAACTGAGGATTAAATCCGCGCATATTTGCGCCCAAGCGGCCTATGGTTACCGGCGTACCGACAACTTCGCCGATATGGGCCGCCAAATCAGACGTATAGTGTTCAATCCCGGACAATAGCAGGCGCACACCGGTCAAACCGATAGCTGCCGCGATCAAAGACCAAAAAATAAGATGCCGCGTTGCCCGCTTAATATGATGGATCACTACTAAATCAGGTGAAAGGTGAAAGGCTAAAGGCTAAAGGCTAAAAATTGTAACCGCATTTCATCTTTGCCATAAAAAATAAAGTCACGGAGACAAAAACTGTAAAAAAGGCATTTAATGTATTGAAGACGTTGGCTCCGTGCTGAGAAATCTTGCACACTTCGCCTTGAACCTTGAACCTTCATTAAAGCAAAACCACATCATACTGTTCCTGATTGTATTCAGCCTCGGCCCTGAACTTGATGCGCACACTCAAAAAGACTTCCAATTCAGCCAGCATATCCGCCTCCTCATCAAGCAGCATTTCCACCACTTCATTGGAGGCCAAAACCAATATTTTCCGAACCTTGTACTGTCTGACTTCGCGAATGATCTCCCGAAATATTTCCAGGCACATGGATTCCGGCGTCTTCAAAACGCCGCGACCGCCGCAGGCGCTACAAGGCTCGCAAAGTATATGCTCCAGACTTTCCCGGGTTCTTTTACGGGTCATTTCCACCAAACCCAATACCGATACCTCGGTAATGTTGGTTTTCGCATGGTCTTTTTCTAAATGTCGCTCTAATGCTTGCAAAACCTGTTTTCTGTGATCCGCACTTTGCATATCGATAAAATCGATAATGATGATGCCGCCAAGATTTCTAAGACGTAGCTGCCTGGAAATGGTCTGCGCCGCTTCAAGGTTGGTTTTGAATATCGTCTCTTCCAGGTTACGGCCACCGACATAGCCGCCGGTATTCACATCGACAGTCGTCATCGATTCGGTCTGGTCGAACACCAGATGTCCGCCTGATTTCAGGCTGACTTTACGCTCCAGGGCTTTTTGAATTTCATCTTCGACGCTGTAAATATCGAATACCGGACACTCGCCGGTGTAATGTTCAATAAGCGACACGATTTCCGGCACAAAAGTCTCCGCAAATTCAACCAAACGATGATAGGTTTCTTTTGAATCCACCCGAACCCGTTCAATACCTTCCCGATACAAATCCCTTAAGGTTCTGATGCTCAGCGGCAAATCCTTATGGATAAACTGCTTGGGCTTGGCACTGGCAATCTTGGCGGCTATCGACTCCCACAATTTCAGCAGAAACGTCATATCGGCAATCAACACCGTCTCATCAACGCATTCGGCCGCTGTTCTTGCGATAAAACCGCCGCATTGATGTTCCTGCCTGAAAGCGTCAAGACAGGCTCTTAAGCGGATCCGCTCCGCCTCGCATTCAATCCGCTGGGACACGCCGGAATTGTGCGCATAAGGCATATAGACCTGAAACCGCGACGGAATCGATAGTTCCGTGGTTAATCGCGCACCTTTACTACCCAAAGGATCTTTGAATACCTGCACGATAATATGCTGCCCTTCATGCAGATAATGCTCGATGTTTTCCGAAGCTTTTTTTTCCAGATCCTTGGCGCACAAATCGGAAAGATGCAAAAACGCCGCTCTGGGCAGGCCAATATCGACGAAAGCCGCCTGCATACCGGGCAGAACCCGGCAGACTTCGCCTTTATAGATGTTACCGACCAAACCCCGCTGCCGGGTTCTTTCAATGATCAATTCCTGTAACACGCCATTTTCAATAACCGCAACGCGCGTCTCAGGCGGAGTAACGTTGATTAAAATTTCTTCACTCATCTGAATAGCCCTATCCCTTGCCTGGATAAAAGTTCTGCGGTTTCAAACAACGGCAAACCGACCACACCGGAAAAACTGCCGCTTATCGACTCGACAAATACACCGCCCATGCCTTGAATTGCATAACTGCCGGCTTTATCGACCGGTTCTCCGCTCTGCCAATAGACCGCTATTTCAGATTCCGTCAACGGCCTGAAAGTCACCTCGGTAATACTTACCGCCTGACCATGCTCCCGCCCTCTTAGCGAAATTGCACTATAAACCCGATGCATTCTACCGGACAACTGCCGTAACATGGCAAGCGCATCATCACGATCTTTTGGTTTCCCCATAATCAGGTCGCCCAAAACCACGGCGGTGTCTGCCGCCAAAACCGGCAAACTATCGCCCAGCTGTGCGATACATGCCGCAGATTTTTCGGCGGCCAGTCGTTGCACATAGTCCACAGGAGTTTCGTTGGGCAAAGGGGTTTCATCAAGATCGACCGGGTTAACACTATATGTAACCTTAATCTGATCCAGCAATTCCTGGCGACGGGGAGAGGCTGAGGCAAGAATAATCTGTACAGTCATTAGCGATGATAGGGATGGTTATGGAGAATACTCCAGGCGCGATAAAGCTGTTCGGCGACAACGATACGCACCAGCGGATGAGGAAACGTCAATTTAGACAAACTCCATGATTCCCGTGCCAGCTGTTTGACCGAATCCGACAGACCTTCCGGCCCGCCGATTAATAAGGAGACATGCTGCCCGCTTTCCAGCCAGCGTTGCATTGCCTCTGCCAATTCGGGAGTCGTCCAGGATTTGCCGGGAATATCCAAGGTTACGATATGCGTGCTTTGAGGGATTGCCGCGATCATTCGCTCGCCTTCCTCTTTGACAATGCGACCGACATCGCTGTTCTTGGTTCGCTTGCCCGGCGCAATTTCCTTAAGAACCAGCTCACATTCACGAGGCATGCGTTTGGCATATTCATCGTAGCCCTGCTGCACCCAACCCGGCATACGGTTTCCCACTGAAATCAAATTTATTTGCATGCGGTGCAGGATACAGAGAACAAGCCTATGATGCAATGCAGTCTAATAGTGGACATATCCTGCAACAAAATAGCTGACTAAAAAACTTAAGGAATAGACTTGTCAGCCGCTACACACGGGTAAGTCAACACAGGAGTTAGTACCGTGAACATTAAATATTTAAAACCAGCATTCGCCGCGCCTGCTCCCAGCAGGCGTACGGCATACACACCATCCCTGGCGATCGCCGCGCCTGCTCCCGGCAGGCGTACGGCATACACACCATCCCTGGCGATAACAGGGTTAGCCATCAGCTTATTGATGAGTGCGTGTACGACTGCCCAAACACCGCCAACGCCATCATTTGCATTTCTACCGCAGAAAACCATAAGCGCCATAGGCTATGGCACAGTCGAAAAAAGCGACCGATATTCGCGCTCGCAAATTAAATTGATGGCCATGCGGGCATCCAAGATGGACGCTTACAGAAGCTTGGCCGAGCAGCTTAACGGTATTCAATTACGCGGTCAGACTACAGTCGAAGATATGGAAGTCAGCCATGACGGTTATCAGGTTTATCTTAATGCCTATTTGCGCGGAGCAAGAGTAAAAAGAACCTCGGCTATTGGCAGCGACATCTATGCCGGCGACGATACTTTCGAAACAGTTGTAGAGCTGGATTTGACGCCAAGATTCTATGAATGCATTAACGGTTCAAGCGAATTGATTAATCAGTGTCTTCAACAAAACCCGGAAAGTCCGGCCCCCGGTTTTGACCATACCGTATCTACAGTCGTATCGAACATTAATCCAGGATGCAATGCCATTGATTGTTACAGTTATCCTAGTACTAAGGGTTTTAATCGGAAATAATCCGGCCCCATATCACTCGAATCATTATGGCGTAAATTTGTTACCTTCCTGTCTGAGAGCGTGTTTTAAAAGTCCGGTCGA
>JAURVK010000111.1 GCA_030655535.1 Methylobacter sp. | reverse complement strand
GACTTGTGTTGTCTAAAAGGGGGCTTTCCACTTAAGACGGGACAAATCGGAGTACAGGCTTTGCCTGTTTGCAAGCAGAGCTTGCACTCCGCATGGCGTAGGCCATTCACACTGTCCCGCTTTAAATGGGAAGCCTAAAATTGTACGGTTTTACAGTAAGACAGGAGTAAAGTTGATTAGGAAGCCTTGTTTGATGTTCGCCAGCTTCATATTTTATGAACTTCAATAAGGCAACCAATCACCTTATTCGACAAATCATTCAATTCTCTTCTCTTCATTATCTTCATGGTAATAAAAATAAGTTATAAACATTGTACTGCATCAGCACCCATTAATTCTATCTCTAAGCATCAGTTTCTAAAACAAGAAAACCCCGGCTGTTTCAACAACAACCGGGGCTTTATTTCAACTTAAAGCAACAGGGCTTTAAGACAACACGATTACATCATGCCGCCCATGCCACCCATACCGCCCATGCCGCCCATATCAGGCATGCCGTGACCGCCTTTATCATCGCTAGGCGCATCGGCAATCATAACTTCAGTCGTCAGCATCAAACCGGCAACAGAAGCTGCGTTTTGCAGTGCAGTACGAGTTACTTTCGCAGGGTCTAAAATACCCATTTCGATCATGTCGCCGTATTGACCGGTTGCTGCATTGTAACCGAAGTTACCTGTACCTTTTTGCACTTCGTTGAAAATAACTGAAGGCTCGTCGCCCGCGTTAGCAACGATTTGACGCAAAGGCTCTTCCATCGCACGACGCAGGATGTTGATGCCGACTGTTTGGTCGTGGTTAATGCCTTCAAGTTTATCAAGGGCAGAGATAGCGCGAACCAGAGCAGAACCGCCGCCGGCAACAACGCCTTCTTCAACCGCTGCGCGTGTTGAATGCAGAGCGTCTTCTACGCGGGCTTTCTTTTCTTTCATTTCGATTTCAGTTGCAGCGCCCACTTTAATGACAGCAACACCGCCCGCTAATTTAGCCAGACGCTCTTGCAATTTTTCTTTGTCATAGTCGGACGTTGCATCGTCTGCTTGTGTGCGAATTTGTGCAACACGGTTTTTGATTTGCTCTTCAGAACCGGCGCCATCAATGATAGTGGTGTTTTCTTTGGTGATTTGTACTTTTTTGGCTGTACCCAATTGCTCTAATTCAGCTTTTTCCAGGCTCAAACCGACTTCTTCTGAAATAACAGTACCGCCAGTCAATACAGCAATGTCTTCCAACATGGCTTTGCGACGATCACCAAAACCGGGGGCCTTAACGGCCGCCACTTTAACGATGCCGCGAATAGTGTTAACAACCAACGTTGCCAGGGCTTCGCCTTCGACATCTTCAGCAATAATCAATAAAGGGCGACCGGCTTTAGCAACGGCTTCCAATACTGGGAGCATGTCGCGAATATTGGAGATTTTTTTGTCGTAGATCAGAATCAATGGATCGTCTAATTCGACGCTCATATTTTCTTGTTTGTTGATGAAGTAAGGCGACAAATAGCCACGGTCGAACTGCATACCTTCAACAACATCTAAAGAGTTGTCCAGACCTGTGCCTTCTTCAACGGTGATAACGCCTTCTTTGCCGACTTTTTCCATCGCTTCCGCAATGATTTGTCCGACTGATTCGTCAGAGTTGGCTGAGATAGTGCCGACTTGGGCAATGGCTTTGTTATCGGTACAAGGGGTTGCGGAGGCAACAATCGCTTCAACGGCTTTAATGACGGCTAAGTCAATACCGCGTTTTAAATCCATTGGGTTCATACCAGCGGCAACGGCTTTTAAACCTTCGTTGACGATAGATTGCGCCAATACGGTTGCCGTAGTGGTACCGTCGCCGGCTACATCGGAAGTGTGCGAAGCCACTTCTTTAACCATCTGTGCGCCCATGTTTTCGAATTTGTCTTTTAATTCGATTTCTTTAGCAACCGATACACCGTCTTTAGTGATGGTTGGAGCGCCGAAGCTTTTATCCAAAATCGCATTGCGGCCTTTAGGACCTAAAGTTACCTTGACTGCATTTGCTAAAATATTTACGCCGCGCGCCATACGGACACGAGCGTCATCACCGAATAATACGTCTTTTGCTGCCATTTTTATTCCTTTCTATATTTGTATGTGAATGTGATTGACGTGTTCAGGTTTAACCTAAAACGCCCATGATGTCTTCTTCACGCATAACGATAAGATCGTCGCCGTCAACTTTAACTTCGTTGCCGGAATATTTGCCAAACAACACTTTATCGCCGACTTTAACTTCAAGAGCGCGCACTGTGCCATTGTCCAGTTGCTTGCCATTGCCTACCGCCAAAATCACGCCCTGGCTTGGTTTTTCAGCAGCAGAACCTGGCAGTAAAATACCGCCGGCAGTTGTTGTTTCTTCTTCAACACGTTTGACTATCACTCTGTCGTGTAACGGACGTATTTTCATCAATATCTCCTAACATTAAAATTAAAGGTTAAATTCGGATTTAAATTTTAGCACTCGCCAGCAGCGAGTGCCAACAATAATCAGTTTTTGCAGTCTACCCCGTTCTTTGGCATCATCCCTTATCCACAATACAGCAACAATATGAATTATGAATGACAACCAACTACTGCGTTATAGCCGTCAAATCATGCTTCCTCAAATCGATATTGAGGGACAACAAAATCTTCTCGCCGCCAAAGTACTGATTGTCGGTGCCGGAGGACTCGGCTCCCCTGCCGCTATTTATCTTGCTGCGGCAGGTATCGGCACCATTACTATTTATGATAATGACGCCGTAGACTTATCCAATCTGCAAAGACAGATTGCTCATCACACGCCAGATATTGGGACTGATAAAGTAATTTCAACCCGCCAAACGCTTAATAAACTAAACCCAGAAGTCGAGGTAAGAGCAATCAAACAAAGACTGGAAGGTGAACAGCTTGATTTCGAGGTGAGGCGAGCGGACGTAGTTTTGGACTGTAGCGACAACTTCTCCACACGCTTTGCACTCAATAGCGCTTGCGTCAAACAGCAAACGCCGCTGGTATCAGGCGCGGCGATTCGCTTTGAAGGTCAAGTGACTGTATTTACGCCCGGAAAAAACGACAGCCCGTGCTACAACTGCCTGTACAACAATGACGGAGAAGAATTGCAAAACTGCGCTACAAACGGGGTCATAGCGCCGATCACCGGCATAGTCGGCAGTATTCAGGCGCTGGAAGCAATGAAGCTGATAATGAATATCGGCGAAGCGTTAACCGGACGACTATTGCTGCTGGACGGATTAACGATGGAATGGAATACGATGAAACTGCGGAAAAACCCTAACTGCCCAACCTGCGGCAGCTTATAGACTTGCTGGCATGAGAAATTTCCAGGCGAATAACATCACCTGGAAAGCTCATCAACAAACATATTCTTACTTTTTGACAAACAACTTTTGGACAAATTTAATAGCTTTTTCTGCAAAATCGTTCACCGCCGACGGACTATCGCCATGCGGTTCAATTTCACCGAATGGTTTGCCGCTTTCTTTCGAAAATCTGTAAATAAAATAGCCTAATGGTGCAAACGCAAACGCAGCAATAAGTATCATAATAAAAAACAACTCAGTAACTCCACCCATGACCCCTCCTCATATTTTGTGTGTATTATTATTTTAAGGTGAAATAAGATAATACTCTCTTCCAGTCAAAAAAAACATCTTTCGCAACCCATCTAAACATCTTGTAATTTAACCGGTTATCATTGTTTTTTTGCTTCAGCCTTACCGCTAAACAGCGTAAGAACCATATAAAAAACAAGGATTGTCGGCTTTCGGCGATGTCAAAAGTTGCGTAAAAAAATAGTTCATCGTATACTTCAAAATAGCTTACTTGATCAAGCTAGCATAATAATTTAAACACTTCTGGAGGTTCACGATGAAATGGGAAACACCACGCTACACAGACCTGCGTTTCGGTTTTGAAGTAACAATGTATATCTACAATCGTTAATTCGGTTTTGATTAAAAAGGGGCTCTTGATGAGCCCCTTTTTTTGCCTGATGTCCTTTATTCCCGTATCATTTAGCTTTTATTCTCCTACTTTAAGCTACCTTCCAAACTATGAAGATAAGAGTTCTCGGTTCAGGCGCAGGCGGCGGTTTTCCTCAATGGAACTGCAACTGCCATAATTGTCATCGCTTGCGTCACAAGGAAATGAACGGCACAGCCCGTACCCAGTCATCGATTGCGGTCAGTACCGACAACAAAAACTGGCTGCTGTTTAACACCTCCCCCGACATTCGCGCGCAACTGGAAGCGTTTCCCGCTATCCAACCTAAAGAAGGCGTTCGCGATACCGGCATTAAAGCGATCATGCTGATCGACAGCCAGATCGATCATACCACCGGTCTGCTGATGCTCAGAGAGGGTAAACCGCTGGACGTTTACTGCACGGAAATGGTCAAGCAAGACCTGACCACCGGCTTCCCGTTATTCAACATGCTGGAAGATTACTGCACCGTTAACCATCACCCGATTCCATACGACGGCAGCAGTTTTACCATTCCCGGTATCGATGATTTGCGCTTTTATACCCAAGCCTTAAAAAGCAAGGCGCCGCCTTATTCTCCGCACCGACATGATCCGCATGACGGCGACAATATCGGCGTGATCATCGAACAAATTTCCACCGGCAAAAAAGTTTTTTATTCTCCCGGCCTGGGCGAAATTGAACCGCATGTGATGGCGGCTATGCAAGCCGCTGATTGTATTCTGGTAGACGGTACCTTCTGGACCGACGACGAAATGTGTACGCAGCATATCAGCCATAAAAAAGCCCGCGAAATAGGCCATTTGCCCCAATCCGGTGCAGGCGGGATGATAGACGTGTTAAGCGGCGTGGCAAATACCCGCAAGCTATTGATCCACATCAACAACACCAACCCGATCTTAGACGACGATTCCGAACAGCGTAAAATACTCGATGCCGCCGGCATCGAAGTGTCCTACGACGGTTTGGAAATCGACTTATAAAGGATGCACACCATGAACAGCGATAATCAAGCCTGGACCCAAGAACAATTCGAAGCCGAACTGCGCGGCATGGAAAGCCATTACCATATTCATCATCCTTACCATACGTTGATGAACGAAGGCAAACTCACCCAAGCGCAATTGCAGGGCTGGGTCGCCAACCGTTTTTATTATCAAGTCTGCATCCCGATTAAAGACGCCAACATCCTGGCCAATTGCCCGGATCGCGAAACCCGCGCCAAATGGATACAGCGGATTATGGATCACGACGGACACCCTGGCGATCCCGGCGGTATTGAAGCCTGGATACAATTGGGTATCGCTGTCGGCCTGACCCGGGAAGACATCACCTCGTTAAAATTCGTGCTGCCGGGCGTGCGTTTTGCGGTCGATGCTTATGTTAATTTTGCCCGCCGGGCGGAGTGGCATGAAGCGGCAAGCTCCTCGTTAACCGAACTGTTTGCCCCCAAGATTCACCAGCAACGTCTGGATAATTGGCCGGAACATTACCCTTGGGTGGAGCAGGAAGGTTATATCTATTTCCGCAAACGCCTGACCGAAGCGCGCCGCGATGTCGAACACGGTCTGGCTATCACGCTGGATTGGTATCTTACCCGCGAACAACAAGACCGGATGATACAAATCCTGCAATTTAAGCTGGATGTGCTCTGGACCATGGCGGATGCCATGTACTTGGCGTATATTCACGACATGCCGCCTTATTTCAATATCAAAGCGTAAGGCAACCAACTGGAGTCAGTCGATGCAATGGGCAGAAATTGTTGATAACCCGTATTTTGAAAACCTACCGTTTAAAATCGAGTTGAACCGCTATGGGAAAATTGAAATGACGCCGGCCTCTAATAAACACGGTCGTTTGCAGGTACGCATCAGCACGTTGTTAGAACGCAAGCTTAAAAAAGGTGAAGCACTGATTGAATGCTCAATTCAAACCACCGAGGGCGTAAAAGTCGCCGATGTCGCGTGGTGCTCCAAAGGATTTATCAAGCAACACGGCTATGAAACGCCTTATTCCCATGCGCCTGAAATTTGCATTGAAGTGGTCTCGCCGTCCAATTCGAAAGAAGAAATGACCCATAAGGTTCAACTGTATTTACAGGCAGGCGCTGAGGAAGTTTGGATTGCGTGGGAAAACGGTATTGTCGATTATTACGGTAAGACCGGAAAATTGGAGCAATCAAATTACGGCATTAATGTAACAATTCCAATAAAATAAAATCCCGCTATCCCGATATACGACGAATCCGTAAGGCCGATTCGCATTATCAATCCGTCCTACAACTTAATATTTATTCAAAAAAATGAGCATTAACCCAGATCAAGCCATCAAGTTTTCCCCCCTGCACCGCCTGCAATGGGAAGAAGCCCAGCAAAAAGACGTTATTCTCTACCCTGAAGGCATGGTGGAACTCAACCAAAGTTCCGCAGAAATCCTGAAAATGTGCGACGGCGCCCGCAAACTCGATCAAATCATCGCCGATCTGGAACAAAAATTCGCCACCACCGGTCTTACCAACGACATTACCGCTTTTTTAGAGGTTGCCTTAAAAAATGGCTGGATCCAACAAAACTAACATTACTCCGCCGCGCTGGCTGCTGGCGGAATTGACTTACGCCTGCCCGCTGCAATGCCCTTATTGCGCCAATCCGGTTGATTATGCGAACTATCAGGCCGAACTGGATACCGAGGACTGGAAGCGCGTATTGACCCAAGCCCGCAAAATGGGCGCCGTGCAACTGGGCTTTTCCGGCGGCGAACCGTTAACCCGCAAAGACTTGCCCGAACTGGTTAAACACGCCAGAGACTTGGGTTATTATTCCAACCTGATTACCTCTGGCTACGGACTGACCGAAGAAAAAATTGTCCAGCTCAAGGAAGCCGGACTGGATCATATTCAGGTCAGCATTCAGGCCAGCACCCAGGAATTGAACGATCATATCGCCGGCACAACATCCTTCGAGCACAAAAAAGAAGTCGCGCATCTGGTCAAAAAACACGGTTACCCGATGGTCTTGTGCGTGGTCATACACAGGGAAAACATCCACCAAATGCCGGAAATACTGGCCATGGCAGAAGAACTGGGCGCCGATTATCTGGAACTGGCGAATACCCAATATTACGGCTGGGCGCATACCAACCGCGATTTATTATTGCCCACCAAAGAACAATTCGAACAGGCCGAACAAATCGCCCAGGCTTTTAAAGAAAAAGTCGCCGGTAAAATGAAGATCTATTATGTAGTGCCGGATTTTTATGAAGACCGACCCAAAGCCTGCATGAACGGCTGGGGAACGACTTTCTTAACCATAGCGCCGGACGGCGTAGCCCTGCCCTGTCATTCGGCCCGCGAACTGCCGGGACTCGATTGCCCCAATGTCAAAGACTACAGCATCGATCAAATCTGGAATGAATCCAAAGCCTTCAATTTTTTCCGAGGCTATGAATGGATGAAAGAACCGTGCAGCAGCTGCGATGAAAAGGAAAAGGATTTCGGCGGCTGCCGTTGCCAGGCTTATCTGTTAACCGGCGATATGTACGCCGCCGATCCGGTGTGCAGCAAATCGCCTAACCATCATGTCATTGAAGAAGCGATAGACTCCGCTAGAGCCGGCGCTTTATCTGACAATGAAAAACCGTTGATATTCCGCAACAGCAAAAATTCACGGCTGTTGTCCTAACAAATTATTGGAGGCTTATGTTTATATACGCACTAAGCCTAATCCGTTTCGCAGGACATCCAAGCACTGTCATTACTAATTAAAGAGCTGGAGTGCAGGCTTCGCCTGCAAACGCAAGCAAAGCTTGCACTCCTACTCTTCAATGCTTAACGAAAGCTGTCGTTGGTGAATAACTTATCTTTTGGGCTGCTACAAACCTTCCCAAGGCGTGTACAACCCCTCGACATTGACCCCGAATAGTTCCAAAACCCGGCCAACGGTTTCATCGACCATTGCCGCCAGCGAATCCGACTTACTGTAAAAGGCAGGCATCGGCGGGAACATGATGCCGCCCATTTCGGTCACACTCGCCATGTTTCGAATATGCACCAGATTTAATGGCGTTTCGCGCGGCATGACTACCAAGCGCCGCCGCTCTTTTAACACCACGTCAGCCGAGCGTGAAATCAGGTTATCGCCAAAACCGTGCGCAACCGCGGACAGGGTTTTCATCGAACACGGCGCGATAATCATCCCTTCGGTTTTAAAGCCGCCGCTGGAAATACTCGCGGCAATATCATTGATACCATGAGTCACATCGGCCAACTCGATCAATTCAGCACGCTTCATGCCCATTTCATGCGTTAAATTCACCACACCGGCCGAAGAGATAACCAAATGCGTTTCCCATTGTTCCTGCGCCTGCAAAACTTGCAGCATTCTTACCCCATAAACCGCACCGGTTGCACCGGTCATGGCGATGATTAAACGTTTTTTTCGATTCATTTTTATGTGTGGCTCAGAATGTTGATTTTATAATGAAACGCAGATGACGCCGATAGATATATTCTCGTTACCACGCTCCTGCGTCACTGCCATTACATTAAACGAATTAGACAAAATAATTGCTAATATGGGAACGAGGAAAGAATAACCACGGAGAACACGGAGTTTTTAATGCATTGAATTAATTTGGTTATTTTCTCCGTGTTCTTCGTGTTCTCTGTGGTAAATATTTTTTTTCAGCTCGATTTGGATAATATTTTCACAGTCTCGAGAGCATGGGAACCAGAAAACACGGGCGACCAACCGGTCGCCCCTACTCCGCCCTGACATCAAACTCAATCTTCCAGCGACCGTTGTCTTTTTGGGAAACGGCCTGCAGCTCCAAGGTACCGACTTCAGTCACCGCTGCACACAAATGTACCGGTACGACTTCACCGGGTCGGCGACCTTCTTCCGATAAGGTGATTTCAATCTCGTCCAGTTCATCCAGCTCTTCGTCAGTCCAATAATCCAGACGGGTTCCGACTTTATCTTCACGCCTGGTATTGGAGGCGAAAAAGCGAAACCGCACCGGCTCGCCAATGACCAGACCGAATTCATCGTCCGGCAATTCCTGCTGCGTACCTTCTTCCATACCGAACGGGGCAATGCACAAGGCCTGAATTTCCGGCGACATGCCGGGCACTGCGGGCATGGCGCTTTCTATGCCGACATAATAAGAGGCCGCCGTGCCGCCCTTGATACGCACACCCTTGCCTTTGCGAACGTAACCATAATAAGCAGCGCCTCGGGCGACGGCCAGATCAAGATCGGCACCTTCCAATAATCGGGCTTCGGGAGCCTGCTCCGCGCTCAACCATGAATTTAACACCTCCATTAACCGCTCGGACAAGGCATCGGCTTTTAACACGCCGCCGTTAAACAACACCGCAGTAGGATGCAAAAAGCTCGCATGTTCCGGCAGATTAATATCCTTAAGCTCGTCGGTAGCGCCTTGTTGTTTGGTCAAAAACGCCGCCAGATGACGGGTAATACCCGCATCCTGAGCATAAGGGAGACCTGCGGTTCTTAATCCGGTACGGGGACGACTGACCGGCCTGTCACTGACGACGACCTCCGGCAAAAATCCTTCAACCAGTACACGATTGACTTCTTCCCGGGTTAATTCGCTGCGCAAGGTGCCGCCAATCAGAGAAGAGCCTCGGCTTGCCACCACCAGCGGAATGTTATCGGCCGCGGCATTGGTGAAGATTTTTTCTTTCGCATCGCGGCAGCTGTGGGTCAACGCCTGAATCTGCCAAGCTTCCAAGCGTTTGCCGTCTTGTTCCAGTTTGGCTTTAACGGTATAGGCCAAGGCCAAATCCATATTGTCGCCGCCCAGCAGGATATGATCGCCTACTGCCACCCGGGTCAGTTCGAGATTGCCCTCTTGCTGGGTAACCGCTATCAATGATAAATCGGTGGTGCCGCCGCCGACATCTATGACCAGAATAATGTCGCCCACTTCGGCATGATTGCGCCAGTCGCCCTGGCTTTTCTCTATCCAGCTGTATAACGCTGCCTGCGGTTCTTCCAAAAGAATTGCCTGAGTAAGACCTACGGCATGTGCCGCTTCAACCGTCAGCTCGCGCGCCGCAGGATCGAATGAGGCCGGCACGGTAATAACGACATCCTGCTGTTCCAGCGGCGCATCGGGAAACTGATTTTGCCAGGCATCGCGCAAATGTTGCAGATAAGCTGTCGTTGCCTGGAACGGCGAGACGCGTTCGACTTCGTCAGGGGCTTCAGCGGGTAAAATAGCTGCCTTGCAGTCCACGCCCGTATGACACAACCAGCTTTTAGCGCTAGCCACCAGCCGTATCGGGGTTTTTCTACCCAAGTTGCGGGCGATTTCGCCAACCAGATAATCCGGTTTTGCAATCCAGGGTAAGGAGGTAGAGTCTTCCGCCAATTCGGCGGGGTGAGCCTGATATAAAAACGACGGCAACTGGGGCTTGTCTTCAACCGAACCGGGAGAGGTCAGTTGCGGTATTGCCATGACTTGCGGCGAGAAGTCTTCATCGTCGATATGGCCCAGATCGGCATAAGACAAGACGCAATGGGTGGTACCCAAATCGATACCGACAGAAAACCGTGTTGCTGAGACCGCATCTTGCGCTTGCTCAACGGCTACCTGTTCATCTACCGCATCTTTTTTAGCCGGTTGCGAACCGAATAATTCCTTCATAACTCAACCTCTGCCGACGCTACAATAGCCGCATTATGCCCTGACGTCAGCTTGGGCAGCCTGATACCGGTCACTTGCCAGCCCTTATGTACCAGCGTGCCGGTAAAAGGCGCATTACCGACGATATTGCCGGTTAAACGCACCGTAGCGGCGTCGAAACCCTGCAGCAGAGTGATTCTACTGCCTTCCTGTTCGCTACGGACGGTAGCCAAGGTAAAATGTTCGTTAATCACCTTATTACAGCCTTCATGCACGACACGAGCGGCAATGCCAATATCCGCATCGCTGAAAGCTGTAATATCTTCTTTAATGAAATCGATAAAGCGCGCTTCTTTTTGCAGCAAACCCAGCAATTGCAAGGCCGCATCAGGCGTTGCCTCTTTTAACACCACGGGTTCCGGCACAGGCGCATGAACCAGCTTTTCAACTTCGACAATTTTCTCGACGATTTTTACCGCCGGTTCAGGCGTCGGTATAACTGGCAAAACCGCCGGTTTTTTCTTGCAGCGAATCAGGCTGATCAGCATCGACAGCAATAAACCAATTAAAATCAGCGCCAACAGGGCCACAGTACCCGCCAAACAAACATGCCACAAATCGAATGTGGAGGGTTTCAAGGATAAATCGATTGCATAAGTATTCATTACACGAGACTCTTTTAGTTATTGTTGACCGGATTTTCGGGCGGCTTCACCAAACATCATACCTCGCAGTACATTACGTGTAACTTGCATGCGCATCTGCCTTAAATGGCGGTCGGCAATGGCGCCGGGTACTTTTTCAGCCAGATAAACTTCGCGCATCCGGGACAAAATCGATTCGCATTGTGTCATGATCTCTTCAGTCGCCCGGCGACTCTCCTGCTGTTGATGGGCAGGTTTTTGCATTTCAGCTGAAACACACAATTTGTATTGATACCCCGCATCCTGAATTTTCTTAATTGTGGCATCGGACAACGTGGTGTTATGCCATTCATTTTTGGCATCATCAGCAAAAGCCGTTGCTGCCGACAATAAAACAGTTAAGAAAAGAATCTTTTTCATGGTATTTCCCGGTATTGTTAATCAAATTCTGAGCGCTTGATTTTACGCGAACTGGTCAAAAATAAATAACATTTGTCAGTCGTATAAAAAGTACGCAAGAGGCGGACTCTACTTTTTATTAAACGCCGCCATTAATGACAATGCGCCCGTTTTTTTTGTCTTTCAAGGGTATGAATGCTTATAGCCGTGCTTTTTTACAGGGTCTTGCACCTAAGCAGACGGCAAATGTACGAGTGTTATAGTCAAGAAAACTACTGGAAAGTGCAGCATCAAATTCGGATTGAATGCCTTGAATTCATATAATATGCAACGTCTCTTAAAAAAGGCTGAGACGAGATCATTTCGATTTGGATAAATCCCGCGACCGTTATGTTGATCTCTATGATTTTTTTCCGGTCGGTTATCTTACCATCACGCAAGCGGGTTTGATCGCTGACGGTCAGCGTGTTTTTCGAATATGGATTGAAGCTGTTGATACGTATAGACTACCCGAGAACATTTTTTGGCTGTGATGATTTGTTACTCGATTATGGCAGCTGCTTTTAGTGAACTAGCCCGACCTAAAGGCATAGCTATCTACACAAGTTATTCGC
>JAURVK010000095.1 GCA_030655535.1 Methylobacter sp. | reverse complement strand
TTTCCAGTGCGGTTGCCGAAAAGATTTCTGCCATCGCAACGGAAGATTATTTACAACAACGTGCCCAACGAGCGGATAAACAAGCCTTTCAACAGTTGTTGGCTAAGGTTCCAAGCCGCGAAGTACTTTCGGGTGATGAGTTGTAGTCAGATAAAACAAATAAGTTAAAAGCGTTATTTGGGCATAGCGCACTATCGCTATACTGTGCTATGCAGCATTTTTAAACGGGACTTCAAGAGGTAGGCAATGAAGATTTTCACAATTTTATTCTTATGGGTATTATTCCTCGCCCAGGCTAATGCAGAAACCCGCATAGCTATATTGGATTTCGAATTGCGCGATTTAACCTTGGCGCCGGGCATACCCGCC
This sequence comes from Methylobacter sp., assembly GCA_030655535.1. GTDB lineage: Bacteria > Pseudomonadota > Gammaproteobacteria > Methylococcales > Methylomonadaceae > Methylobacter_A. The sequence continues at coordinate 26,670 of JAURVK010000095.1, read as the reverse complement.
GAGCTGCAAAGAACAGCGAGCATAAAAGCCATGCTCGAAGCTGAACTGGAAAGAGCCGGGTATAAAATCGTCGCGATAGATTTAGACTTGCAGCGGGAGGCCAATGGCGGAGTCGGCTATCTTTTCGATCACCACGATAGCGCCGCCGAACTGGCTAAAAATGCCGGTGCAGATTACGTATTGGTGGGAAGACTGCATAAACCCAGTTTTTTATTCGCTTATATTATGGGACATTTGGTCAGGGTGAATGACGGCCAATTAATCGGCAATTACATTTCAGAGACGAAAGGCGGAGATAAAAAATTAACGCTAAAAGGCGTCGAAAGTCTTGCGGTTAAAATCGACAACGATTTAGATAAAATTTATAGTCCGCCGCCTCCAAAGCATAGCTATCTACACAAGTCACCCTAGCCGAACCGGGTATGTTGCCCCGTTCGAAAATCTGCCGCTGGCTGCTTACAAAACGCTAGGTGAATAGTAGGGGCGACCGACCGGCCGCCCGTTGTGCTTCAAAGGCAACACATAAGTAATGATTAGATGCTTCAATCCACACCCGACCTCATCCGTCGAGTGACACCATCCGACGGATAGAGGTCGGTGGATTGATCCTCCCCGTGAACGAGGAGGTTGCTGAAAAGGATAACGACGCGGGTGCATCGTTGTCAAACGTAAATAATCTTCCTGAAGGAAGAGGTTTCAGACCAGCAAGGAAATTTGATGAAAAAGGACAAACTATTACAATACCGAGGCAACAACTGGATAACGATGTGGAAAAAAGACTCTGTAAATCAGCCAAAATATGCCGGGACAACTTGGAGAAAATTCGCGCCTTGCATGTGGATTTACCCAAGGACGGATTGTAATTTATGATCTTACAAGGGAATTTCGAACAACTGCCGTTAAAGGATTTTGCCGAAAAAGCCTACCTGGATTATTCCATGTATGTGATTTTGGACAGGGCTTTGCCGCATATTGCCGATGGCTTAAAACCGGTGCAGCGGCGCATCGTTTATGCGATGTCCGAGCTGGGTTTAATCGCGACGGCCAAGTTTAAAAAGTCGGCCAGAACCGTCGGCGACGTATTGGGTAAATATCATCCGCACGGCGATTCCGCCTGCTATGAAGCGATGGTGTTGATGGCGCAGAATTTTTCCTACCGTTATCCGCTGGTTGACGGGCAGGGCAACTGGGGTTCGCCGGACGATCCCAAATCCTTTGCCGCGATGCGCTATACCGAATCGCGCCTGACCGCCTATGCGCACACCTTGTTAAGCGAATTGGGGCAGGGCACGGTCGACTGGTCGGATAATTTCGACGCGACCCTGAAAGAGCCGGTGCTGTTGCCTGCGCGACTGCCGAATATTTTGCTGAACGGCACCATGGGTATCGCGGTCGGCATGGCGACCGATATACCGCCGCATAATCTGCGCGAAGTCGCTCATGCCTGTATTCAGTTATTGGATAACCCGGACAGTACCCTGGAAACGCTGTTCACCCATATCAAAGGCCCCGATTACCCGACCGATGCGGAAATCGTCACCTCGGCCGCTGATATACAAAAAATGTATATCAGCGGCGGCGGCTCGATAAAAATGCGCGCCAAATACGAGCAGGAAGACGGCAATATCGTGATTACCGCGCTGCCGCATCAGGTTTCCGGCGCTAAATTGATGGAGCAGATCGCCGCGCAGATGCTGGCGAAAAAGCTGCCGATGATTGAGGATTTGCGCGACGAATCGGATCATCAAAACCCGACCCGTTTGCTGGTGATTCCCCGTTCAAAACGCATCGATGCGGATGAAGTGATGTCGCATCTGTTTGCGACCACCGATTTGGAAAAAAGCTATCGCGTCAATATGAACATGATCGGTCTGGACGGACGACCCAAGGTTAAAGGGCTTAGAGCCATACTGGTCGAATGGCTGGCGTTTCGTACCGAGACCGTGCGCAAACGCCTGCAATACCGGCTGGATAAGGTACTGGCGCGCTTGCATATCTTGGACGGTTTGCTGATTGCCTATCTGAATATCGACGAGGTTATCGCGATTATTCGCAACGAAGACAAGCCCAAACCGGTGCTGATGGAGCGTTTCGGACTCAGCGATATTCAGGCCGAAGCGATACTGGAATTAAAGTTGCGGCACCTGGCCAAGCTCGAAGAGATGAAAATTCGCGGCGAGCAGGACGAACTGGAAAAAGAACGCGCCGCGCTGGAAAAAACCCTGGGTTCGCAGCACTTGCTCAATCGCCTGATCAGAAAAGAAATCGAACGCGATGCGGAGAAATACGGCGATGACCGTCGTTCGCCGATTGTTGCAAGAGATGCGGCGCAAGCGCTGGAAACCACGGCGTTAATCAGCAATGAACCATTAACGGTGATTCTGTCGGAAAAAGGCTGGATCAGGGCGGCAAGAGGCCATGATATCGATGTCGCCAGTTTACATTATCGTTCCGGCGACGGCTTTCTGGATGCGGTCAAATGCCGGACGACCCAGCCGGTTTACATCCTCGATTCCACCGGTCGGGCTTACAGTACCGCCTCGCATGATCTGCCGTCGGCCAGGAGTCAGGGCGAGCCGTTGACCGGTCGACTCAATCCGCCGCCGGGTTCGTTATTTCTGCATCTGCTGGCAGGCGGTCCCGATGACTGGTACGTGCTTGCCAGCCATTTCGGCTATGGCTTCAGGGTTCAGCTAAAAGAATTGTTGAGCAAAAATAAGGCCGGTAAGCTGCTGATTACGCTGCCTGAGGGTGCCAAGGTATTAAAACCTGCACGGGTGCATAGTGAATCGGATTCGCTTGCGGTGGTCACTTTACAAGGCCGTTTGCTGATTTTTCCGGTGGCCGAGTTGCCCGCTTTGGCGAAAGGCAAAGGTAATAAGTTGATTCAAATACCGACTGCCGACCTGAACGCCGGCAAAGATTACGTGGTTGCGGCGGTGGCGCTGCCTGAAAACGGGCAGTTAAAAATCATGGCCGGTAAGAGGCAGTTAACGCTTAAAGGTACAGACATTGAGCATTATTCCGGCAGTCGCGCCAAAAGAGGCCTGTCTTTACCCCGAGGCTTTCAGCGGGTTGACGGCTTGGAATGCGAATGATGACGGATTTGTCGTCGGCGTTGGCTTCTTAAAAGTTGATGGCACTGATGTCATGTCATTGCGGGAGCGATGCCCTCATCGCGACGAGGGCGTCGCTCCCGCAAAATAGTCCAGGCTGCCCGGGTTTAAGCCGGTAGCCTGGTTTTTTGGAGTCCAAAGCTTCCGAATTAAGCGTGACGGGGTTGAGGCGTTACGATTTTTTACCGGCCGTTTTCAGTCTGACGATAAGCCGCCGATAATCGTCCTCACTCAATGCATCGTTGAGTATAAGCAGGGATTGCTTATGGGTGTTTTTGTTAAAATGCAAAAATATCGCGAATACGGTGATCACCGTTGAATTCAGGATTTGGATCGATTCAAAGTCATTGCCGTCGGATATTTCCCAACCAAATTCTTCGGTATGCTTGATATTGTAAGTCTTGCCGGTTAAGCGTTTAACCGTAAACCCAAAATGCAGGCAGATCCCGGTCGACAAAACCAATTTGACCGCAATCGGTAATGCATTGGCGATGCTTGAGCCCAGGGCCAGTACATGCATCACAACCAGCAGCCGCTTTAATCGTTTGGATGGTTTAAGCTCCACCAGCAGCGAGGGTTCGTGTTTTTTTGCCAAGTTGGGATGCTCCTTATGTTATCTACGGTTGATACGTATGTATTCCAATGTACTACAAATAACAATACGGTTTTTTGTCTTTGTTTAAACGCCACTACTCAGCAGTTAGAAAAATGGAGCGCAGATGACACTGATAAATATGATAAGCGCGGATAATTCAAGAAAAATCTTATTTTTATCTTAATGATCGGTGTCATCTGCGTTCTATTATATTGATAACTGAGTAGTTACGTTCAAACAGCGATATAATCAGCGTACTTTAAACTCCATTATTTTATTTATTGATGAATCCTAACTGGAAAAATTTTCTGCTTACTGAAAACGCAATATTTAATAACGATACCGATATTGTTTTTCCATCATCCGAGCATGAAGGCAATAAACGTATTTATCCGATTGCGCACCTGGGTGTTGTGACGGTTGCAGGAATTGATGCGGCAAAATTTTTACAGGGGCAAATCACCTGCAATATTAACGACATCACCGATATAAAAAGCAGTCTGGGCGCAATATGTAATCCAAAGGGCAGGGCGATTACGACTTTTTTACTGGTTAAAAATGCCAATGCTTTTTTGATGATTTTGCCCCAGGAATTACTGGCATCGGTCAAAAAAAGATTACAAATGTACGTATTAAGATCAGCTGTGACCTTAACGGACAGCTCGGATGAATTGTGTCTAATCGGCTGCGATAGTGGATTGCAATCTGACGATGATCCTGAGCACTGTTTTGCAACAAGCCGACAGAAAAACATCATTGTCAACTTTCAGAGCCGCAGCCTGATTATTGCTAGGGCCGATCATGCTCAGACGTTCTGGTCAGAACAGCTTAAGCTGGGTTTCCAGCCTGAAGATTCAGCGCAATGGCGTTATCTCGATATAATTTCAGGCGTTCCCTGGCTTAGTGCGGCAACATCGGAAGAATTTATTCCGCAAATGCTTAATCTGGATAAGCTGGGCGGCATTAGTTTCAACAAGGGCTGTTATACCGGTCAGGAAATTGTTGCCCGGACTCATTATCTGGGTAAGGCAAAGAGGGAAATGTTTCTCGCCGAATGCGATACTTTAGTGTCTCCTGAACCTAACTCAATCATCATTGACGACAGTACAGGCACGGAGCAAAGTATGGGTAAGGTACTGTATGCGCAAAACAGGCGGAATAGTTGCAAGATGCTGATTGTTTTGCAAGTGTCTGATACCAACACTTATAATCTTAGGCTGAAAGATTATAATCAAGATAAAATTACCTTATTAACGGTATAAGTAACTACTCAGCAGTTAGAAAAATGGAACGCAGATAAATATGATAAACGCGGATAAACTCAAGAGAAATCTTATTTTTATCTTAATAATCAGCGTCATCTGCGTTCCATTATTATAATGATGACTGAGTAGTTACCGATATAATTTTAAAGTCTATTATTTAATGTCTTAGGCATTTCAAATGTTGCCCCTAAAAACCTTTAAAACTATGATTAATCCACAAGCAGCCGCATATTTTCGCCGATTAGGCACGCTCACTATTTTCGCCGTTTACTTTGTCATCCTGGTCGGCGGCATCGTACGGGCTTCCGGTTCAGGTATGGGTTGTCCCGACTGGCCGACTTGTTTCGGACAATGGGTGCCGCCTACCGATGAATCCCAATTGCCCGCCAATTATCAGCAGATTTATGCGGAACGCGGTTATGAAAATACCCAGTTTAACCCGGTAAAAACCTGGACCGAATACACCAACCGTCTGGTCGGGGTGACGATAGGATTTCTAATCTTGCTGACGGCCTGGTCATCGCGCATTTATCTTAAAACCGATAAAATCATTTTCTATTTGGCGGTCAGTGTGTTTCTGCTGGTCGGTTTTCAAGGATGGTTAGGCTCGATCGTGGTGGCAAGCAATCTCAAGCCATTGATGATTACCTTACACATGCTGCTGGCTTTGTTTATAGTCGCCTTGCTTATTTATACGATTGCCCGTTCGCAACGGGAGGTCATCGCCCGGATTGATATTCGAGCGTTGCCGGATAAATTTAAAACCGTGTTAATTGCGGCGATGATTCTGACTCTGTTGCAAGTGGCTATGGGAACCCAGGTCAGGGAAGCGGTAGATTTTATTGCCCATGATCATGCTTATATTGAGCGCCAATATTGGCGTGACGACTTTCCGCTGATCTTTTACATACACAGATCGTTCTCCTCGATTATTTTATTCACCAACCTTTGGCTGACCTGGAAAATTGTCCGGTCTGTCGATAAAAAAAGCCTGTTACGGACTATCGGTTTATCGCTAGCCGCTCTGGTAGTCACGGCTATTATTGCAGGCATTAGCCTCGATAGATTGGGTATGCCCCCTGTTGCTCAGCCAATTCACCTGTTGATGGCTAATCTTATTTTCGGTGTACAGTTTTTTCTTTACAGTTGTCTGAATTACGCTTCGGTACGCCGCTAAGCTTATCGATAATGCCGGGGAGGGTTAGCGAGAAGATATTTCCTCGTTCCCGCGCTGGAGAGACTGTGAAAGTTTTATCCAAATCGAGTGAAAAAATTATTTACCACAGAGAGCACGAAGGACACGGAGAAAATAACAGCATTAATTCAATGCATTAAAAACTTCGTGTTCTTCGTGGTTATTTTCTAAATACGAATACTTTCACAGTCTCTGGAGCATGGGAACCAGAAACTTCTTCTTCCTCAAGGTAGACGGAGCTGGTACTTGTACTTGTGTAGATAGCTATGCCTACTGGGTAAGGTTAGGCAGGAGATATTTAAAAAACCGAAATTTGATGTGTAAACACTATAAAATAGTATAAATAATAATAAAATTTTCGGCTATCAATGACAACTCAAAACCAAATTATAGATTCACGTTTTCTAAGAAGATACGTTAAGCGTTTTTTGCCGAACTCTCAGGCGGTCGCACTGGCAATTATTTTAATTGTTAGTTTTGTGCTGATTTATTCATTGTCCGGTTTGTTAATGCCGGTTTTCGTCGCAATCGTGCTGGCCTATCTGCTGGAAGGTCTGGTGGGTAAGGCTGAAAGTATGAGAATGCCGCGCTTGCCGGCTGTGTATCTGGTGTTTTCAGTGTTTATGGCTTGTTTGGGTTTTTTATTGTTTTATCTGATACCGATCGCTTCACAGCAGGCCGTCGAACTTGTTCAACATCTCCCTGAGATAATTCACAGCGCGGAAAATGAAATTATGCGTTTACCGGAAATGTATCCGCAATTGATTTCAGAAATAAAAATCCAGCAGATAATGTATGCGGTGCAGAAGGAATTGTTAACTTACGGGCAAAATGCGTTGTCTCTTTCGGCAGCATCTGTTGTGGGTTTGGTCAGTGTAATGATTTATGTGTTTCTAGTGCCGATGATGGTGTTTTTCTTTCTAAAAGATAAGCAGGTATTGGTATCCTGGTTCTTGCAGTTTATGCCCCGGGACAGGCATTTGACCGTGCGCGTATGGGAAGAGGTCGACATACAAATCGGTAATTATGTGCGCGGCAAGTTTGCCGAAGTTTTTATTCTCTGGGCCGTCAGTTATGTGACTTACGCGGCGATGGGGCTGAATTACGCGATGTTGCTGGCTGTTTTGATGGGCTTGCAGGTCATTATCCCTTACATCGGTGCAACGCTGGTTACCTTTCCGGTTTTGGGCGTCGCTTATTTCCAGTGGGGATTAGGCAGCGATGAGTTTATGTACCTTGTCATTGCGTACTCAATTATTCAGATGCTGGACGGTGTTGTGTTAGTGCCGGTATTGTTTTCAGAGGCGGTTAACTTACATGCCATCTCAATTATTGTCGCTATTTTGTTTTTTGGCGGCTTGTGGGGATTTTGGGGGGTGTTTTTAGCCATTCCATTAGCGACTGTTGTCAAGGCGGTACTGACCGCCTGGCCACGGATTGGGGATGAAAATCCGAATACAAGTTATTAACCTGATTATTAAATACAATGGAAGCTGTATCTGAGTTCTATTATATTGATAGCTGAGTAGTTACCTAGTACTTAGTCAATTTAGAAATGACGGATTCCTGTAACTGTGGGGGCGGCTAAAGCCGCCCAGTGGCGCCTTGCGTCGTCCCCACATCCAGTTGCGTAACCGTCAGAATAAAGTTGACTGAGTACTAGTTACAAAATATCCGAAGCGTAGTCGGACAAGCGTGAACGCTCGCCGCGCCGCAAGGTGATATGCGCTCCATGAGGCCAGGTTTTAAAACGGTCTACAACATAGGTTAAGCCTGATGTTGTCGCCGTTAAATAAGGCGTGTCTATTTGCGACAGGTTGCCGATACAGATAACCTTGGTGCCAGGGCCTGCACGAGTTATCAGGGTTTTCATTTGTTTTGAGGTCAGGTTTTGAGCCTCATCGATGATCAGGTAGCGATTGAGGAATGTCCGTCCGCGCATAAAGTTAAGCGATCTGATTTTGACCCGGTTCATAATAATGTTGCTGGCGGCGCCTTGTTCCCATTCGCCGTGTTCGGGATTACTGCCCAGCAGTTCGAGATTGTCGATTAACGCACCCATCCATGGCGCCATTTTTTCCTCTTCGGTGCCGGGAAGAAAGCCTATGTCTTCGCCGACGGGGACGGTTTCGCGGGTCATGATGATTTCTTGATAGGCTTTGTTTTCCAGGGTCTGGTTAAGTCCTGCGGCCAGGGCTAATAGGGTTTTTCCCGTTCCCGCCGTGCCCAATAAGGTTACAAAGTCGATGTCGGGGTCCAGTAAGACATTGAGGGCAAAGTTCTGCTCCCGATTTTTCGCCGTTATGCCCCAGATATTGTTGTGCTTTGCACGATAATCCTTTGCCAATTCCAATACGGCAACCTGTCCGTCGCAAGATCTGACGATGGCTTCAAAATTGCTTTCGTCTTCGATGTACAGATACTGGTTGGGATACCATTCGGCTACTATGGGGTCTTCCAGTTTGTAAAAAGTACGGTTTTTTTCCTGCCAGGATTCCATGTTGGTGCCGTGTACAGACCAGAAATCGTCTTCCAGCGCCATTGAACCGCTGTAGAGTAGGTCGATATCATCCAGGGTCTGGTCGTTATGGTAGTCTTCTGCAAGCAACTCCAGGGTCGCTGCCTTGATGCGCATGTTGATGTCTTTTGACACCAGAATAACGTTGATATCGGGCAGTTTTTTGGTGAGAGCCAAGACGATTCTGAGTATGGAGTTGTCAGCAAGGTTGCCGGGCATGCTTTCCGGCAGCAGTGCGGTCATCTCGCTGGTCTGGAAATATAAGCGTCCGCTTTCAGTTGTATCGGTATTCGGGCCGTGTTTTATGCTCGATAACGGCAGGCCGTCGTTGATGGTTTCCTGATTGGCGTCGTGGATTAATTCATCCAGAAATCGACTGACCTGCCTTACATTGCGCGCCAGTTCGGTTAAACCTTTTTTTGCATGATCGAGTTCTTCCAGAACTATCATCGGGATGAAAATGTCATGTTCCTTGAAACGGAAGATTGCCGCCGGGTCATGCATCAGTACATTGGTGTCTAAAACAAATAGCTTCTTATCCGGTGTTGTTTGAATATTCATAGTTGGTTGCTGGTCAGTTCATGTAAGGCGTGTAGGACTTCTTCACAATGGTTTTTGACTTTTACTTTACGCCATTCACGAACCAGTAGACCCTCTGAATCGATCAGAAAGGTACTGCGCTCGATGCCTCGAACTTGCTTACCGTACCTATTTTTCATTTTGATCACGCCAAACAGCTGACATAGCTTTTCATCCGGATCCGAAAGCAGATCGAATGGAAATTCCTGTTTGCATTTAAAGCCTTCATGAATACGGACGCTATCACGGGATACGCCGACAATGACAGTGTTAAGAGCAATGAATTTGTCGATATTATCGCGAAAATTTTGGCCTTCCTGAGTGCAACCGGGCGTGTTGTCTTTGGGATAAAAATAAATAACCAGGTATTTACCTCGATAGTCGCTTAGTTTTACCGTTTTATCGCCGGTAGATGAGGCCTCAAAATTGGGAGCAGGGTTGCCGGGAGTTATCATTATCAATGATTATCGTTTTATGGGTTCAAGAATGGCATCTATATTTAATTGGTCGCAGAAATCCATAAACTCTTCGCGCAGCGTCAGCAGATGAAGTTGCGGTGGGATCAATATCACGAATTTGGTTGAGAATACTGAGGTTTGAATATACGGAGCCTGATAGCAACTGCCGCTTATTTCCTCAATGTCTATCTCCCGGTCAAATAAGAAGGAGGTAATGGATTCTGTCACATTATCGCGATCCAGCGATATGGTTTCCAATGAGTAGGGAATACACTCTTTAGGCTTGTCTTTTTGATCAGGCCGTAAGATATGAATTTTAATGTCCAGTCGTTTCTGGATAATGTCCAGGGTGCTTTCAAGTTTGGCAATCTGATTCCAGTTGCCCGAAATAAGCAGGTAGGCCGCAGTGGACTGAGCGAGACGGGATGACCTTATTTCCAAAATATTACATTTACAGTCGCGCACGGCGGGTAATATTTCGGCAATAAAATTACTTTTATGGTTGCCTAAGGCGGTAATAGCTAGTTGCATTTTTCTTTTTAAAAGTTTTTTTGGGAGTTTAGCATCAAATCGGTGAAACTTTATGAACATTAAGTTTATTTGGTATTAAAATAATGAAAATTGTTTTTCTGCCGAAAAGTACTGAACGCTGCATTTATATTTTGTGGATATCTTATAACTCATTGCTGAACCTGAATATGACTGATCCAATAGATAAAAAATTAAATGAAAAACGCGATAATTTTGATGCCATGTTGGACGAGGCGGATTCTTCTTTTCTCCCGACGAATGAGTCTCAGGACGACGAAGATACTATTGATAGATTGCTGATGGATGCCGACTTTGATGTTGATGATACGTTAATGCCATCAAAGATGAATAAAGATGTTCAGCAGTACGATGAGTTGGATGACTTTTTAAGTTTTGACGATTTTGGGTCTGATTTTAATGAGCCGAAAATGGTTCGACAGGATTCACCACGAACCGCTGCGGTCGAAACCGAGCAGTCAGAACAAATTGTAGAGAGTTCATCTTTTGCTCCGTCAAACGAGCAGGAGGGTGACGAAGATGCTCTTGACAGGTTGCTGATGAGTGTGGAATTTGATACGGACGGTGCGCCGGTGCAATCAAATAGCGATGTTCTTGAAGAGTTGGAGCAGGCTGAGGAGAATTCATCCGCTGTTGCAGAGGATGAGTTTGATGACTCTTTTGGCCTTAGCGATGATTTTGACGAATCGGATCTGATTCAGAATGATGAGCTTGAAGCGTCGGCTCCGGAGGATTTAATTGCGCCCGCAGTAGTTGAAGAGCCAAGCATGGAAGCGGATGCTGTTGTGGCTGAGGCGCCGGATGATTTTTCAGACTTTAGTGATTTCATTGAATCGGACATAATTGCGTCAGCAGATGCTGAGAAATCAGGTCAGGCTACAGAGGATTCATCTTCTGACGATGTTGCCGACCTGTCGGATGAAATGGATGATTTTTCTGGTGTTGATTTTGACGAATCGGATCTGATTCAGGGCGATGAAGTCGAAACTTCGGCAGATTTGGTTGCGCCCAATGAACAACTATCAGATGACAATGATAACTTGCTCCCGGATGCCGGTTTAGATACGGAGGATGCGTTAGCGCAATCAGACGAAGAAACGGAAGCGCTTGATGATGTTGCCGCCCTGTCAGGTGAGGCGGATGGTTTTGCCGGCTATGGCGATGATTTTGACGCATCAGACCTGATTCAGGATGATGAAAATAGCTTTGCCAATCTCGCTGATGCCGGTTTTGATTCCGAGGATGCGTTAGAACAAACGGGCGAAAAAAAAGAGGCGATGGGTGATGATTCGGACTTGAGCAAAATTGATAATTTTTTTCAATTGGATGAAGTTAGTGACGATTTTTCTAAGGCGATGCCGGAAACTCAGTTAGCGGGCACTGATAAGTTATCAACAGAGGAAAATGATTTTCTTTTGCCTAACTTTGATATTACTGCCGATATGGAAATTTCCGAGATAGGCAGCGACGATGCGGGCATTCAAAAAGATGAGTTTGCAGATGCCTTTGGCGATACCGGCTTCTTGAATGAAGATGCAACTATGCAGGCTTTTGAGCCGGAGCTGCAACCAAGCGGTAATGAAGCAGTTGAATCCAAGCCGAAACAAACAGCCGACACGGTTATAAATGACGCTGAAGATGTCATATTGAGTCCATTTGAATTTGAACGGGAAGACATTAAAAAACAGCTGAAAGACGCGGAAAATAAAGTCAAAAAAGCGAAACTTTTCGGTTACGTGGCGTTTGGATTCGGTGTTGTTGCGTTAAGTGCAGCCGCAGGACTGGGCGTGATGACCTATAGTGCTAAAACTGAAGTTTCAAAATTAACTGAAGATGTTTCAACCCTTGAGGCGGATCTGGCAAAAATTGCTGCAAACAATCCTAATGCAGAAATTAACGCTATGGTGAATTCTGTGGTGCAGTTGAATCAGCAGGTCTATGGTTTTATAACCGAGCTGAAAGGGAATCCCCAGTTCCCCGTCGATTTATTAAATACCAAAGTGCCTGATATTGCGGCAAAACAGGATAGGGTAAGCAAGGCGCTGGACATGTTGCAGGCCAAAATTGGCGATTTAGAAGAGAAGGTGTCTTTAGCGCCATCCGATGTTGAACCGTCTAAGGTCGAAGCGGAGCATGAGCCGGCGCCGGTTAAGGAAGGTAATGCACAGGAGTATGCGCCGACCAAAAAAGAGGGTGTTGCGCACGAGCATGCGCCGATCAAAGACAAGACAATAGCTCCTGCTAAAGCAGAAACGCTGCCTGAAGTCGTGCCTGCCAAAGTGAAAGCTAAGCCGGAAACGGTAACTGCTAAACCTGCATATGCCACAAAATCCGTTATTAAACAGGATGCCAGGAGAGTAATAAAGCAAGAGGCCTATGGAAAGTGGGGTGTGAATTTGATCGCATTCAAACAGGAATGGTTTGCCAAAAGCAAGGCGGCTGAATTTGCACGTCTAGGTGTTATTGCCGAAGTAGTCCCGGTTCGTGAAAAAAATGTAACAATGTACCGGCTCCGAGTCGGAGGCTTTAAAAGTAAAGCAGAAGCGGTTTCAAATACGGCTAAATTTAAAAAAGCGCTTAATTTGGATTCGGTTTGGGTGAGTGATAACTAAGGTTAATGCCCTTTTAGGCATCCCATTTAAGCAGGGACAACCCTTTAAAATTTGATAGCACTGATGTTATATCAATGTGGGAGCGATGCCATCATCGCGACGAGGGCATCGCTCCCACAAGGGTCTCAGAGACTGTGAAAGTATTATCCAAATCGAGCTGAAAAAAATTATTTACCACAGAGAACACGAAGGACACGGAGAAAATCACAGTATTAATTCAATGCATTAAAAACTTCGTGCCCTTCGTGGTTATTTCTTGGATCTATGCTAAAAACGAATTTTTTCACAGCCTCTCAGCTGTCCGCTTACCTTGCTCAAGTTAAACCACGCACCTTCCATAGCTATAAAATAGACAGTTTTGATGCGGCCCCGGCTTGTTCTTTGACCAGCTTTGGCACCAGATAGCCGGGCAGGGCGGCTTGAACTTGCCGGATAAGTATCAAGGCTTGTTGTTCGGAAACTTCAAAATGTCCTGTACCCGTGGCTTTGTCTAATAAATGCAAATAATAGGGGATGATGCCGCGGCTGAACAATTGTTCGCTCAGTTCACACAGCACTTCGGCATTATCATTTATGCCTTTTAACAGCACCGATTGATTGAACACAGTGATGCCGCCGGTTTTAAGCAAGTTGCAGGCGGCAATGACGCAGTCACTGATTTCATTGGCATGATTGCAGTGGACGACAATGACAATTTGTTTGGGGCTTTCGGTCAGGGTGTTAATGAATTCACCGGTTATCCGGGCAGGCAGAACGATAGGCAGTCGGCTGTGTATTCGGATGCGTTTTAAATGTGTGATACCGTTCAATTGCTGAATTAGCCGGCTTAGCCGCGCATCGCTGAGCAGCAAGGGGTCGCCGCCGCTTAAAATCACTTCCGAGATACTGGCATCTGCCTGAATATACCGGATGGCGGCCTCTTCCTTTTGTTTGCTGAGTTGCAAATCAGCATACGGAAAATTGCGCCGGAAACAATACCGGCAGTTGATCGCGCAGCTGCCGGTATTGATAAGCAAAACCCGGCCATGGTATTTATGCAAAACACCGCTCTGGGCGGCTGAGGCAAGATCGCCGACCGGATCATGGTTAAAACCCGGATAGGCGAACAGTTCTTCATTTATAGGTAATACCTGGCGTAATAAAGGATCATGCGGATTGCCTTTTTCCATGCAGGCCGCAAAACTTAACGGAACGCGTAAAGGGAAGTTTTCAGTTGCAGCAACCGAAACCGGCAAGTCATCCGGCGACAAGTGTAAATAACGGCAGAGATCTTCAATGTTGTTAAAAGCGTCGGCAAGTTGTTGTTGCCAGTTTTTAGTAAGGTGTTGAATTTCGGACTGTGGTTCGGGCATGAGGGTTTATTAAAGTTTCTATCGGTTGTTGGCTCTATTATAATGGCTGAGTTTTACATTGTTTGTCATCTTTGAGGATAAAATGGCCACTTACAGCACTAATGAGTTTAAAGCCGGGTTGAAAGTTATGTTGGATAACGATCCCTGTGCGATTATTGAAAATGAATTTGTCAAGCCGGGAAAAGGGCAAGCTTTTAGCCGGGTAAAAATCAGGAATTTGAAAACCGGCCGGGTCATTGAAAGAACCTTTAAATCGGGTGAGTCGATTGAAGGCGCCGATGTGGTCGATGCCGAGATGCAATATCTTTATAACGACGGCCAATTTTGGCATTTTATGGTGCCGGACACTTTCGAGCAGTATCAGACCGATCAAAAAGTGGTCGGCGATGCGGGTAAATGGTTGAAAGATCAGGATTCCTGCACGGTAACCTTATGGAATGATTCGCCTCTTGCGATCTCGCCGCCCAACTTTGTCGACCTGGCAATTACTGAAACAGATCCCGGTGTGCGTGGCGATACTTCGGGGGGAGGCGGCAAACCTGCAACCTTGGAGACTGGCGCGGTAGTCAGGGTGCCCTTGTTTGTGCAAATTGGTGAAGTGATTAAAGTCGATACCCGTACCGGCGAATACGTTTCCCGCGTAAAAGAGTAGTGTTAGCCGACTGGCGGCCGTCATGTGCCATAGAGTTGATGCGTTCAAGGGCGCGGATGCTGGCCGAACTGCGTCAGTTTTTTGCTGAACGCTCGGTGCTGGAAGTGGAGACGCCGCTACTCAGTCACACTATTGGAACGGATCCTCAGTTGGAGTTTTTTACCACTGAGTACTGTTTGTCACCGCAGCGGCAAACTCTGTTTTTGCAGACATCGCCTGAGTTTGCAATGAAACGGCTGCTCGCTGCCGGCAGCGGTTGCATCTATCAGATAGGCAAGGCATTCAGAAACGGAGAGTCGGGACGTTTTCATAATCCCGAGTTTACGATGCTGGAATGGTATCGGGTCGGCTTTACCTTGCCGCAGTTAATGGATGAAATCACCGAACTGTTTGCCGGTTTGTTTAGAGAACAGTCGTTACAGGAAACTCAACGAGTCGGTTATCAGGACGTATTTGTTTCGTATACCGGTTTAGATCCGCTGATATTTTCCTATCAGGACTACTGCGTATTTGCCGGGGAAAGCCAAATACCTGAGGCGGTGGATATTTGCGGACACGATCATGCGTTATGGCTGGATTTTATATTCAGTCACAAGGTTCAGCCGCATTTGGGCGAAAACGCGCTGTGTATGGTTTACGGTTATCCCGTTTGCCAGTCGTCATTAGCAAGAATCAACCAAGATAATGCGCAGATCGCCGATCGAGTTGAATTGTTTATTAACGGTGTTGAGTTGGGCAATGGCTATTATGAACTGACGGATGCTAAAGAGCAAAGCAGGCGATTTGACCGGGAACTGGCTATCCGGCAACAACAAAAATTGCCTGTTACCGTTAAAGACCAACGTCTTATTGCAGCTTTGGAGTCGGGATTGCCGGAATGCTCTGGTGTGGCTATAGGTCTGGACCGTTTATTGGTGCTATTGTCGGGTAGCGCCGCCCTTGATGAGGTGCTTAGTTTTCCTATTCGTCGGGCTTAAGTTCGTTTAAATATTTACTGTGATATAATTCGGCAATTTTCAAGATTGCCCCATATTGTTTTATTTGTAACTGCATCAGCAGATGCTGGCTTTATGAGAACATGGATTAGACCGGTTTAAACGGATTGCTAAAAAGCCGAAGTCAAATTCGTAATATACCTTAATAATTTTATCTGTCATCTGTATGAAAAAAGCTCCATTTTATCAGTCCTTGCCAGCCAAATCCGTGTCATTTGTGTTCTATTTTGCTAACTGCTGAGTAGTTACTTTTATTTTTAGAATCCCCCACATGAAATTAAATATTTTTTCTTGCTTACTATTGCTGTTTCTACTTGTTTCTCAAGCGGTTAAAAGTGATGAAGGGTTTTTTGTGGAAGATATTCAAGTCAAAGGCCTTCAGCGCATCTCTGTGGGTACTGTTTATAACTATCTCCCTGTCAATGTGGGTGAAAGGTTTTCCTTGGATAATGCCGCTCCAGCAATCAAGGCGCTATTCAAAACCGGTTTTTTTAAGGACATTTCTCTGGAAAGAGAAGGTTCAACGCTGATTGTTAAGGTGGTAGAGCGACCCTCGATTGCAAAAATCATTTTTGAAGGCAATAAAGACCTGAGTAAAGACGACTTGACCAAAGCCTTAAAGAAAATCGGTTTGGCTGAAGGCAAGGTATTTGACCAGCAGGTGTTGGATAAAGTCGAGCAGGAATTAAGTCGGCAATATTTCAGCCATGGTAAGTACGGCTTAAAGATAACGACGGATGTGTCCAATCTCACCCGGAATCGGGTGGGTATTCATATCAAGATTTCTGAGGGTCGGGTAGCAAAGATCAAACAGATCAACATTGTCGGCAATAACGTTTTCGATGACAAAACGCTGTTGCGCAATCTGGAGTTGAATACCTCTAATTTGCTGTCGTTCTACACCAAAGACGATCAATATTCCAAGCAAAAGTTGTCGGCAGACTTAGAAACCTTGCGCTCCTATTATCTGGATCGCGGTTATATTAACTTCAACATCGAGTCCACGCAGGTGGCCATTACCCCGGATAAAAAAGATATTTACGTTACCATTAATGTCAAAGAGGGTGACATTTATACGCTGGAAAAAGTCAAATTAGCCGGTAATCTGGTCGTTGCACCTCCCGAGCTTATTAAGCTGGTCAAGGTCGGTCCTGGCGAGATTTTTTCCAGAAAAAACGCTACCGAAACCTCTAAAGCCATTTCTGAACGCTTGGGTGATGACGGCTACGCCTTTGCCAACGTCAACATGATACCGGAAATCAACGAAGCCCAAAAAACCGTTGATATGACTTTTTTTGTCGATCCTGGCAAACGCGTTTATGTCAGACGCATTAACATGAAAGGTAATAGTAAAACCCGTGATGAAGTACTGCGCCGCGAAATGCGGCAGATGGAATCCAGTTGGGCTTCAAGTTCAAAAATTGAACGGTCAAAAACCCGGCTTGAACGTTTGGGCTATTTTGAAGAGGTGAATGTCGAAACACCTCCGGTTACAGGCACTGCCGATCAGATTGATGTTAATTATTCGGTAGTAGAAAAGCCCTCAGGCAATTTGTCGGCAGGTGTTGGTTTTTCTCAAGTTCAAGGGATAGTGTTGAATGCCAATATTGCCCAGGATAACGTGTTTGGGTCGGGCAAGCGGGTGAATATTGCCTTTAATAATAGTAGTTTTATGACGAGTTATCAGTTCGGTTTTTTTAATCCTTATTTCACCGTGGATGGTGTAAGTCAGGGCTATAATTTGGGCTATACCAAACGAGATGCAGGACAAATTAATATTGCCAATTATTCAACCAATGTGATGAATGCAGGGATAAATTTTGGCATCCCCCTGAATGAATTCGACAGCTTACGTTTTGATGTTGATGCAAAACATACTGAGCTGAGTACCACTAATTTTTCATCCACACAAATTCAAGATTTTGTTGATAAGCAAGGCAGTACCTATCTGACGCTGGCACCATCAGTGGGTTGGACTCATGACACCCTTAACCGGGCAATCTTCCCGAATAAAGGTGGGCAACAGCGGTTTTCTGCGTTGGCGACAGTCCCCGGCAGTGACCTGGAATATTATAAAATCGGTTATAAACATCAGCTTTATTTGCCTTTGGCTAAAGATTTTACGTTCAGACTGCAAGCTGAAGCGGCCTATGGGGATGGTTACGGAAAGACAGATAGCTTGCCTTTCTTTGAAAATTATTTCGGGGGCGGTACGGGATCCATACGCGGCTTTAGGAATAATACGGTGGGGCCGAGAGAATCCAATGGTTTTCCGTTTGGCGGCTCCAGTAAGATCATCGGCAATGCCGAAATGTTTTTCCCGGTACCTTTTATGCCGGAGACAAAATCAGTCAGGTTAGGCACCTTTTTGGACGCCGGAGCAATCAACAATGGCTTTAAAGCGGATAACATGAAATATTCTGTCGGGGTTTCCGGTGAATGGTTGTCGCCTTTCGGCGCTTTGTCTGTCAGTGCGGCATTACCGTTAAATGCTGAGCCATCTGGAACGTCAGATCTTGGTGCTGCAACAGGGGATCAAAAACAGATGTTCCAATTCAACTTCGGCCAAAACTTTTAGAAGAAGTAAGGGGTTATCGGCCGGTAACCCCCACGGTTATAATTTGACGAAATAGTCATATATTTAATCATTATTTATTTTAATTCCATCAGAGACCTGTTTAACCATGAAAACAAAAATTGCTTTATTTTTAGGATTGTTGCTTGCTGCTAATGTGAGCTATGCTGATTTAAAAGTTGGCTTTGTTAATATACCCGCTGTTCTTGAGAAAGCGCCGCAGGCAGAAAAAGCCAAAAAACGTCTGGAACAAGAGTTTTCACCGCGAGATAAGCAATTGGTTGCCCAGCAAAAAGAAATCCAAAGTATGGACGAAAGAATGGCCAAGGATGCGGCAGTGATGGGTGAGTCTGCGCGAGTCAATCTGGAAAAAGATATTTTAAATAAGAAAAGAGACGCAAAAAGAGCTCAGCAGGAGTTTAGCGAAGACTTTAATGCGCGTCGTAATGAAGAGTTGGGCAAGTTACAACGTCGTATCGTTGAAGCTATTCGGGAAATAGCCAAGGATCAAAACTTCGATTTATTACTGACTGACGGCGTTATTTATGCCAGTGATAAAATCGATGTGACCAGTCAAGTTCAACAAAAGTTGTCAACCATGCCGGAATAATCATACACAGCCTTTTATTTATTCGCATATTCATCAACTTTTCAACTTTTCAACTGTTCAGCACTCAGTTGTTATTGAAGATTAGGCGAATGGCACAAGGCGAAAGGCGAAGAAAACTAAGCTTCAATAGGGTCGTTCTTTGCCTTTTGCCCTTAGCCTTTTACCTGTTCTGAATAATCATCAACTTTTAAGAGAAGCATCCTCAAATATGTCCATTAAGCTAGATATTTTACAAATACAAGAATTCTTGCCGCATCGTTACCCTTTTTTATTGGTTGATAAGGTTATTGAGTGTGAACCTGGCGTTAGACTATTGGGAGTGAAAAACGTTACTTATAACGAACCGTTTTTTCAAGGACATTTCCCCCAAAAACCCATTATGCCGGGCGTACTGATTTTGGAGGCTCTGGCGCAATCCACAGGGTTGTTGGCATCGGAAACGGCGGGCGATGAGCTGGCCGGGATGATTTATTATTTGGTCGGAATTGATAAGGCCAAGTTTAAACGGCCTGTTGTGCCCGGCGATCAATTGATGCTGGAAGCAAGATTCATTAAAAGTAAGCGCAATATCTGGGCATTTGAATGCCGTGCAGAAGTTGATGGTGAGTTCGTTGCGAGTGCGGAAATCAGATGTGCAGCGGTGGTAAATTAGTTTTGATCAATCCAACAGCGATAATTGATAGTGAAGCGGAGCTGGCCGATGATATATCGGTTGGCCCTTTTTCGGTCATAGGTGCCGGGGTAAAAATCGGTGCCGGTACGGTGATAGGTTCCCATGTTGTTATTAAGGGGCCGACCTCTATAGGTAAAGACAATCGCATCTATCAATTCACGTCCATCGGCGAAGATCCCCAAGACAAAAAGTATGCAGCCGAGATAACCCGGCTGGAAATTGGCGACAGAAATACGATACGCGAGTACACCTCCATGCACCGGGGGACGAAGCAGGATCGCAGTCTGACCAAGATAGGCAATGACAACCTGTTTATGGCATATACCCATGTGGCACATGATTGCCTCATTGGCAATCATGTCATTATGGCCAATGGGGCCTCGTTGGCAGGGCATGTGCATTTACATAGTCATGCCATCTTGGGCGGATTTACCTTGGTGCATCAGTTTACCCAAATCGGCCAATACAGCTTTGCTGCGATGGGCAGCGCGATTACCCAGGACATTCCCCCTTTTGTTATGGTCGGCGGTAAGCCTACAAGGCCGCATGGCATCAATTCAGTCGGTATGGAGCGTAACGGCATCTCTCCTGAAGACATCAGATTAATCAGAAAAGCTTACAAAATAATTTACAAGACCAATCTGCGTCTGGAAGATGCCATTGATCAAATGGAAGACCTGGCCGGTGAAAGCAAAGAATTGTCTGATATGGTCAGTTTTTTGCGCAATGTAAATCGCGGCATATTGCGATAGGCGTTCGGGCTAGCAACTTAAATCGGGACAGCTGATATCATTGTGGGAGCGACGCCCTCGTCGCGACGAGGGCGTCGCTCCCACAATGGCATCGGTTACGGCTAGCGCCTCGGCAATTGCTCCTGCATTGCTCTACCTCCTGCATAACCTACAGGGATGTGGGGAATGCAGAGAAATGACGGGATCATTTCCTGTCCATGCAGTCGTAACCCAACCTACAGGCCGTTTCAGCAGTGGAAGTTATTATGGGTGACGAGTTTATCATTGCCGGAGTTGACGAAGCAGGTCGTGGCCCGCTTGCAGGTCCGGTCTTCGCCGCAGCCGTTATCTTAGATCCCTTGAGGCCGATAACCGGGTTGGCGGATTCCAAAATACTAAGCGCAAGCAAGCGCGATAGTCTGTATATCCTTATCAAGGAAACAGCCTTAAGCTGGTCGATTGCGGGGGCCAGTGTTGAAGAGATCGATGAACTCAATATTCTGCAAGCCACGCTGCTGGCAATGCAAAGAGCGGTAAACGGTTTGTCTGTCCAGCCGGATGAAGTTTTAGTGGACGGTAACCGTCTCCCTAAATTGTCGATGCCTGCCCAGGCCATCGTTAAGGGCGACAGCAAAGTGCAGGCGATCAGCGCAGCCTCAATATTAGCGAAAGTTGAACGGGATAAGTTGATGGTTGATTATTATCAACGCTACCCGGATTTTGCGTTTCATCTGCATAAGGGCTACGGCACCAAACAGCATCTGGCCGAAATCGAGCAATTCGGCTTTTTAGATGTACATAGAAAAACCTTCAATCCGGTAAGAGCCCTGCTGATGCGGCAGGGCAAGCTTTAAACATAGTGTATGGGGGGTATTATTGTGGGAGCGATGCCCGTGGGAGCGACGCCCTCGTCGCGATGGGAGCATCGCTCCCACAATAGTCCCAACCATCCCGCTCTAAGCCAACTCAAGCGGGCCTTCATTCATTAACGCGGTCTGTTCGCGCAGCTCAATAATTCGATCCTGCCAATAACGCGGGGTATCAAACCACGGAAACGCCATAGGGAACGCGGGATCATTCCAGCGCCGTGCAATCCAGGCAGAATAATGAATCAGGCGCAAGGTGCGCAGAGCTTCAATCAGATGCAGCTCCCGGGTATCGAAATCATAAAAAGTCCGGTAACCGGATAGCAGATGGTTTAATTGGACAGTCATGTCGGCGCGATCTCCTGAGAGCAGCATCCACAAATCCTGTATCGCCGGGCCCATTCGGCTGTCATCGAAATCAACGAAATGCGGGCCGTCATCGGTCCATAAAATATTGCCGGGATAACAATCGCCGTGCAGACGGATGTTTTTTACCTTACCGGCACGTTCAAAGCAACGTCTTACGCCATCCAGAGCATGTTCAGACACACTGCGGTAAGCCTCGATAAGATCTGCGGGGATGAAATTATTTACCAGCAAAAAAACTCTGGGTTCATCGCCAAAACCGGCAATATCAAGTGTCGGGCGCTCCTTAAAAGGCTTTAGCGAGCCGACAGCATGAATGCGCGCGATAAACCGCCCCATCCATTCGAGCTTGTCGCGACCCTCAAGTTCCGGCACGCGGCCGCCTTGCCTGGGAAATACCGAAAAGCGGAAACCGTCGGCGTGGATTAAGGTTTGATTTTCGCCAAAGGGAATGGCCGGTACCGCAGGGATTTCAGAGTCGAATAATTCCTGAATGAAAGCATGTTCTTCAAGAATGGCGGCAGTCGTCCAGCGCTCGGGTCGGTAGAACTTGGTTACAATAAAAGAGGCATCCGACATGCCGACCTGATAGACGCGGTTTTCATAGCTATTGAGCGCCAGCAGTCGGCCGTCGCTATGCAGGCCGATACTGTCGAGCGCATTCAATATAATGTCGGGAGTGAGAGCTGAAAATGGGGTGAGATTAGTATTCATAGTTATCATTGTAACGCTGAATTCAGTTAGGTCTTAATTAACCTGAGTTCGGGATAAGCATCAGGGCTTGGGCAAACATTATTCCTGCAATAATCCGAGTATCCGTGCTTCCAACTCGGGATAAGCGCCAAATGCACAGTCCCTGAGTATGCCTTGTTTATCCACCAGAATATGCGAGGGTGTGCCTTTTAACTCGAAACGTTCGAAAGTTTCCGCATGGCGATCAAGGGACTGTAAATAATGCAGTACTTGCTGCCTGAGCTGTTGTTGATGCGCTTTTGGTTGTTGTTCGAACTCGGTTATATGGTTTTGAATGAAGTTGGCGATAACGTTATCGCTCACTTCGCCGCGCTGTCTGAGTAAACGATCCATCGCCAGCGGGAAGGGAATGCGATAGGGCAGGCGGCCTGCGCTTAACTTGCCTTGTTGGCTTAACACGCGCAAGGTTTCGCCGACCACCTCACCCTGTTCAGCCAGACGGGTTAGGTTTTCGAGATTGTTTTTATCAAAATCCTCAAATGCGGTGGCGATGCCCAATATCGTTAAACCGTGTTCCGAATATTTTCGGTATAAGGAGACTGCCTGAGGCAATGCATATAAAAAACAACCCGGACAATTGACCTGAAATACCTCGACTAATACGACTTGGCCTGTTAGCCGGTCAAAATTTACCTCAGTTCCCTGAACCCAGGCAGACACGGATAATAAAGGGGCTTTTTGACCTATTTGCGCTTTCATTGTTATGACCAAGGCTCGGATTAATTCAAGTTGTGCATCGGTAGGCTCGTTCGGGTGCCTGTAACTGTGGGGGCGGCTTTAGCCGCCCAGTGGCGCCTTGCGTCGCCCCCACATCCAGTTGCTTAACTGTCAGAATAAAGTTGACTGAGTACTAGTGATCCCGCTGAATAATATAAAGCGATAAATCGCGCAATAAATCGGCTTCGCTGCCGAAAATACTCAGATTGTCCAACGCTTGCTCATGCAGCTCCTGAGCTTTTTGTTTGGCTCCTGCCAGGCCTAAAAGGGCAGGGTAGGTGGGTTTGTTGTTATCCTGGTCTTTGCCTTGGGTTTTACCCAAGGTTGCGGTATCGCTTTCTTCGTCGAGTATGTCGTCTTTAACCTGGAACGATAAGCCTAGGCATTTTGCATAATTATCCAGTTTTTTGGCGACATTGGGATCGATATCGGCTTTTGCCAAGGTAGCCATATTGACGCTGGCGCGAATCAACGCGCCGGTTTTATGGATATGCATGTTTTCCAGTTCAGGCAGGGTCAGGCGAGTTCCTACCGATTCCAGGTCGATGGCTTGGCCGCCTACCATGCCCTGGGAACCGCTGGCTTTGGTCAATGCAGTAATCATTTTCAAACGGCCTTCAGCGGATGCGTTGATGCTGGGATCATTGGCCAGAATTTCAAAAGCCAAGGCTTGCAGCGCATCGCCGGTTAAAATAGCGGTGGCTTCATCGAAAGCTACATGGCAGGTGGCTTTGCCGCGTCGGAGATCGTCATCGTCCATTGCCGGCAGATCGTCATGTATCAGCGAATAAACGTGGATGAACTCTACAGCGCAAGCCGGTCCGTCCAATGCTTCAGGGGCTATGCCCAGTGTTTTTCCGGTGCAATAGGTCAGCATCGGGCGCATCCGTTTGCCGCCATCCAAGGTGCTGTAACGCATGGCCCGATGCAGTTTTTGCGGCAATATGTTTTCACTGGGCAGACGAGCGTCCAAAGCTTTTTCTACACGGTTTTGACAAAAATCAAGATAGTCTTTTAACGCATTACTCATCGGTAAATGGCTCCAGGGTTTGAGTGCCGTTTTTTTCAATCAGGATTTGAACTTTCTGTTCGGCCTCTTGCAGGGCTTTTTGACAGGTTCGGGTCAGATTGACTCCGCGCTCAAATGACTTTAATGATTCTTCCAGCGAAAGTTCGCCTTGTTCAAGCTGGTTAACCAATTGTTCAAGTTCGACGAGGGAGTCTTCAAATAAAGTCGCGGTTTTATTTTTCGGCATGAGATAAAAAAAATTAATGGTACGATGTATAAATGCAGGCGCAAGGTTAAAGGTGCAAGGCGAAAAACCTTATGCCTTTAACCTTGCGCCTCTTTATTATATCTGAATTTGAATTGTGAGTGATTAGGAAGTATGAGTAACGAATATAACGCGTCGGCAATCGAAGTTTTAAGCGGATTGGAGCCGGTGAGAAAGCGCCCCGGCATGTACACGGACACTACCAGGCCCAACCATTTGGTGCAGGAAGTCGTCGATAATAGCGTTGATGAAGCGATGGCGGGTCACGCGACGGCCATCGATGTGGTCTTGTATAAAGACGGCTCGGTGCAGGTCACTGATAACGGCCGGGGCATGCCGGTTGACATACATCCCGAACAAGGTATTCCCGGCGTCGAGGTGATTTTGACCCAGCTGCATGCGGGCGGCAAGTTTTCCAATAAAAATTACCAGTTTTCAGGCGGCTTGCATGGTGTAGGTGTCTCTGTCGTTAACGCCTTGTCGGCAAAGCTGGAAATAGAAGTCAAAAGGAATGGCAAGCTTTATCGAATGGAATATGCCGATGGCGAAAAGCAGGCTGAGCTGGCGGAGACCGGCACGGTCGGCAAAAATAATACCGGAACGTCCATCCGATTCTGGCCGAATGAAAAATATTTCGATTCCAATAAAATATCGGTTTTAAAGCTTAAGCATGTGTTGCGTGCCAAGGCGGTGTTATGTCCCGGCTTGAAAATTTCGCTGAAAATCGATCAAACCGACGAAGAATATTTTTGGTGCTATCAGGATGGCCTGAAGGAATATTTACTCGACCGCATAGGCGATATTGACTATAGTCCGGAACAGCCTTTTATGGGCAACATGGCGGCAAATCATGAAGCCGTTGAATGGGGCATCGTCTGGGCCATTGAAAATCCTGCGGAAGTGCTGGCCGAAAGTTACGTGAATCTGGTGCCGACTGCGCAAGGCGGAACCCATGTCAACGGCTTGCGTGCAGGGCTTACCGAAGCGATGCGCGAGTTTTGCGACATCCGAAATATCCTGCCGCGGGGCGTAAAAGTCGCCCCGGAAGATGTCTGGGAAAACTGCCATTTTGTACTGTCGGTCAAATTGGAAGATCCGCAGTTTTCCGGGCAAACCAAGGAGCGGCTCAGTTCTCGCGAGTGCGTGGCCTTTGTGTCCGGCGTGGCGAAAGACGGCTTCAGTCTATGGTTAAATCAACATCCTGCCGAAGGCGAAAAAATCGCCGAAATCATTATTTCCAGCGCCCAAAAGCGGCTGCGTTCCAATAAAAAAATCATCCGCAAAAAAATCACCTCAGGTCCAGCATTGCCGGGAAAACTGGCCGACTGTTCGGCGCAGGATATAGCCCGAACCGAATTGTTTTTGGTCGAAGGGGATTCTGCCGGCGGCTCGGCCAAACAGGCTAGGGAGCGGGATTTTCAGGCGATTATGCCGTTGCGCGGCAAGATTTTGAATACCTGGGAAGTGGAGTCCGCTCAGGTGATGGCGTCGCAGGAGGTTCATGATATCGCCGTGGCTCTGGGCATAGAGCCGGGTTCCAGCGATTTACAGAACTTGCGCTACGGCAAGGTGTGCATCCTGGCCGATGCCGATTCCGACGGCAACCATATCGCCACCTTGATCTGCGCCTTGTTTTATCAGCATTTCAATGCGCTGGTGGTAGCAGGGCACGTCTTTGTCGCGATGCCGCCGTTGTATCGTATCGATGTCGGCAAACGGGTGTTTTATGCGCTGGATGAAGCCGAACGTCAAGGTGTGCTGGATCGTATTGCCGCCGAAAAACTCAAAGGCCAAATCAATGTGCAACGCTTTAAAGGCCTGGGCGAGATGAACCCCAGCCAGCTTAGGGAAACCACGATGAACCCGGACACCCGCAGACTGGTACAGTTAACGGTTGAGGAACATGACGATACCGGCGGCCAGCTGGATTTATTGCTGGCTAAAAAACGTTCGCAAGACCGGAAACTGTGGCTGGAAACCAAGGGCAATTTGGCGGATATAGCGTAATGCAAGATCATGAAAACATTGCAATGTTTTATGTTACCAGGATAAGGCGTGAGTCCCGATTCATCAGAAAACCATTTTGACGTAACAGCGTTTTTAAAAACCCTGACCACGCGTCCCGGCATTTACAAGATGCTGAATGACCAGAGCGAGATTATTTATATCGGTAAGGCTAAAAACCTTAAAAACCGGGTTTCCAGCTATTTTAAAAAGCA
>JAURVK010000085.1 GCA_030655535.1 Methylobacter sp. | reverse complement strand
ACAAATATCGGCATTGTTGATGCATTAAATGCTTATGCACTTGAAAAAAAAGCTGTGCTGGGTATTCATGTTGATTGAAACCGTGATGGCCTTCAATGAGTCTGGTAAGTAGCGAATTTTAGCGTACCTGATAAGATAGATTGATAAATAGCTTGCTAAATACTGAGTGTACCTTATAATAGCTAAATCAATCGCGGGGTGGAGCAGCTTGGTAGCTCGTCGGGCTCATAACCCGAAGGTCGTAGGTTCAAATCCTGCCCCCGCTACCATATAAAACTGCATGGATGCAGGAGTTAGTGTAACGCAAGGATTGGTTGCCGAGAACCCCATTTTGGGGTTTTTTGTTTTCTGGGCTTTGGTGCTTTAAAAGCTCATAGTTGATTGTTAATGGAAGAGCCGTCGGCTCTTTTTTTTTGTGCGAAAGTAAGTGAGGAAAAGATGAAACAGGCTCCTGAACATTTGGTCGACCTAATTGAGCCAATTGTTGAAGGTTTAGGTTATGAATGCGTAGGCATTGAATATAATCCTCACCCTAAACATGGCCTGTTAAGAATCTATATTGATAGCGAGAACGGGATTCTGGTTGAAGACTGCACTAAGGTGAGTCATCAAATCAGCGGCGCCATGGACGTGGAAG
This sequence comes from Methylobacter sp., assembly GCA_030655535.1. Lineage (GTDB taxonomy): Bacteria > Pseudomonadota > Gammaproteobacteria > Methylococcales > Methylomonadaceae > Methylobacter_A. The sequence goes on along the minus strand of JAURVK010000085.1, from coordinate 2,435 downwards.
ATCCCATATTAGGCAACTATCATTTGGAAGTTTCTTCGCCGGGCGCAGACCGACCTTTTTTTAAAGTGAGTCAGTTCGAACGATATATTGGCAGTATGGTGTTGGTAAATTTATTTAAAGCCATAGATGGCCGTAGAAAAATTACAGGCCTGATAGTAAAAGTTGAAGACAATACGATTTCGCTTCAAGAAGGCGATCAGATTTTTGAGGTTCCATTTATCGCGATGAGTAAAGCGCGTTTGGTTCCTGAGTCCCGTGTATTTAAACAAAGCATTGAAAAAGGAGGACGCAGTGGCAAATAAAGAAATTTTGTTGGTGGTGGATGTTTTTTCTAATGAAAAGGATATTGAAAAAGAGATTGTTTTTCAGGCTATAGAGTCAGCATTAGAAGCGGCTACGATCAAGCGTCATGTGAATCAAATTAAAGCTCGTGTTAGTATTGATAGGAAAACCGGTGATTACGTTACCTATAGAATCTGGGAAATTGTTGATGCCAATGATCAAATTGACGGCGATGTCGAGTTTCCTGAAACGCAAGTTTTATTGGAAGTCGCCAGGCTCGATAATCCTGACGTTCAAGTCGGCGGTTTGGTAGAAGAGGAAATTGAATCTGTCGATTTTGGACGTATTGCTGCACAGACGGCCAAACAGGTTATTATTCACAAAGTCAGGGAAGCCGAACGCAAGAAAATAGTTGACGCCTATCAGAGTCGCGTAGGCGAACTAATCACCGGTATCGTAAAACGTATTGAAAAGGGCTGTGTTTATCTGGATCTGGGCGGGCACGTAGAAGCTTATATTGCCAAAGAAGACATGATTCCTCGTGAAGCTATTCGTATTGGCGACAGAATCAGGGGTTATCTGAAAGATGTACGCTCAGAACCTCGCGGACCTCAATTGTTTGTTAGTCGGACTGCGCCGGAATTGCTGATTGCCTTGTTCCGTCTTGAAGTGCCTGAGGTAGGCGAAGGCTTGATCGAAGTGATGGGGGCGGCACGCGATCCCGGTTCCAGAGCCAAGATTGCCGTCAAAGGCAATGATCCCAGATTGGATCCGGTCGGCGCTTGCGTCGGTATGAGAGGATCGAGAGTGCAGTCGGTTTCAAATGAACTGGCCGGAGAGCGTGTTGACATTATTCTTTGGAATGCAAGCGATGCTCAGTTTGTAATTAATGCGATGTCACCGGCTGAAATCCAGTCTATTGTTGTCGATGAAGACAAGCACAGCATGGATTTGGCGGTCAGCTCAGACAATCTGTCTCAGGCTATAGGTCGCGGAGGGCAGAATGTACGTCTTGCGACCCAATTGACGGGTTGGGAGCTGAATGTAATCGATGCCTCTAAGGCAGAAGAAAACAGTGAGGCCGAGGCCGATAAGATAAAACAATTATTTGTCGATCAATTGGGTGTCGATGAAGATATTGCATTGATTCTGGTTGAAGAGGGTTTTAATACGGTTGAAGAAATCGCCTATGTTCCGGTTAGTGAAATGCTGGAAATTGAAGGCTTTGACGAAGATCTTGTTAATGCGCTTAGAAGCCGCGCTAAAGATGCATTACTGATTAGCGCTATTGCGGCTGAAGAAGTCATAGAAACAGCGGAGCCTGCACTGGATTTGCTGGAAATGGAAGGCATGAACAAGGATTTGGCTTATGATATGGCAAGTCATGGCATTATTACGATGGATGATTTGGCAGAGCAGGCGGTAGATGATTTGTTGGGTTTTCCGGGAATGAACGAAGATCGGGCGGCAAAATTGATTATGAAGGCGCGTGAGCCTTGGTTTGCTGAGGAACAGGCGAGTAGGTAAGGGGTATGAAATGAGTAATAAAACGGTACGACAATTAGCTGAGGTAGTAAAAATACCTTTGGAACGATTATTAGAGCAACTGAAAGAAGCGGGATTATCTGCGAGTGCCCCTGATGATGTGATCAATGAAGATGAAAAAATGCAGTTGCTTGCGCATTTGCGTAAACGCCATGGGAAGAACGAAGGCGAGGTTGATGGTTCACTGAAACGCGTGACTTTAAAACGCAGAACTGTGAGTGAACTTAAACAGTCTAGCGTACCTGGCAGTGCTACCAAAACGATTAGCGTTGAAGTTCGGAAGCAGAAAACTTACATAAAACGCAGCGAAGTAGTCGAATCTGATGAACAAAGGAACTTGGAGATAGCCAAGCAGGCTCTTAAAGAACGGGTTAAGCAACAAACTGAAAATGTTCCTGAAATTGAAGAGCAGATAAAGGCAGAAAAAGTCGTTTTGGAAGAAAAGAAAGAAGATCTTGTCGTTAAACCGGCTGTCGAAGCAGTTGAGCCCGAAGTCATTAGCGTGCCTGAAGTGCCACCCCTGTCAGCAGAAGAAAAGACCGAGGTCTTACCCGTTTCGTCACACCGCCCCGCTGCTTCCGGTAGTGCTCAACCTCCTGCGTCCGTGC
>JAURVK010000057.1 GCA_030655535.1 Methylobacter sp. | reverse complement strand
TGCCCGCCTCAACCTCACCTACGTCATCACCAGCAAGCGCAAGCTGGCCCTGCTGGTATCTGAAGGCAAGGTCAGCGGCTGGGACGACCCGCGCATGCCGACCATTGCCGGTTTGCGCCGCGCAGGCTTTACGCCCAAATCGATACGCGATTTTTGCGAGCGCATCGGCCTGACCAAGCAAAACTCATGGATAGAAATGGGCGTGTTGGAATACTGCATCCGCGAAGATTTAAACGACAACGCCCCCAGAGCCATGGCGGTGTTACAGCCGTTGCGCGTGGTCATCGACAATTATCCGGAAGACCAAACGGAACAGCTGGAAATCGGCAATCATCCGCAAAAACCTGAACTGGGCAAACGCCTCGTGCCTTTTTCCAAAGTCATACTGATCGAACAAGACGATTTTGCCGAAATTCCGCCGCCGAAATTCAAGCGTTTGGTGGCCGGTGGCGAAGTCCGTTTGCGCGGTTCTTACGTTATCCAATGCAACGAAATCATCAAGGATGAAGGCGGCAACATCACCGAACTGCGTTGCAGCTACGACCCCGATACGCTGGGCAAAAATCCCGAAGGCCGTAAAGTCAAAGGCGTGATCCACTGGGTTTCCGAGCCACACTCGCAACCGGCGGAACTGCGTTTATACGACCGTTTATTCAGCGTGCCTAACCCTGACAATGAACCTAACTTCCTGGATGCGATAAACCCGAGTTCTCTGGAAGTCTTGACTGATTGCAGAGTGGAAGCCAGTCTGGCTAATCCGCAACCGGAAAGTCGCTACCAGTTTGAGCGCATCGGCTATTTCTGTTTTGATGCGCTAGACAGCGTCGATGGCAAGCTGGTGTTTAACCGCACCGTGACCTTGCGGGATAATGGAGAAAAAGGCTAATCAACCCATACCTAGTTAACTTATCAACCACGGAATCACTATGAACCAAGACAGCATCAAGCTTGTAGAACAATACTATGCCGCATTCAACGGCGGCGACATGGAGTCCTTCCTTAACCTGCTGACTGACGATGTCATCCACGACATCAATCAAGGCAGGCGAGAAATCGGCAAGGAAGCATTCACCCAGTTCATGGCCTGCATGAACAACAATTACCAGGAACAGCTGGTCGACATGGTCATCATGGCTACGCCTGACGGCAAACGCGCGGCGGCTGAATTTGTCGTGCTGGGCGAATACATTAAAACCGACGAAGGCTTGCCTGCCGCACAGGGGCAAAAATACCGCCTGCCGGCCGGGGCTTTTTTTGACATCCGCGACAACAAGGTGGCCAGAATTACCAACTATTACAACCTGCAAGACTGGATTGCCCAGGTTAGTAAATAGCTAACTATAGCGATTTCACTGTTTCCCAATCTGGAAATCGGGAAGCAGTGAAAATACCGAGATTTACTTAGCCCCTGTTGGCGACTGCACGTTTTACAGATAAATTTAAAGGCTGTCGGCAAATAATATTACATCGTCATTTACCAGACCTTTATGCCTAAAAACATAATAGCCGACCTTTAAAATCAAAATGTTGCATTATTTCAAGACAGGCAATCCTTACCCCTTTTTACCTTGGACAATATTTTTAATTTGAAATTGACTGTATAAGCAATCGATTAATCCTATATCATAGAGCCCGGAAAGAACTTTACTTTCCAATCATTAATTTTCAGACAGTGTCTGGAAATCATATCAAAACACTTCATAGGTATATGATGAATTTAATCAAAAAAGCAGTTCTTACTTTTTTTATGGCAATGTCTTTAGGCGCAACTAACGTTGCTTTCGCCGAAGATGCAAAAGCCACTGAAGTTATTGCACATATCGAAGCCGCTTTAGTTGAAGTCGAAAAAAATGATTTCAATGCCGCTTATTTGCATGAGAAAGCAGCGCGTGAAGCTTCCGAGCAAATCACCAGCAACGAAGCCGTTGCCAAACAAGGATACCAAAGCTTGATTCAAGCGCAGATACTCGGTAAAAAAGCAGATACTGAAAAAGCCACTGCTGAATTAAACAAAGCATTAGGTTTTTACAAGTCACTCTAATCATTAGATCTGGCTTTTAATGTCGACAGGGTTAACGTTGTTGATCCTGTCTTCATAGTAAAAACCATCGTTCAATCCCTCTAAAATTTCTACACCGCGTAGCTTAAGCTACGAGTAAAATTCTCTTCCCTGTTTTCATGCATCAACATCACAATCCAAGCTCCTGTTATCTATGTCCGCTCTGTGCCGTACCATTAACACTAACGCCATCCACTAAAAGTTATATTTGCGAAAACAACCATCATTTTGATCTTGCGAAAGAAGGTTATTTAAATCTGTTGCCGGTTCAGCATAAACGTTCCGGAGAACCGGGCGATAGCAAGCAAATGATGCAAGCCAGACGCGAGTTTTTGGAAGCCGGATATTATGAACCAACGGCCAAAGCGGCGGCGATGATGGTCAAGGCAAGCCAACCCAGGTATCTGCTGGATCTGGGATGCGGCGAAGGCTACTACAGCCGGAAAATTGAAGCTCATTGCTCAAACCTAACAATGTTGCACGGCGCCGATATTGCCAAGTTTGCGATACGCGCTGCCGCCCAAAAACAAGCCAATGCCCGATTTATAGTCGCAAGCTCAAACCGCTTGCCTTATACAGATCAGTATTTCGATTTTGTGCTGAGAGTATTTGCCCCGTCAAATGATGATGAACTGGGGCGGGTGCTGAAACCGTCAGGACTTTTGCTAACCGTGACGCCGGGCCCCAGACATCTATGGCAATTAAAAGAACTGATCTATGCCGAGGTGCAGGAGCATGCTTTAGAGAGCGTTGTGCCCCAAGGCTTCGAGCGTATCGATACACAACGCATCGGTTATAAAATCTCCCCGAATCCCCGACAACGAATCGCGCTGTTACAGATGACGCCATTTGCGTGGCGAGCCAACGAAAGCGTCCGGCAAACGATTAAAGACGCTGAACAACTCGACATTGAAACCGATTTTATTTTGACGCTGGCGATAAAAACAGCGGATTAAGGTCTTAGTCTTGGCACTGCACAAATGACCTATTTTTAACCACCCTGTCCTTCCAACATTGCGCTCGATGCCATTAACGTAATAACATCTGACTATTGATTACGTCGGGGTTAACAACATGAGCAATAATACAGCGCAGGAATCAAGCCTCACCCTCATCAATGCGTTATTTGACTTTAATGCCTGTAATATCATTGAAACCCATATTTCCTGGGTACTGCTGATCGGTCAACATGCCTACAAAATAAAAAAACCGGTTAACTTCGGTTTCCTGGATTTTTCCACGCTGGAAAAACGCCGCTTTTTCTGTAATGAAGAATTAAGACTCAACAGACGCTTGGCTGCCGAGCTGTATCTTGAGGTCGTGCCGATAACCGGCACACCGGATCATCCGCAAATAGGCGGCACCGGCAACGCCATCGAGTACGCAGTCAAGATGATTCGGTTTCCTTCCGGGCAATTGCTCAGCAAATATGCAGAGCGCGGACAGCTAGGCACAGATCTAATCGATCAGCTTGCCGATAGTGTCGCCTGTTTTCATCAAACGATTGAACAGACGGGCGAAAATTCCCCTTATGGCGATAGTGCAAACATCAACCATTGGTTTATAGAGAATTTCGACCATATCAGGCCTTTGCTGGTCGATAACGGTCAAAAACAACAGCTGCAAAATACTCAGCAATGGGGCGATAGCGAATGGCGTAATCTGACCGATTTGATGCAGCGGCGCAAGCAGCAAGGCCATGTGCGCGAATGTCACGGCGACCTGCATCTGGGCAACATGACCCTGATCAACGGCAAAGTAACCCTGTTCGATTGCATCGAATTTAATCCGATGCTGCGCTGGATTGACGTGATCAGCGAAGTGGCTTTTTTGTTTATCGACCTGCTGCACTTTGGTTACAACCGCTATGCTTACCGTTTTCTTAATCGTTATTTGCAACACACCGGCGATTATCAAGGACTGACATTGCTCCGCTATTACCTGGTTTACCGTGCGCTGGTTCGGGCTAAAGTGTCCTTATTGCGCATGGCGCAGCAGCAAGATGACGATACCGTTGTTAAACAGGCGCGCGACGAATACACCCTTTTTGCAGATCTGGCCGAACAGCTTACCCAGCCACGATCAACCTTTCTGATTATCACCCACGGCTATTCAGGTTCAGGTAAATCGACTTTCGCCTGCCAACTCGCCGAACAAATCGGCGCATTCCAGATACGTTCCGACATAGAGCGCAAACGGCTGTTCGACTACCAGCCATCAGAGCAGACCGGCAGCGACATAGACAGCGGAGTTTATACCCCACAGGCAAGCATAAAAACCTATCAGCATCTTAAAGGACTTGCCCAAACCGTGCTTGAAGCCGGTTTTCCGGTTATTATCGATGCGGCTTTTCTTAAAGCCGGACAACGCGACCTGTTTCGGCAGCTTGCGACAGACTGCGGCGTACCGTTTCATATCATTGACTTTCAAGCTCCTGACCAGGAGTTATGCAGACGCATCAAGCAACGGCAAGACGATGCCTCGGAAGCGACGGTGTCCGTATTGCATCAGCAACAACAATCGGCGCAACCGCTATCGGAACATGAACGAGCGAGTGTAATAACGCTGAATACCGAGCGCGCCGATGTGCTGGAAAATCTGCTGGATCATTTTGGGCGTTATTTGCAATGACGTGCTATCAATTTTTCGGCCATAAAAAAATTTCATAACCTTGCCTTTAGGAGATATAAATGAATGAAGATACCTTAAATCTAGACATCAGAAAATTTCTCAAAAATGTCGGCATCACCTCACAACGCGAGATCGAACACGCTGTATTCAAAGCCGTTGAAAGCGGAAAGCTGAACGGTTCCGAAACCCTAGACATTAAAATGACGCTGGAAGCTCCTGCTATTGGCGTCAGCCATTGCATCGAGGGGAAAATAGCACTCGATTAAATAGACCGGACAGAGGACAAAAGCCATGAACAAGCACTTGAAATTAGTTAGGGAATTCCACGGCGCATTTTCATTTCCGCAAGCAGAACACGGAGCAAATATGCAGCTATCCGACATGGATGTTGTTTTGCGCCAAGCCTTGCTGATGGATGAAGGCAGTGCGGTTTTAAAAGCCATTAAAGCGGGCGAGATGGTTGAAATATTGACAGCCCTGATTAACCTCGCCTATTGTGCATTGGGCGCTATTGCCATGCGAGGCGACGATGTTATAGATTATAAGGTAACATGGCGGCACGACGGCTTTGTGGTATCGGTCATGCGCGTCCTGTCTGACAAAATCCATAACTGCACTTCCGGCAGCACCGATGATTATTCGGCGGTTTATTGCTTGTGCGTGCATTTAACCAGAAGTTTTATCAATGCGGATTTCGATAAAGCCTTTCAAATGATCCATGACGGCAACCTATCCAAACCGGCTAAAGCACCCGATTTAAGCGATTGTCTTTACGAATAAACCTCAACCTGTTGCAGCGTGACGAACCGACATTCCGCACCGGGTGCTGATGCAGTACAATGTTTATAACTTATTTTTATTACCATGAAGGACATGAAGATAATGAAGGGAAGAGAATTGAGTGATTTGTCGAATAAGGTGCGTCATTGAAGTTCATAAAACACGCGGCTCTGGATTGCCAGAATCCACGAGGCACAGCTTTTGACCTCTATGAATCGTCTCAATATCACGCATGAAGTCAATACAGTCATATCTTCAAGTCCTTCATGGTCTTCATGGTAAAAATAAATGACATTTTTTGGAATCAGCACCCATACCAAGTCATTCATATTCATGTGACTGGATACTGGCGTTCATGTCAGCATGACGATGCTAGCCAAGGTTCCTTTACTCATTCAGGCGCTTTGGTTATTACATCAAACACGCTTTTCTGTACCCAGTTTTTTCGTGCTTTTTGTGGACTACGATTTTTTTTATTATCTGCGCGCGTAACTCGTCAAAGCAGGTCGACATGAAAAGCCAGTGTGTTCGTTCTATGCCGACGCCGATCAACCTATCTCGGGAGTGTTTGCTGACATGCTGGAACACATCGCCGAACTTCATACGGAAGCAGGATAATGGTACATCAACACGAACATAAGCATTCTCACGATCATGATCACAGTGGACACTCGCCTAGTAACAGTCATCACCATCACGGTGATCCAAACAATCATGGTCGTGCCTTTGTCATTGCCATCGTTTTAAACACGGCTTTTGTTGTGGTTGAGTTCAGCTATGGCTTCATGGCCAATTCGACCGCGCTGATAGCCGATGCAGGACATAACCTCTCCGATGTGCTAGGCCTACTGCTGGCATGGGGTGCGGCGCTCCTCGGCCGCAAGGCACCGAACGAGCGCTACACCTATGGTCTGCGCAGCACCTCAATCCTGGCCGCACTGGCAAACGCCATGTTCCTGCTGGTAGCGTGTGGGGCCATTGCCTGGGAAGCCGGCCATCGCTTCTCGCAGCCTCCTGTGTTGGCCGGATTGACGATCACGCTGGTGGCGGCCATCGGGATCGTCATTAACGGACTGTCCGCATGGTTATTTGTAAAGGGAAGCAAGGGCGACTTGAACATTCGCGGCGCCTACCTGCACATGATGGCTGATACGGCCGTTTCGCTGGGCGTGGTCGTTGCCGGTATAGCGATGATGTATACCGGCTGGTACTGGCTTGACCCGGCTATCAGTTTCCTGATCGTGATAGTTATCATGATTAGCACCTGGGGTCTGCTACGCGATTCGTTACGGCTGGCATTAAGTGCCGTCCCAGCACATATAGACGTCACCGAAGTGGAAACCTATCTGCGCCAATGTCCCGGCATCACTGACATTCACGATCTGCACATCTGGGGTATGAGCACGACCGAGGGTGCATTGACCGTCCATTTGGTCATGCCGGAAGGCTACCCTGGCGACATTTTTATGGATGACATTACGCGAACACTGAAAGAGCGTTTCTCCATTCAGCACAGCACGCTGCAAATGGAGCACGGAACGACCGACCATAGCTGCACGCTAAACCTGCACACGGCGGATGCGCAGGACCACTGAGATCGGCTGCGTTCATGAAAACTACGCATTATGGACATTCAATGCCCACGCTTGTGAATTACCCCGACCTAAAGGCACAGCTATCTACCCAAGTTATTTGCCCGTTGTCGAGATAAAGGAACTCATAAACATAACGTAATGCGCCGTTTGGCTGGTGGCTTCGTCTACATGTTTAATCAGTTACTGACGCTGATAAGTTCCACTCAATTCTGTCTGCCCGATAACATGCCCCGCCATTGCTGCTTCCAGCTGGGTCTTATTGGGCCGATGCAGATCAGGCAATTCAATATCCAGTGCGTAGAGTTTATGAAAGTAGCGATGCCGACCGATGGGCGGACAGGGGCCGCCGTAACCGGTTCGTTTCCAATCGTTTTTGCCTTGTTGCGTGCCGGCGGGCAAATCAGAGGCGGCAACGGCTTGCGGTAATTCGGTAACAGTCGGCGGAATGTTATAAAGCAGCCAGTGTACCCAGGTCATTTTGGGTTTGGCAGGATCCGGTGCATCGGGATCGTCAACGATTAACACCAGACTTTTGGTATCTTGCGGCAGCCCCGACCAACTTAAGGCAGGCGAACTGTCATTGCCGTCGCAAGTAAACGTTTTGGGAATTTCTCCCTGATGAACAAAGTCCGGTGATTGGAGGATCAAGGTCATGTTTTGCGCTCCTTCAGCCAGTACGGCTGTGGTAAAAATAATGCTGCAAGCTAAAAAAATTAAACGGATAAAAGCAGGCTGTCTGATTGGGTTCATTGATCACCTCATGGGTAAACCGTGGGCGCGAATTTATTCGCGCT
>JAURVK010000055.1 GCA_030655535.1 Methylobacter sp. | reverse complement strand
CAAGTTAAGTAGGATGTGCTGAACGCAGTGAAGCGCATCAATCGCGAACGATGCGACTCCTTACGTCAGCAGCATCCTATGCAAAAATAAATTCGGTACAGCATCGAAAAAGACGGTTTTTGAATCAAATTAGGAGTAGTTCATTAGTTCATTAGTTCATTAATAGATTGTGCGTTGTGTTACCAGCATGAAAAGAAAAGTTTACTTCTAAGTCGGCAAAGCGGTGTTTTCGCCCTTCGCCCTTCGCCCTTCGCCCTTCGCCCTTCGCCTTGAACCTTGAACCTTCTTCATTCCCGCCAACAATTATGGACATCAGCAGTCAAAAAATGGCAAGCCTAGCCTCGCAAATCAGACAATGGGGGCTGGAACTGGGCTTTCAACAGGTCGGCATTACCGACACCGATTTGCCGGAAGCGGAAGCCCACCTGGAAAATTGGCTGGACAATAACTTCCACGGCGAAATGGACTATATGCGGCGTCACGGCCTTAAACGCAGCAGACCCGAGTTATTGCATCCGGGAACTATGCGTGTTATTTCCGTGCGTATGGATTACCGGACTGAAGCTGCCGCTGCTATGAATCAATCGCTGGCCGATCCCGCTTCGGCCTATATTTCTCGCTATGCGCTGGGTCGTGATTACCACAAACTGATGCGCAACCGCCTGCAAAAACTGGCCGATAAAATTCAGGCAGAAATCGGCTCCGACCTTCCAGGTTCAATGCGGGCTTTTGTCGACAGCGCCCCGGTTCTGGAAAAGGCTTTGGCCGAAAAAGCAGGCTTAGGCTGGATAGGCAAGCATTCCAATGTCATCAACCGCAAAGCCGGATCGTGGTTCTTTTTGGGCGAGCTGTTCACCAACCTGCCGCTACCCATCGACACCCCTGCTACCGCGCATTGCGGCGAATGCCGCGCCTGTCTGGATGTTTGCCCTACCCAGGCGATTATTGCGCCCTATCAGGTCGATGCCAGGCGCTGCGTGTCCTATCTGACTATCGAACTGCACGGCTCAATACCGGAAAACCTAAGGCCGCTGATCGGCAACCGTATCTATGGTTGCGACGACTGCCAGATCATCTGCCCGTGGAACCGTTTTGCAAAGCTAACCGATGAACAGGATTTCAGCCCCAGACATCGGCTTAATACCCGTCAATTACTTGATGTCTTCGCCTGGAGCGAAACCGAATTTCTGGCAAAAACCGAAGGTTCGGCGATACGCAGAATCGGTCATCAACGCTGGCTCAGAAATATCGCCGTGGCTTTGGGCAATGCACCGGCATCGGCGCTTATTGTCGACGCCTTAAAGCCTATGCTCAATCACGACTCCGATATGGTTAGGGAGCATGTACAATGGGCCTTAGCACAACATCAGTCAGTAATTTAACATGACGCCGATCAGGATTATTTGTATCATCCCGCCAACGCACATCGATACGGGTATTCAATAATGAAAATAATATTTTTTATTCTATTGCCCCTACTCAGTCCATTTGCCCAGGCTGAGGTTTTTAAATGCCCGCTGGAATCGGGCAAAACAGTGTATCAGTCTACGCCCGACCAATCCGCCGCAAAACAGCAAGCTGGGGAACGCTACGCGGGCGAGGCGCTCAGTCGCTCCCACTTACGGCATAGGGCGCTTGAGCGAATGCGATGCCCATGGCGCGGAGCTGTTGTTTCCCACGGATCGTCAAGTCGGTGATCATGGCGAACTGCTCGCGGCTGTCGGCCACGTAGACCTTGACTTTGTAGTGCGTACCCCAAGGCGTTTCCGACGCTACGACCTTCACCGACGATTCCGGGTTACGGTAGCTGCTGATTTCGCCGATTTCGGTGAGAGCTTGGCGCACAGCGGCGGCGTCGTGATCGGCGTTCAGGTAGAAATTCGTCACGCAAAGCAGGCTTTGCTTGCCGCCACTGGCATTGAACACGCTGGATGACCAAAGTTTTGAGTGAGGGATGATCACTTCGGTGTCGTCAGCGGTTACGATATGCACAGCCCTGATCCTGATCGCCATGACTTCGCCGTAAGTGCCGTCCACCTCGATCCAGTCGCCCGGTTGGTAAATGTTCTCGATGATCGTCACGAGCCAGGCGATCATGCAGCTCGCGTAATCCTTGAGTGCGAAAGCGAGCGCAAAGCCTACTGTTGCGGTCATGGCTACGACATTCTTGAAGGTGGGCTCGACCAGAAGCGGAATGATAATCGCCAGACCGGCGATCCCGATCAACAGCCTGGCGATGGGAACCACCCGTAAGATCAACAGGCGCTGGTGCGAGGGCGCATTCCCGGCGGCGCGGTGCACAATCCGGTGCATCACCAAGACGAGTAGACGGTAACTGACCACAACGATAAGGATGATAAAAATATGGCTCCAGGTCAGTTCTCGCAAAAAGCCCAGATGGTGCTCGGTTGTATTCATCGTATTCTCCTTCTTTCGGTTCGGTAGTTTCAGAACGATAGTGCCTAAGCCGAAGCGGCTTAGGCTTGATGCCTGGTCGAAGTATACCCTAACCTGATGTCAGGGTAAGCGTTTCTGTGGCGTCAGAGTAGAGTATATTTCTATATTTATTGACACATGTTGCTACGGGCTATAGATTTCATCCTGACACTTTTTATTTTGGGGGCATTTTGCAAGGGCATCGAATTGGTTATATCAGGGTCAGCTCTTTCGACCAGAACCCGGTAAGCACAATTAATTGAAAAAAGAATTGTACTTGTGATTATCTTGATATATGCTTATTCGAATATTAAGACAAGGTTAAGTTATGTCACCCTCTCAATTTTTTAAATGCCTTTCCGATGATACGCGCTTACGTTGTGTCACGCTGTTACAGAAAGAAGGCAAGCTTTGTGTTTGCGAATTAACGGCTGCACTGGCTTTATCGCAACCTAAAATATCTCGACACCTGGCATCTCTAAGGCAATACGGCTTATTGCAGGACAGCCGTGAAGGCCAATGGGTTTATTATCAGATTAACCCTAAATTGCCTGACTGGACTTCTCCTCTGCTAAAAAATGCCTTGGCGGCTGTCGAATCAACTGAGCTATTTAAAAGCGATCTGGAACGTTTGCAGCAAATGGACAACCGTCCCGATACAGTTATGTGCTGCTAATTTTTTTGATATAAATATGCGATTATACGTATATCACTTTAACTCTATAGGAATAACAATGAAAAGATTGCATATTCACCTTGCAGTAGAAAACCTGGAACAAAATATTGCATTTTACAGCACGATGTTCGGCTCTCAGCCGACCGTACAGCACGATGATTATGCCAAATGGATGCTGGATGATCCGCGTGTTAACTTTGCAATTTCTAATCGTAGCACTCGACTTGGACTCGACCATCTGGGTATTCAGGCTGAGAGCGAACAGGAATTACAGTCCATCAAACAACAACTGGATGCGACACAAGCTCCAATAGAAGCTCAGGAAGGCGCAGCTTGCTGTTATGCACGTTCGGATAAATACTGGATTACTGACCCACAGGGCATTGCCTGGGAATCCTTTCATTCATTAAATGAGATTCCGACTTTTAATGATCAAAAAGCAGCATCTGATGGTGAAAATCCGTTTGCTTGTCGTCCTGCTGACAATAGCAAATCATCGTGTTGTGGATAATTAACACAGCTGTTCATTATGCTTTGTTTTTCTTCACCATGGTTGCGATTCTGGTGTTTGCCAATTGGGGAAAGCCAATGGAAAACCGGACTTTGGCAGGCGTTTTATACCGGTAAATGGTGGTTGACGGGGTTTTATGGCGGTATTTTCGCCGTTCTTCCGGTGTTTCGGTTTCACATTAAAGCGATTTCTGTTGCACTACTGGCGATCTTTTTTCCTGTATTAGGTATGGGATATAAGAAATGTGTGTTGCTGACTGCACATGCCGAAGCGGCTGCCAAAGAACTGGGCATAGATTTTGAAATCGAGAAAATTACCGATGTCGGCAAAATAACCGAAATGGGCGTGATGACGCCGGTCTTGGCGATTGACGGCTCGGTAGTACTTTCCGGAAAAACCTCGTCGCATGAAGAAATTAAAGCGATATTAACAACACTTAAATAAACCAAGGAACCATGATGTTAAATGTATTTGTTATTTGCACCGGTAACTCCTGTCGCAGTGTACTGGGAGAAGCCTTATTCAATCACTTAGGCCAAAGGCGGATCAAAGCCTTTTCTGCCGGCAGTCATCCGATAGGCAGAATTAACACAGGCGCATTGGCCACATTGAAACGGCATGGTTTACCCACTGAAGGTTATAAAAGCCAGTCCTGGGAAGACTTTGAAGATAAGGCTATGGATATTGTTATTACGGTCTGTGACAACGCTGCCGGCGAAACCTGCCCGGTCTATTTGAGCAAAGCCGTTCGGGCGCATTGGGGTGTATCGGATCCCGGCCATGTCGAAGGTACGGAAAATGAAAAAATTGCAGCCTTTGAAAAAATATTCGGCATATTGGAACAGCGTGTCAAAAAAATGCTGACCTTACCATTGGAAACAATGTCTCCCAAAGAACTGACTTCCGAACTTAACGCGATTGGCCAACTATTTGCCACACCAAGCGAGGAACTAAGCTATGACTGAAAAACAACATGATATGGGCTTTTTTGAACGCTACCTGACCCTATGGGTGGGCTTGTGTATCGGCATCGGTATTCTGCTCGGCGTTTATGCACCGGAATTCGCAAAAAACCTGGATGGCATGAGTATCAATGTTAACGGTGCTCCGGTGGTCTCCATTCCTATCGCCATTTGCCTGTTTTTTATGATGTATCCGATTATGGTAAAAATCGATTTTGCTGAAGTGGTAAAAGCAGGAAAAAGTATCAAACCGGTGACGTTGACGCTGATCGTCAACTGGGCGATCAAACCCTTTACCATGTATGCCATTGCTTATTTTTTTCTGGGACTGCTGTTTCAACGGTTAATCGGAGCGGATGCGGTTGATTGGGTAAAAATGCCGTTTGGTTTGGATTTACCCGTAGGCAGTCACTACGGTTCCGGCACAGTGGCGATGCAGGAAGGTGTAAAAATGCTGACAGTGCCGTTATGGCGCAGCTATCTGGCCGGTTGTATTTTGCTGGGCGCGGCACCTTGTACGGCGATGGTATTGGTCTGGGGTTATCTGGCTAAAGGTAATGCAGGCCATACACTGGTGATGGTTGCGATCAATTCTCTGGCCATGCTGTTGTTATATGGTGTCATTGGCGGTTTCCTGTTAGGCGTAGGGCAATTACCGGTACCCTGGCAAGCTTTATTACTGTCCATTGGTATTTATGTCGCGTTGCCGTTGTTCGCGGGTTACTTTTCTCGAAAATGGATGGTCTCTCGTAAAGGATTGGTCTGGTTTGAGCAGAAATTCCTGCATATTCTGACCCCGATCACGATTGTTGCTTTATTGCTGACGCTGATTTTGCTTTTCTCCTTTAAAGGTGAAGTCATTATTGAAAATCCGTTAACCATTTTATGGATTGCCATTCCATTAGCGCTACAAACTACCCTGATTTTCACTGTCACTTACTTGGCTGCAAAATGGTGGGGGTTTTCTTATGGAAACGCCGCCCCTTCCGCGCTGATCGGTGCGTCCAATCACTTTGAAGTAGCCATTGCCACAGCCGTCATGCTGTTTGGCTTGTCATCGGGTGCAGCCTTGGCAACCGTGGTCGGTGTACTGATTGAAGTACCCTTGATGCTGGCATTAGTGGGATTTTGCAAGCGGACAAAAAACTGGTTTCCGAGCGAAGCCATATGGGAGCAGGAACGCTCCTCTGCTCATGTACAGACCAAATAGACTTTCCGGTATAAATCAGATTTATTTTCGGATTTAAATATGAAAAACAGGTCATATGACACGCTTTTCTAGGTCATATAACACTTTTGATTCAGAGCTCGGATTTGAGGAAAAAACATGAGGTCAGGTTTTTCATTGTGCATTACCCAAAAGACCATGCACAATGAAAGACCTGCCCACCCCCATATTTTCCTACGCGCTGCGTGGGAATGCCGTAGCAGACGTACGGTGCATTGTGACCACGACTCGCGGCGCAGCGTGTGGGAACGAGACAAAAATGCAAAATGTAAGACCTGAACCTTTTTGCATTCTCTAAAGCGCCCAGCAATAAAGTTAAAACATATTCTCCGTGACATAAATTTCGTGTCCCGAAATAGCGACCCCAATGCCTTGTTGGTCGTATTTCGGCGACAGGATGTTTTTTCGATGCGGCGGGCTGTCCATCCCCGCACGGTCGATTGCACAATTTCTTCCTGAGTTTTCCAGACGTATTCTTTTTTTACCGTGACATCGTTTTGTTTCGTCGTAACGACCTTATCGTAAAGATGATTCATAAATATATTTTCACCCGGACCGATTGCCCAAGTATTAGGATCCTGTTGCTTTTTCTTGTTCCATCCCAGATTTTTAGCTCGCTCGACGGGATCTTCTCCCTGCAAATTCGTGTGGCTAAAAAAATGATAGCTCGCCATGTCGCTGCTATGCTTGCGGGCTATTGCGGCGAGTAGCTCATCCCTATCCAATTGGGACAATCCGTGATTTTGTCGCTCCCGGTTTATCTGTTGATGAATTTGGCGTTCAAGTTCAGCAGCCGTTATCTCCGGCTGCACGCCAGTTCCGTAGGATGCGGTGAGGTACGAACCGCATCAATCGCGTTATTCACCGACCGAAACATTCGATAGATCAATGTTCCCACACCAATGTTTGGGATAGATTCCACGTTCAAGATAAGCATGGAAGCTGGAGTGAGGCCAATCCGCTACTTGCCGAACCCAACCATGCTTCACCGGATTCCAATGGATATAATCGATATGACGATGAAAATCGGCTTCGTCTCGAATCTGGTGCTCCCAAAAGCGGCGTTGCCATAACCCACGCTCTCCTCGTTTTTGTCGGCTTTGTGAAATTCGTTCACCCTTTTCGATAGTACGAGAGAAGGTTGCTTTAATCAGACCCCATCGTACAGAAAAGTCGGTATCGTTTGGCGGCAAAGTCCAAATGCAATGCAGATGGTCCGGCAAAATCACCACGGCGTCAATTCTAAACGGGTATCGAGTTTTAACAATATCAAAAGCGTTACGCAAACAATCGATATTTTCCACCAAAAGTCGATTTCCTTTTCGTTCAGCCAGGTTTACGGTGAAAAACCATGTAGCTCCTGGCATGTAAATGCGACGGTAATTAGTCATTGTTTATCGTCAAAGTCGGCAACAGTTAATCACGCGAATGATGCGGTTCGTACCTCACCGCATCCTACGGCCCTTACAAATATTTTCGTTAAAACATTATATGACAAGACCGTAGGATGCGGTGAACGCAGTGAACCGCATCAATCGAGGAACGACGCGAACGGTGCGGTTCGTACCTCACCGTATTCTACGGCCCTCCACCAAAAGTCGATTTCCTTTTCGTTCAGCCAGGTTTACGGTGAAAAACCATGTAGCTCCTGGCATGTAAATGCGACGGTAATTAGTCATTGTTTATCGTCAAAGTCGG
>JAURVK010000056.1 GCA_030655535.1 Methylobacter sp. | reverse complement strand
ACGCTGATAAATAGGATAAACGCGGATAACTCGAAAAAAATCTTATTTGATCTTAATGATCAGCGTCGCCTACAGGGATGTAGGTGCTTAGCGTGAGCAGGAGCGGAAGCTGCATCTGCATCTGCATCTGCATCTGCATCTGCATTCTATTATATTGATGGCTGAGTAGTTACGATTGTTTATTTATTAGACTTAAAATTGTTTATTTAATGTGGGAAGCATCATGATTTCTTCCGTATCCAGTAATAGATTCGCTGCCCTGCAAACTGATTATACTCAGCAACAATCGCTCGCTCAGACAAAGCCTGAACTCACGTTTACCCCCGTCTTAGTTGGTAGCCAGCATTTACTGCTATAGCCAAACTTCTATTTATAGCCTTCGGCAATGCGTTGCAGACTCAATGTAACCAGCGCTTGCGCCCGATCCATGCTGTCGGCTTCTGCATAGCAACGCAGTTCCGGCGCGTTGCCGGATGGGCGCAAATGCACGATCTCGCCGTTGTTGAAAATCAGGCGCAGACCATCGGTCAAATCCTTTCGGACAAGCGTTCCTAGTTCATTACCCCACAGGCTTTGATAGGCTGTGTGATCGCGTTGCAAGCTGTCCAGTAACGCCCGGCTGTGATCAACCGGAAAATCCTGCAAACGATCGCTGGCGGTATATCGTTGCGGCAAATCGGCAAGCAAAGCCGATACTTTGCCGCCCTGTTGCCGAGCCATCGCCAGCACAATCAAGGCCGGTAATACCGCGTCGCGGGTCGGTAGCGCGGACAGGGTTTGTTGTCCGATCGTTAAATCATTGCCCACCAGAAAACCGCCATTGGCTTCGAAACCGACCACGCTGGGACTGCCGTCCGCAAGCGCCTGCTCCATACCGGCAATCACGTACGGAGAACCGATGCGGGTACGGATCACCTGCCGAAACAGTCCCGATGCTTCGATCGCGGTATTGCAGCTCACCGGCGTGACCACGGTGTCGACACCCAGGAATTGCGCACACAGTAAACCGACGATGTCTCCGCGTAACCAGCTGCCGGTCTCATCGGCGATCAGCGGCCTATCGCCGTCGCCGTCGGTGGAGATAATGGCATCCAGATGATGCTCGGCTGCCCAGGCTAATCCGCGTCGGCGGTCTTCTTCGCTGACCGCTTCGGTATCGATAGGCACAAAGGTATCGGTGCGCTCCAAACTGACCACATCCGCACCCAGAGCGCTCAATATTTCACGCAGGCAATCGCGCGCGGCGCTGGAATGTTCATAGTTCCCGATCCGCCAACCGGTCAGTAAATCGCCTGCAAACAGGTCGGTATAGCGCTGCCGGTATTGCTGTATGGCGGCGGGATTGACGGTCGGCAATGCCGCATCGTCGGTAATCGCTTGCAACTCGACTTCGGCATGGGTGATGGCCGCTTCGTCGGCTTTGCTGATCTCGCCTTCGGCCCGATAAAACTTGATGCCGTTGCGATCGAACGGAATATGGCTACCGGTAACCATGATTGCCGGAATGCCTTGCTTTAACGCATACAAAGCCAGCGCCGGGGTCGGCAGCATCCCGCAGAAATCCACCTCGCAACCGGCCTGTCGGATACCGGCCGCACAAGCGCGAACGATACTTGGGCTGGACGGGCGCAAGTCCATGCCCAAGGCGATTTTTTGCCCCGGTTTCGCCAGATTAAGGCCATGCAGGAATGCCAGGCTGTAAGCGGCGCAGACCTGATCGGTCATTTGGCTAACCGGCCCGCGTGCGCCGCTGGTGCCGAATGCCACGCCGCTTTCGGCCATCATTTGTTGGATATTGAGTTTTGTCATGGGTTGCTTGGTTTGTAAGGTTGTAAACGTGGGTGAGAAAATTGGCTTTTAATGATATTTGAAATTTTTCAATATAGGCGAAAGACGAAAGGCAAAGGATGGCCTAATTTGAAGCATAGGTTTTTTTTCGCCTTTCGCCTGCTCTTAAAAATCCTTTACGACAACACAGCATCAGTCTAAATCTCTACTATCCTGTTCTGATCGAATCCGGGCACGACTTTTATACCGAAATAGCCTCTGGGGTTGCACAATATCCTGGCCCCCGCTATACGATAATCCACCGAACTGTGAACATGACCGTGAATCCAAGCGGCTATCTCGTATTCATGCAGCAACGGTTTCAAATCACTGCAATAAGCCAGCTTCTTAAGCGCATAAGCTGAATCGTTCCAGCTCCATTGCGAAGGTGCATGATGGGTTATGACTACGGTTTTTCCTGAAAACGGCTGGGCTAATTCCTGCTCCAGCCATGTCTTCGAGTTTTGATGCAAATGACTAAACAGCAACACATCAAAAGGCTTATCGGCGAATTGAATCTTCCTGAAATCGTTTATAGTCTTGCCTAAAGCCGCAGCTTTTTTTTCTCCCTCAACAAACAAATCGGCCCAGAGCGTACAGCCTAAAAAACGCACACCCTGAAACACAAAACTGTCGTTCTCAAGAAAGCACACATTGCTGCCCTCACATTGCTTACGGATCAATCGTAACGTTTGTCGATATTCATGCGTATAAAATTCATGATTCCCGGCCACGTAAATAACCGGTTTGTTCAAGCCCTTAAGCCAATCTATGCCTTGCGTGCTGATGCCAATATCACCTGCTGCAACAATGATGTCTGCATCATTGTCAGGAGCTTCCTGCAGCCCAAACTCCAAATGTATATCAGAAAAATAATTTATCCTCACACTAAACTCTACTCAATGGCCTGTATCGGCGTATAATTTAACAACATTCTTCCAAATAACTGTAACCTTTTTCAAAAGATTTCGTATATGTCTATTAGCCTTAGAAAAATTACCCATCAAGTTTTAATCGGCGACGTTAAAGTCGGCGGCGGCGCTCCTATCGTCGTTCAGTCTATGACCAATACCGATACCGCCAATATTACCGCAACCGTTAACCAAATCATCGAACTGGCCACCGCCGGATCTGAAATTGTCCGCATCACGGTCAATTCCGAAGAAGCGGCTGCGGCTGTTGCCGAAATTCGCAATCAGTTGGATAAAAAAGGCAACTCGACTCCGATCGTCGGCGACTTTCATTTTAACGGTCACAAACTGCTGGAAAAATACCCCGACTGCGCCAAAGCGTTGGACAAATATCGCATTAATCCGGGCAACGTAGGCCGCGGTAAAAGCCGTGACCCCCAATTTCAGCAAATGATCGAATTTGCCTGTCAGTATGACAAACCGGTACGCATCGGCGTCAACGGCGGCAGCTTGGATCAAGCGGTGTTGACCCGTCTACTGGATGAAAACAGAAGCCTGAAAACACCGGAGCCTTTAGCCGCCGTCACCCGCAAAGCGATTATATTGTCGGCGCTTGAAAGCGCCGCTAAAGCCGAAGAAATTGGGCTTGGCAAAAACAAAATTCTCCTGTCCTGCAAGATCAGCAATGTGCAGGAACTGATCAATATCTATCAGGATCTTTCCAGCCGTTGCGATTATGCGCTACATCTGGGGCTTACCGAAGCGGGTATGGGTTCCAAAGGCATCGTGTCTTCGGCCGCCGCTTTATCGGTATTGATGCAGCAAGGCATCGGCGACACCATTCGCATTTCGCTGACACCGGAACCCGGTGCATCCAGAACCCAGGAAGTCATTGTCGGCCAAGAAATCCTGCAAACCATGGGCTTTCGTTCATTCACCCCGATGGTTATCTCCTGCCCCGGTTGCGGCCGCACCACCAGCGATTATTTCCAGAAACTGGCGATGGATATTCAAAGCTATTTACGCGATCAAATGCCGGTATGGCGCAGCCAATATCCGGGCGTTGAAACCATGGAAGTGGCGGTTATGGGTTGCGTGGTCAATGGGCCGGGCGAAAGCAAAAGCGCCAATATAGGCATCAGCCTGCCCGGCACCGGCGAAACTCCCGTAGCGCCGGTTTATGAAGACGGCGAAAAAACGGTTACGCTGAAAGGCGACAGAATCGCCGAAGAGTTTCAGGGAATCGTGCAACGCTATATTGAAACGCATTACGCGCCTTAAAAGCCATCCACTCCGTAGATTGGGTTACGACTGCATGGATGCAGGAGCAATGCCGAGGCGCGTCTTTTTGCGCCGTAACCCAACACATTCTCTACCAATCCCCATGCCTGCCATGATCTTCAATGAATTTACCTACCCCTGCCAATTCATTGGTTATTTCAAAACAGAATACTTCCGCCTGCTCCGCTGTTGAGCCAAATCCTTCAATCTCAACCTCAAATTCAGTGGCTTCTTGTATTAAATTATCATCCTCATCATACTCGGCGTTAATCCCGTAGCAATCACCGTAAACGCCGATAATAAGGTTGTCATAAACTGTCAAATATCGATCATCCTCTGACAGATAATCTTTAGTAGGCGTCCATGTTGTAATTTGCATTTGGTGTAACCCTGCGAAATTTTTAGCTATTTGTATTTTTTGACTGTCGCTGATCATTTTTATTCACGGTTGGTTATTTGTGGATTGACTGGCATCGTTTAATGCCTCGAAACGGCAAATGTCGGTTACGCTAACTCGGCCTACGGGGCTTTTACAGGACTAAACGAAAAAAGGGACTGCGACAAATCACAATCCCTTTTCAACACCTTTAAGCTGCCCTTTTATTAAGAGCAGCAAAACAGCACGGGGTTATTCCACTTCGATTTCTTTCATGCTCAATCTGACTCTGCCTTGACGGTCTATTTCAAGTACTTTGACTTTGACCACATCGCCTTCATTCAATCTGTCGCTGACTTTATCAACGCGTTCGTCTGAAATTTGCGAGATATGAACTAAGCCGTCTTTACCGGGAAGTATCGTAACAAAAGCGCCGAAGTCCATTAATCTGACTACTTTACCTTCGTAAACTTTACCGACTTCAACTTCTGCGGTAATTTCCTCGATCATACGACGCGCTTCTTCACCGGCTGCTTTATCAACAGAGGCTACTTTAACCACACCGTCATCGGTCAAATCAACGCTGGCGCCGGTCTGCTCGGTAATGCTGCGGATGGTTGCGCCGCCTTTACCGATAACTTCGCGAATTTTGCTAGGATCGATTTTGAAAGTAATGATCCGCGGTGCGAAATCGGACATTTCTTCACGGGTGTTGGACAATGCTTTGTTCATTTCGCCCAGGATATGCAAACGACCGTGTTTTGCTTGTTCCAGAGCCGACTTCATGATTTCTGCGGTAATGCCATCGATCTTGATGTCCATTTGCAGTGCGGTAATGCCGTCTACAGATCCTGCAACTTTAAAGTCCATGTCGCCCAGATGATCTTCATCACCCATGATGTCCGACAATACGGCAAAGCTGTCGCCTTCTTTAATCAGGCCCATCGCAATTCCGGCAACCGGTGATTTAATGGGCACACCGGCATCCATTAACGCCAAGCTGCTGCCGCAGACCGAAGCCATTGAGCTTGATCCGTTGGATTCGGTTACTTCCGAGACCACGCGAATGGTATACGGGAACTCTTCCATGTTGGGTAACACGGCGGCAACGCCACGTTTCGCCAAGCGGCCATGACCGATCTCACGACGTTTTGGTGAACCGACAAAACCGGTTTCGCCAACGCTGTACGGAGGGAAGTTGTAATGCAGCATGAACGGTTCTTTGTACTCACCGGCCAACGCATCAATGATTTGGGCATCACGTTGTGTTCCCAGTGTTGCAACAACCAAGGCCTGAGTTTCACCACGGGTAAATAATGCGGACCCGTGAGTTCTAGGCAATACGCCGGTTCTGACGGTAATCGGTCTGATTTTATCTAATTCGCGTCCGTCAATACGCTTGCCTTCATTAAGGATAGCGTTACGAACGATGCTGTATTCCAGATGTTCGATAATGCCGCGTATGTCGCTTTCTGCATACTCGCCATTAGCCACCAGTTTTTCAACCACGGCATTTCTAATTTCTTTCAGTTGTTCTTGTCTAACCAGTTTTTCCGCGACTTGATAAGCGGCTTTAATGCCCGCTTCAACTTCCGCAGTGACCAGTTTTTTAAGTTCGGCATTAACTTCGGGGGCTACCCACTCAACAACGCCTGCACCGGCAGCGGCTGCAAATTCGTTAATGGCGTTAATGGCAACCTGCATTTGCTGGTGACCGAATAAAACCGCGCCCAACATTACTTCTTCCGACAGATTGTCAGCTTCAGACTCAACCATTAATACGGCATGTGCAGTTCCTGCAACCACCAATTCCAGCTGCGAGTCTTTCAATGCAGCAGGAGTAGGGTTTAATATATATTCGCCGTCTTTATATCCAACAGTAGCAGCGCCTACCGGGCCGTTAAACGGCAAACCTGAAACTGCCAAGGCAGCGGAGGCGCCCAGTAAAGCAGGAATTTCGGGATCAACTTCAGGATTGAGCGATACGACTGTTGCAATGATCTGAACTTCGTTGGTATAGCCCTCTGGGAAAAGAGGACGAATAGGCCGGTCAATCAGGCGAGACGTTAAGGTCTCTTTTTCACTGGGACGACCTTCTCTCTTAAAAAAGCCGCCCGGTATTTTACCGGCTGCGTAAGCTTTTTCTTGATAGTTAACAGTCAACGGAAAAAAGTCGCCGCCGCTGGCCTGTTTTTTACCGACGACAGTGACCAACAGTGTCGTACCATCTACATCGATCATCACAGCACCGTCTGCTTGACGTGCTACTTCACCGGTTTCTAATTTAACGAGTCGATCGCCGTACTGAAATTCTTTCCTGATAGGATTCACTATAAGGTTCCTTTGCGTAGAGGTTGTTTGAAAAGCGGTTGGCGGGTTACGCTATCGCTAACCCGACTTATAACAAAAACGGCACAAGAGGGTTGTGCCGTTTCTTTGTTCTGTTACTTACGTAATCCGAGACGTTCAATTAAAGTACGGTAACGGTTTAGGTCTTTATTCTTTAGATAATCCAGCAATTTACGACGCTGGTTAACCATGCGCAACAGTCCACGACGTGAATGATTGTCTTTTTTGTGTTCTGCAAAATGCGGTGTCAAATGGGTGATGTGTGCTGTCAATAAAGCAACCTGCACTTCAGGCGAACCGGTATCGGTTTCTGACTGACGATAGGCTTCAACGACTGCTTTTTTTTGTTCTGCTGTAAATGGCATTTGTAATCCCTATTTAGATTAAAAATTAAAAAATAAAGCCGCCGAAAGTGGCGACTCCTTAAGTACACTGTTTCCGCGATAGGGTGTAGAAACAGGTGTATTCTTTGCTGTCCGAGGGCTTGGCCTAGGGCAAATTGTTGCTCATATTGAACAACTTTTTCGGTGTTAGTTTACCATCCAAAAACAATTCCCCCAAGCCTAAAAACACGGCATCGTTATACATACGCACGGTACCTTGGCATCCGTTCTGCCCGAGTTCGTCGAAAGGTAATAAGCTAAGCGACTGACCGTATTTTATACAAATAGTTTGCTCATCAGACAACTGCATAGCGGGTAGAGCTTCCAGCGGTTTATCGACATTTATCAGGCATTGAAACAAGTCTTGCCGATCCATTGCCGTCAATTGTTCGATAGTTCTGGCATTTTCAATGTTGAATTGGCCCGCTTCCAGTCGACGCAATTCTTTTACCGTTCCGCAGCAGCCCAGAGCGTGTCCGATGTCTTCGGCCAGCGAACGGATATAAGTGCCTTTTGAACAATAGACTTCAAGCGCCAACTGATCCGGTTCCCGAGCTAGAGTTTGGGAGTCAGTCAGCAGCTTCAGTTCGAATAGGGTGATATGCCTGGCTTTACGCTCAATGGTTATTCCTTCCCTTGCTAACTCATAAAGCTTTTTGCCGTTATGCTTTAAAGCCGAATACATCGGGGGAACTTGATCGATTTTTCCGGTAAATTTTTCCAAACAGGTCAGGATGTCGTCAACGGATAGTTCAGGTACGGACTTAGTCTCTATAACCGTGCCTTCAAGGTCGCCTGTATCGGTCATAACCCCAAGCTGAACAACAACCTGATAACGTTTATTGTCATCGAGCATCATCCCCGACACCTTGGTCGCTTCGCCGAAACAAAGCGGCAACAAACCGGTAGCCAGAGGATCAAGACTGCCGGTATGCCCGGCTTTATTGGCATTAAACAAGCGCCTGACTTCCTGCAAGGCTTTGTTTGAAGATACGCCCAAGCGCTTATCTAACAGCAATATGCCGTGAATATTGCACCCGGACTTACGTTTGCTCATGTAACTTAACCTTCTTCGGGTTTATCCAAATCGCGCTCGTGCAAATCACTTAACAGCTCCGATACCCGCATCCCGGTATCAAATGAATCATCGTAATGAAAACGCAAATCAGAGATGTGCCGCAAACGCATCCTTTTGGCTAATTGATGTCGAATGACAGGCGACAACTCGTTAAGCAATTTAACGTTGGCTTTTTTGCCCTGTTCATCGGCATTCAATACCGTGACATACACTTTTGCCACAGCAAGGTCTTTAGTGACTACAACCTCGTTGATAGTAATAAAGCCCAGCCTGGAATCATCGATATCACGTTGCAAGACTAAAGAAAGTTCTTTTTGCATTTGTGATGAAACACGGGCATTACGACCGAATTCTCTTGCCATAAGGTTTACAGTTCCCGTTTAACTTCGATGCGTTCAAATACTTCGATCTGATCGCCGGGTTGAACATCGTTGTAATTTTTTACCCCGATACCGCACTCCATGCCCATCTTGACCTCGGCCGCATCATCTTTGAATCGACGCAAAGATTCCAGCTGTCCTTCATAAATCACTACGTTCTCACGCAGTACCCGGATAGGCAGATTTCTCTTCACAAAACCGTCAATAACCATACAGCCGGCAACCGCACCAAATTTTGGCGATTTAAATACATCGCGCACTTCGGC
Organism: Methylobacter sp.; assembly: GCA_030655535.1. Lineage (GTDB taxonomy): Bacteria > Pseudomonadota > Gammaproteobacteria > Methylococcales > Methylomonadaceae > Methylobacter_A. The sequence goes on along the minus strand of JAURVK010000056.1, from coordinate 1,779 downwards.
AAGACCGACAATCTGCTCTTTAATTTCAGGAGCCAACATGCCGCTAATGGCTTTTTTAACCTCATCAATCGCTTCATAAATGATGCTGTAATAATGCAGGTCGATGCCTTTTTCTTCAATCAGTTTGCGTGCAGTGGTATCGGCTCGAACATTAAAGCCCATCAGAATCGCACCGGAAGCCAAGGCCAAATTCGCATCGCCTTCATTAATGCCGCCCACGCCGCCAAAAACAACCTTGACTTCGACTTCGTCATTAGACAAGCCGATTAAGGCGCTACGCAACGCTTCCAGACTGCCCTGAACATCCGTTTTAAGTACCAAATTAACGCTGGCAATCTCACCGGTAGCCATTCTGGAGAATACTTCGTCCAGTTTAGAGGCTTGCTGCACTGCATGCCGGGACAGTTTTTTGCGATCTTCACGATGCTTGGCCAAATCTTTGGCAATACGTTCGTTTTGTACCACCAGAAATTCATCGCCGGCATTCGGTGTACCCGAAAGCCCTAGAATCTCAACCGGCGCACAAGGACCTGCCTCTTTAATAGTTTTGCCGTTCTCGTTAAACATGGCTCGAACTCGGCCGTATTCATGACCGCACAACACCATCTGACCGCTTTCCAACGTACCTTTTTGAATCAGTACCGTTGCCACGACACCACGACCTTTATCGAGTCGAGATTCAATAACAATACCTGATGCCGCACCTTCAACAGGCGCTTTCAATTCAAGGATTTCAGTTTGCACAATCAAAGCTTCGATTAGCTCATCGATACCTTCACCGGTTTTTGCCGAAATTTTAAGGAACTGCACATCGCCGCCCCACTCTTCAGCGAGAACGTTCAAGGTCGACAGTTCCTGCATCACTTTTTCAGGATTGGCGGCGGGCTTATCGATCTTATTCATTGCCACAATAATCGGCACATTGGCCGCTCTGGCGTGTTCGACAGCTTCCCTGGTTTGCGGCATAACGCCGTCATCCGCGGCAACTACCACAATCACCACGTCGGTAACGTCCGCGCCTCGGGCACGCATAGCGGTAAATGCCGCGTGACCCGGTGTGTCTAAAAAGGTTACCGAGCCGTGATCGGTTTTTACCTGATAAGCGCCGATATGCTGAGTAATTCCGCCCGCTTCGCCGGCAGCAACGCGCGTTTTACGGATGTAATCCAGCAGCGAGGTTTTACCGTGATCGACATGACCCATGATAGTTACAATAGGCGCCCGAGGTAATGCCACACGATTATCTTCTTCCTGCGCCTCAGCCAGCATTTCCTGCTCAAGATCGTCATCACTCTGCATAATAGCTTTGTGACCCATTTCTTCAACCAAAATTGCCGCTGTTTCTTGGTCTATGCTTTGATTGATAGTCGCCATAATGCCGAGTTTCATCAACTGCTTAATTACCATGGCGGCTTTAACACTCATCTTTTGAGCCAAGTCAGACACCATAATCATTTCAGGTATACTGACCTCTTTTACCACAGGCTCAACCGGCATTTCAAACTGATGCTTGCCATCAGACTTCACACTGACGCGTTCGGCTTTCTTACCTTTTTTCTTGGGTCTTTTGGCATCTCTGCCTGCTCCGGCACGCGTACCTTCTTCTTGTTTCTTTCTATGCAGTATTTCTTGCTTGGCTGAAGCTTGCTGCCTTACTTTGTCGGCATTTCTTTTGATGGACTCCTCAAGTCGAGCGTCTTTTTCCTGCTGTTTTTTTCTGGCTTCAGTCGCTTCTTTAATTTTAGCCAATTGCTCCTGACCAACTTTCTGTTCTTCCTT
>JAURVK010000042.1 GCA_030655535.1 Methylobacter sp. | reverse complement strand
CTCCAGAGACTGTGGAAGTATTATCCAAATCGGGCTGAAAAAATGTTTTACCGCAGAGAACACGAAGGACACGGAGAAAATAACAACGTTAATTCAATGCATTAAAAACTTCGTGCTCTCCATGTTCTTCGTGGTTATTCTATAATTTTTCTAAATACGAATACTTTCACAGTCTCGGGAGCGTGGGAACGAGCCGAACTTTGAACCTTGAACCTCGAACATGAACCCAACGCTAGAAATATTCTCCCAGGGCGAAGAAATCGTTACCGGGCAAACCGTCGATACCAATGCGGCATGGTTGTCCGAACACGCCGTCAACATGGGATTGACTGTAACCCGGCATACCGCCGTGGGCGACAAACTCGATGACCTGATAGCCTTACTGCGGGAAATTTCAATCCGTGCAGATTGCTGTATTTGTACCGGCGGATTGGGGCCTACCAGCGATGATTTGACCGCCGAGGCGGTCGCCAAAGCATTCGACCTGCCGCTGGAATTCGACGCCGTTGCCTTTGAGCAGGTTAAACGATTTTTTGCCTTAAGAAACCGCGAAATGCCAGACTCCAACCGCAAGCAGGCGATGTTTCCGAAAGGTGCAGAGCGCATTGACAACGCCTGGGGCACGGCACCGGGTTTTTCCTTGCAAGTCGGACGCTGCTGGTTTGCTTTCGTACCCGGCGTACCTAACGAAATGCGCCATTTATTTCTGGAATCGATCCAGCCCACGCTGGCAAGCCGGTTTTTATTGCAACCTAATCGATTAATCACCATCAGAACCTTAGGCCTAGGCGAGTCGGCCATACAACAGCGCATCGACGCGATTGAAATCCCGGCGCAAGTGCAGCTGGGTTTTCGAGCCAGTCCCGACGACGTGCAAACCAAGCTGCTGTTCCCTCAAAATTATCCTGAAGCGGCGATGACCACATTGGTCGATAAAATGGCAGTCGAACTCGGCGATCATGTTTTTGCCATTGACGGCTTAGGCCGGGCCAGCGGCGACCTGGTTTTTACCGTCGATCAACTGATGATTGCCGGACAGCACACGCTAGCCGTCGCGGAAACAGCCAGTCAGGGCTTGTTGGCAGCCAAGTGCATAGGCGCTCAATGGTTGTTGGAAAGCCGCTATCAGCAATCCCTGGAAAAGCTGGGACAAAGTCTGGCGGTTACGGTTAATGCCGATGATTTGATCGCAAGCGCACAAGCCATTGCCGGCGAAATAAACAAAACCGGCTGCGCCGAATTGGTGCTGGTTCAGCTTTACTCCGGGGACAATAAAACATTTCACGATAAAGACCGAGCCATTATTCTATATAATGTATTGCTGACTGGAGATGGATTTCATCAAACTACCCATTCAGTGGCAGGCCCTATCGAACGCAAGCAAAATCAGGCGGCGTTGCTGGCACTGGATTTATTACGACGCTATTTACAACATAAAGAACTTTAAAATGCCCTTATTACGATTGTCCAACGTTTCCATCGCTTTTGGAACTCACGCTTTATTGAAAAACGCCGACTTTCAGCTGGATGCCGGAGAACGGGTAGGCTTGTTAGGCCGCAACGGCGAGGGCAAATCAACCTTGATGAAGATCATAGCCGGCAATATCCAAGCCGATCACGGCGATATCTGGCGGCAACCGGAATTAAAACTGGCATGGCTGGAGCAAACCCCCGATCTGCCTGAGGACGCGACCATTTACGATGCCGTTGCCGGCGGTTTGGGCGAGTTGGGCGAGTGGCTTACCCGTTATCACGCGCTGTCGTTAACGATGGATTACGATGATGACCAGGCCCTGAATGAATTGGGCGATTTGCAGCACAAGCTCGAAGCACATAACGGCTGGCATTTTCAGCAACGGGTTGAAACCACCTTAAGCAAACTGGATTTGCCCGGCGAATTAAAGATCAGCGGCTTATCCGGCGGCTGGAAACGGCGCGTAGCCTTGGCCAGAGCCTTGGTGATAGAGCCGGAAGTCTTGTTGCTGGATGAGCCGACCAACCATCTGGACTTTGAAAGCATTACCTGGCTGGAAGACCAGCTGCTGAATTTTCAGGGCGCGGTATTATTCGTAACCCATGACAGGTCATTCCTGCAAAAACTGGCGACCCGGATTGTCGACCTGGATCGCGGCAATCTGGTGTCCTGGCAAGGCAGCTATGATGATTACTTGGCCAGAAAAGCCGCAGCCCTGGAAGACGAAGCCAACCAAAATGCCGAGTTCGACAAGAAGCTGGCCGATGAAGAAGTCTGGATCAGACAAGGTGTAAAAGCCCGGCGTACCCGTAACGAAGGCCGAGTCAGGGCGCTGGAAAAATTGCGTGACGAACGCAGCCAACGCCGCAACACGCAAGGCACCAGCAAAATGTCGCTGGAAAGAGGCGATGCCTCCGGTAAAAAAGTCATCGAAGTCAACGACATCAGCTTTGCTTATGAGGACAGACCGATTGTTAAGCATTTTTCCACACTGATTCAACGCGGCGACAAAATCGGCCTGATCGGCCCTAACGGCGCCGGTAAATCGACCTTGTTAAAATTGCTGTTAAAACAATTGGAACCGAACAGCGGTACCGTAGAACAGGGCACCAAGCTTGAAATCGCCTACTTCGACCAGTTGCGCGACCAGCTCGACCCGAACATGACCGTTGCCGAAACCGTCGCCGACGGTAATGAGTTTGTCGAAATCGCCGGCAACCAGCGGCATGTGATGTCGTATCTGGGGGATTTTCTGTTTGCCCCGGCCAGAGCGCGTTCACCGGTAAAAAGCTTGTCGGGCGGCGAGAAAAACCGCCTATTGCTGGCGCGGTTATTTACCAAGCCTTCCAACCTGATCATCATGGATGAGCCGACCAATGACCTGGATTTGGAAACATTGGAGTTGTTGGAAGAAAAACTGGTCGACTTTGACGGCACCTTGTTGCTGGTGAGCCATGACCGGGCTTTTCTGGACAACGTGGTGACCAGCGTCTTTGTGCTGGACGGCACAGGCGAAGTCGATGAGTTTGTCGGCGGCTATACCGATTGGATGAATCATGTTAAACAGGCCAAACAGCGCGAACCTGCCAAGGTAAGCAAGCCCGAAAAACCGGCAGTAAAGCCCCCTGCATCCACCGGAACGAAAAAAAAGCTAAGCTTTAAAGAGCAGCAGGAACTGGACAAATTACCGGAACTGATTGCCGAACTGGAAACTAAGCAAGCGGAATTAAACCGGCAAATCAGTGCGCCTGAGTTCTACAAAAAAGATCAAGTTGTCGTTGCCAAGACCCTGGACGAACTCAAACAGATTGATGAAAAATTGGAGCAAGTTTACCAGCGCTGGGATGAACTGGAAGCGCAGACCGAAGTAAGCGGCGGATAAAGATCATTGCGTCAAAACGCAATATCGATTATTCTATTCGGCTTATTGCAGTCTTCGGGACAAAAAGAAATAGGAGAGTTGGCCGAGCGGTCGAAGGCGCACGCCTGGAAAGTGTGTATACGGCAACGTATCAAGGGTTCGAATCCCTTATTCTCCGCCAATTAAGGGTTTAACCAAGCCCAACGAAGTACAGCAAGATGCGTTGACATACCGCCACAAATGGCGGTATATCTAAAAAGCAACAATATTAAATCCTTTAACTACGTAGCTTCCACTGGATTGTTCTGTTGCCTCTCTCAAGTGCTTCAATATAAGCAATCCAAATTATTTAAACCGTATGTCACCTGCATGGCAATCGAAAAGCTTGACATTGTCAGAGTGCGACTATAGAATGCGTCCAGCTTGAAATAGTTTTACCGTTATGCTTATCTTTACGAAGTTCTTCTTGTAATTGTTCGTCGTGTTATCATTAAGTAATTCTCTAATTTCCCAGCTCCATCAGCCTTAATAAGGCTATTAATTACTATACATAGGATTACACTAAATGACTACAGGTACAGTTAAATGGTTTAACGCTGAAAAAGGCTTCGGTTTCATTCAGCAAGAAAATGGCCCAGATGTTTTTGTTCACTTTCGTAACATTAACAGCTCAGGCTTTAAATCTCTTGATGAAGGACAGAAAGTACAGTTTACTGTCACTCAAGGACAAAAAGGCCCGCAAGCAGAAGAAGTAACAATCATCTAATTGCAGGCAAATAAACCGTAGCTCTTTCGGGAGCTACGGTTTTTTTATGCCTGTCGACAAGGTAAATCAGCTGATACTTTCCGTTACCTTTATAAAAGGTAACGCCCGCCTCCGAATAGTTCGGATATGACTAAAAATCAGGATCTCGCCAATCTCAAAAAAATGTAACGTCTCGTTAGCCGCAGGCAGCGCCTTTAAAATCAGGTTAAAATAGCCGCATGGATTCTTTCAAGCCGCAATCATCTAAAATCAGTAACGAAGACGGCACTAAATCGATGCGTTATTGGAATTGCTTGCGTGGCAGCAAAAACAGATGGACAGACTGGTGCAGGACATTCTCAAGCTCAAGGGCAAGGGCAAGGGCAAGGGCAAAGCCACTAAACCCAGAATAAAAAAGAAGTTGCCGAATGGGTTAAACAACGCTTTGAAGTTACCGATAAAAAAGGGGCGCTCTACGCGCCCCTTAACGATTAATCGGATTAAGCTTTCAGCAAATCCTTAACTTTAGCCATAATCCCGGCAGGATCGATTCCTTGATGAGGAAATTGTTCCCACAGACCGCCGCAGCCTTCTTTATGCGTTGCAATATGCGCATATTTTGGGGTCAAACCACGCTCCAGCAACCAGGAACCGAAGCGACTGCCCAATCCCGTTTTGCGGTTATACGACTCTACAATCAACACCATCGGCGACTTGCCAATCTTAGCCATCATCTCTTCATCGATGACGTTCAAGGTAGGTTTGTTGATCAAACCGACATCGATGCCTTCTTGTTTTAGACGCTCTACCGCATCCAATGCCCGATACAACGATTCGCCGAAGCTGACGATATAACCTTGGGTACCTTCGCGGATAATTTCATCTTTGCCGGAGACGAATTTATAGTCGCCGCCAAAGTAGTCCCGGCCTTCAGTATTCAAAATAGTCGGTACTTTAGAGCGGGTCGAAAACACAAAACGCAAGCCTGGGTTAAAGAAGATGGTTTCCAAACAGGCTTTCATTTGCAACGGGTCGGCAGGAAAGTAAAGGTTGGTCGCATAGCCGTCACTCAAGCCATTGTCGGCAAACATGTTGTTCAGACCGAAATGACAGGTATTGTCAGCCATGTCGTCAATCCCGGAATGCGAGAAATGACTGAGCACGTTAGAATTATTCAAACGCGCCATGGTGATTTCAGACAGCAGCATCTCCAGGAAAGCGCTAAAGGTACCGAAAATACCCTGTTTGCCTGCTTCCATCCCGAAACCGGCTGCCGCCGAGAAGTTACTACGCTCCATAATGCCGGAAGAGATAAACACTTCAGGAAAAGCGCTGTGAATTTTGAACAGGCCGCAGGAACCTTCCAGGTCGCTGTCAACGACGCGGATTTTTTCGATGCGTTCGGCTTCGCTCATTCTGCTCATAATGTCGACAGCGGCATCACCGAAAACGTTGCGATTGGCATCCCACTTGTCGCTGGAACCCAGGAATACCGCGTCATTTTTTGGCGCTTTAATGCCTTTAAGGTGATCTGCTGCCGCTTGTTGACCGCGAGACTCAAGATACTCGACCGCCACTTTGACAGAAATGACGTCATGACCATGAGTAGAACCTTCCAGGCCGACAATTCCCGGACACATCGGGCGATGGTTAATGACCGCAACCGGGCCGCTGGTATTTACGGCAATACAAATACGCTTGTAAAGATCGTCAAGATCTTCGCCGTCGCCTTCCAATACGGTTACGCCCTGACCGGCCAAGGTTTTAGCCGTGGAGCAACCGGGCAGATAATGTGACGGATGACCGGCAATGGTGACGTTATTGTCGTCGATAATCAGCTTGACATTCAGTCGTTGAGCGACCGCCAAGCGTGCAGCTTCTGCGTCGTTACCTTCTTGCTGGGAACCATCGGAACCGAGGCAGAACAGTGTTTTGGTTGAATTAGCCATAGCCACGCCGTTGACGTAAGGCCACATATGCCCCAACCGTCCCGAGCTGAATTTTACACCGGGCGTAAAGCCCAGTTCAGGGTGACCCGGCAAATGAGAATGCGCGGCGCGGTATTCCATCAGGCGTTCTGCCGGCAGGTCGCCGTTCAGCGTAGACATCAGATATTGAGTGGCCACGCGATGTCCGGCTTCGTCAAAGAAAATAGGGACGTATTTATCGGCATCGCCCCTGAACAACGCATCCATAATCATAACTTCCGGCACGGTATCGTAAGGGCCGCCGGTATGTCCGCCGACGCCTCTCGCAGCGCCGGTCGCGGTAAAAAAGACGATTGCGTCGCGGCACAGCTGAATATTAGCCTTGAGACTGGCTCGTTGCTCGTCGGTCAGCGTGCTATTGCTTGCGTTTAAAGTGACGCGTTGATAAGCGCCAAGATCGATTGGAAATAAATTCATAATTAAACTCTTGTTATTATAGTAAATGAGTATAGTGGATCGGCTCTGCCCAGACCATTATTAGTCGAGTTAAGCAGGTATCGCTTCCGTTACAATGAGTAGCGCTGTTCCTCTGCGTCTACTGGGCGGCTTGGCTGCCATGATATTTAGGCTGCTGAAGCCATTGTCACTATGAATAGCCGCAACATAGTGAAATAACGGGTGGTGCAATGTTACCAAACGCATCAAGGATTGTCAGTCTTTTGCCGTCATTTAACGTAATCGACGCTCTAAGCCCCACCTGCAACAATCACCACACGACTCCGTCCCCCGCCCTGTTTTTCAACCACCACCCTGGCACCGATACGCTCAACCAAAATAGGCACATGCGAGATAACGCCGACTTTTCGGCCCAGGGCTTGCAGGGTGTCCAGGCTGGCGATGGCTATGTCCAGCGTTTCCGGATCCAGGCTGCCGAAGCCTTCGTCGATGAACAACGATTCAACCTGGGTTTTATTGGATGAAAGCGACGCCAAACCCAAGGCCAGCGCCAGCGACACCAGAAAGCTTTCGCCGCCGGACAGGCTGTGTACGCTGCGCACGTCATCGGCCATGTCGCGGTCGATAATTTGCAGCTCCAGATCGCTGCCCGGCACCCGTTGCAGGGCATAGCGTTTGGCGAAGTCTTCAAGATGTTGATTGCTGTGCGCCAGCAACGCTTCCAGGGTCAGGCTTTGGGCAAAAGTACGGAACTTGGCGCCGCTTCTTGAGCCTATTAATTCATTCAGGCTTTCCCATTGCTCCCAGCGGTCTCGTTGGCCGTCCAGCGCTGCTTTCAACAGCCGTCCTGCTTCGATTTTTTTATCGTCTTCCCGTAGCAGGATGACTTGCTCTTCTTTCTGCGTGTGCACTACCTGTCTTTGCTGCTGCAATTCAACAGACAGCTTGTTGGCGTCTTCCTCGACTATTTCGACAGGATGGCTTTGGTCGCATGGGTTCCCTACCCCTTGCGACACTTGCACCATCCATGGCGGTCGCTGCTTAAGGCAATCGTCGACTTTAACTTTTAATAAGGTTAAAGACTCTTGCAAGGCGCGCTCCAGCGCCCCCATTTTGGTTTTCTGTTCGCTCAGCCAGTACTCGTCTTTTTCCAGTAACCGGCTTAACTGCTCAAGATCGATGGCCTGTTTTTCCAGCGATTGGTTCAATGCGCTTAGGGCTTTTTCCAGATTACTGTAGCGTCTGCCGGTCTCGGTTTGCCAATGCTGCTGATTTTGTTTGCAGGTTGCCAGCCCGGTTTCCGCCTGACTGACGGCTTGACCGGCTTGCTGATGAGCGGCTCTTGCGGTCTGTAGGCTTTGGTTAACGGTTTGCTGATAACTGTCGGCAGTAACCGTTGGCAACACGGCATCGCGCTCTTGTGACAATTTTTGCCGTTCATCTGTCCGGGTCTTTAACTCGGCCTGTTTGATTTGGTGTTGTTGTAGGCATTGATTCAGCGCCTGCTCGGCGAGTTTTTGATCGTGGTTGATTTTTTCCAGGGATTTGGCGGCCGTCTCAATCTGCTGTTCGCTGCGCTGGTTTTGCTGCACTTTTACCGCGCAATCCTGCCTGAATTCTGCGGTAGAATTTTCCAGACAAGACTGCCAGTTTTCCAGCTGCCGGAACGGTGTCGCCAATAAATCGACAATCGCTTGCAGTTGTTTTTCCAACTGCTGAATTCCGACAGCGAGATGCTCCAGATCGGCTTTATTTTTGGCATGTTGTTTGTCCAGCGAGGCGTATCCGGCAGACAGGTTTTCCCTATTCTGCTTGGACGCATCGAACAAACCCTGTGCCGCTTTTAGCTGTTTTTGTAATTCCAGAGCGGCTTTTTCCTGCTGTTTAATACGCGCCAAGTCGGAACTTATCTGTTCGTCATGACTTTTAAGTTCAGGCAACAGCTGGCTATCGGTGATGGAAAAGTCGTGTAGCGCTAACGCCTGCCAGTCGTTATGGCACTGCGCCAATTTTGTCTGCGCCTCGGCCAGACCGCCTGCCAGCGCTGTTTTTTGCTGCTGTCCCTGACTGATGCCCTTGGTCAATTCGGCGCCGGCTTTAATCAGTATTTCATTTTGATTTTCCAGCTCGGCGACCCGTGCCGACTGCGCTACAGCCTGTTCATCACCTATGCTGGCCTGGTCTTTCCAGGGATGTTCCAGCGCTCCGCAAACCGGGCAAGGCTGATCGTCTTGTAACAAAGAGCGGAACTGTTCGGCGTTTTTATGGGTGGTTGCCTGTATCAGCTCCAAGGCTTTTTTGGCCTCGCTCAGCCCGGCGCCATTAGCTATCCGCTGCTGATTGACTGTTTGCAGTTGCAGCGTACCGTCATTAAGCGTCTGTTCGGTTGCTGCCAGCTTCTCCGTGTCCTGTTTGATAGCCTGTTGCAACTCCCGGGTATGATTCGCCAGATTCAGCGCCTTGATGACTTGCTCGCGCTTGATTTCAAGCGCGTCTTTTGAACGGTGCAGGTCTTCAAGAGATTGCCGGCTATCCTGTGTTTTCAGTTGCGCCAGCGTCTGTTGATGCAGCTCCCCTTTTTTGTGACTGTCATCAATCGCCGACTTTAATTCTGCCAGACTATTCTCATCTTTGGTAACCGCCAGCCTTAACTGCTCCGCTTTGAGTGTATCGTCTGTTTTCCGGGTATTCAGCGTTTGATAGCGTTCCAGCTCGGCATCCCATCGGCTCCATTCGGCTGCGATGGGTTTGATCGCCTGATTTTGTTCCAGCCAGATAGTCAGCTGTTGCAGCGCGGTGGTTTGTTCGGTCTGTTGAGCCAATAAGGATTGACGGTCTTTTTCGGCGGCATCCCACAAAGTCAGCAGCCGGTTTTCATCCAAGGCCAAGGCGCCGACAGCCTGCCGGATCACGTCAAGGCGCGTGTCCAATGCCCGCGCTTTGATTAATACCGGTTGCGCCTGCTGTTGTTGCTGTTCGGCATCGGTTAAAACAACGGCAAGCGAGGCCAGCTGTGCCTTTGCCGTTTGCCGCCTTGTTTCAGCGGCTAGGTGCTGACCACTGCTGTCTTTGAGTTTGTGCTGGGCATCCAAATATTCGGCATTTGCCGTTTGGTACTGACTTAACAGCGGCCTTAAAGGCTGCGCAAGTTCGACTTGTTGTATCAACTGCCGTTCAGCGTCTGCCGCATCCCACGCCTGCCGGCTGCCGGCAACGACCTCACGAGCAAGCCGTTCAGCGGCTTGCCGTTTTTTCAGCTCGGCATACCAGTCGATGATTTGCCGGTTGCTGGCGATTTGTTTATCCAGATCGGCCAACTGACCGGTGAATTGATCGCGTTGCTGTTCCAGCAGTTGACGAGCCGTATCATCCAACGGGATTTGATCCTGCATCCGGCTTGCAATCGCGTTTAATGCGTTTTTTTCCTGACTGGCACGGTCGAATGCGGCGATAGACAGCACCGAATAAAGTTCGGTACCGGTGATGCGCTCCAGCAAACTGGAACGCTCGTCTTTTTTGGCTTTTAAAAACGCGGCAAAATCGCCCTGAGCCAATAAAACCGAGCGGCGGAACTGGTCGAAGTTAAGATCGATCAACTCGCCGATTATTTCCAGCGTGTTTCTCTTGCCCTGCCCGATACGCTGGCCGTCGTCGATTTTGCTTAAGGTGACTTCCTGCGCCTGCAAGCGTCCGTCCGCTTTGCCGCGCGCTTTGCTGACTTCCCAGCGCGCACGGTAATGCTGTTTATCCTTGCCGATAAAATCCACTTCGGCGTAAGCGTGGCTGGTGCCCCGGCGTAATATCGAACGTACGTCGGTACTGGCCACGCGCAGATTTTCATCTTCATCCTTATGGCCTACCGCAAAACCGTGACCGTCCGGCAATCGCGGAATTTTGTCGTACAGCGCCAGACACAAAGCATCCAGTATCGTGCTTTTACCGGCGCCGGTTTGCCCGGTAATGGCAAATAAACCGGCCTGCTCCAAGGGACCTGCATTCAGCAAAATCTCAAACGGCTCGGCTAGGCTTGCCAGATTTTTTCCGCGTATCGCTAAAATGCGCATTATTCCGTTCCTTGCAGACTTTCAAGCAACTCATTAAATAACGCATTCATAACTTCGGGCGTTTCCCGGTCATACTTGTTTTGATAACAGCGCTGAAAAACATCAAAGGGTTGCAATTCTTCGAGGCGTTCTTCGATTTTCATGTCGGCCAGACTTTTTTCGCTGCCGCTGTAAGCGGTGGATATTTTCAATAAGCGCGCCGGCAGTTTGGCGATGGCTTCTTCAATCTGCTGACGCAATCCGGGCTCCGGTTTTTCCAGCCTGATACGCAATTCAAGCAGCGGTCTTTGCTCTATCGGCAGATCGTCCAGGATCAGGTTCTCCAATTGCTCGATCACCGCAGGCAATACCGCAAAATCTTTGCCGTTGGGGATTCTGAGTAATTGAACGCTGCGGGGAATTTTTACGGCGACGGTTTCGACCGGCCGACCTGCGCTCATATCGACCTGAACAAGCTGATGCGAATAATCGGTTTCATCAAACGACAGCGGAATCGGCGAACCGCTGTAACGGATGTGCTGATGCGTACCGACCCGTTGCGCCAGATGCAAATGGCCTAATGCCACATAAGCAATATCGTCGGGAAATAATTCGATCGGCAGCGCATGTTGGTTGCCGCCCAGTATTTTACGTTCGCTTAATTCGGACACCGCGCCATTGACCATATAACAATGCCCGGTCAGGATCAGGCTTTCGCCATTGCCGGCCTTTTGTTGCAGCTGCGCAAACAGTTCGGCATAAAGCGTTTTCATGCCGGAGATTAACGGATCGCCGTCTTGATCGCTTGATGGTAAATCGGCATTGCGCAAAAACGGCATGGCTCCGCACCATGCTTTAATCTCGCCCGCCGCATTGGTCAGCGGCACCACCAAACGCTCCCAATCGATACCACCCTGATCGTCACGCGACAAGCCGCCGACCACAGTAACACCCAAGGCATTAAGAATGGGCGATGGCGCATCCAGCCGTGACGCGGAATCGTGATTGCCGCCGATTAAAACAATATCCAGATTCGGTTGCCGCGCTTTGGCTTTAACCAGAAAATCGTACAGCTGCGACTGCGCTGCGGAAGAGGGATTTGCCGAATCGAAAATATCACCGACAACAAGCAACGCATCGGCCTGTTTGCTTTGCAATTCCAGCAACAGCCAGTCCAGAAACTGCTGATGCTCCAGTTGCCGCGAAACGCCATGCAGATAATGCCCAAGATGCCAGTCTGCGGTATGAAATAGTCTTAACATGAGTTTTCTTTTTTAGAAGCGTTTGATGGTGTGCAATATACCAACGAAAAGCTGTCTGCCGGTAATTATTCAGACCCGACAATATATTCCACAATCGTCCCCGTCATGTCATTGTCGCGCGGCTTTTATCCTAACACCCGATAGGTAATAGCACTTATTGATTGAAAAAGTTGAACTCTTTATCCTACGAACAGCCTAGGTAACACCAACCGTTTTTTTAGGTTTATCTGCGTTAGACTGAGAGGCTGTGAAAAATTCATTTTTAGCATAGATAAGAAATAACCACGAAGAACACGGAGA